>JANXCE010000003.1 GCA_025059715.1 Caldimicrobium sp.
ATGATCAGGCTTACCAGGGAGATTATCAAGGATTGTTTAATTACACCGCTTGCTTTCGATATGATATTATGTACAAACATGTGGAAAAGGATGAGGCCAAACAGAGGGAGAAATGGAAAAGGGTTCCAAGGTTTAACGTGCTTTTACCTCTATTATCCCTACTTCCTAAGGGAAAACTCTTAGACATAGGGTGCTCAACGGGCAACTTTCTGTTAATTGCTAAATCCTTTGGCTTTGAGGTCTATGGAACAGAGGCCAGCAAAGAAGCCTGTAAGATAGGCACCTCTCGCTACGGCTTAAAAATAGCTAATGTTCTTACTCTAAAGGAATTGCCTGCAGACTTTAAAGGTCCCTATAAAGTTATCACTGCCTTTGAGGTCATAGAGCATGTGGAGGAACCCCTTAAGTTTTTAAGGGAAATCTATGAACATCTTGAGGAGGGAGGGTTTGCCATCCTAAGTTGTCCGCCCTACTTTAAGTTTGAGAATCTGGCCTTAGGCTATCGTAAATATAAGTGGTGGTATAATGACTATCCACCCCATCACCTAAATCGCTTTAAGCCTTGGACTCTTTATTACGCCCTAAAACATGCCTCCTTTGAAGAAGTGGTTGTCTTTACCGAGCCTTTACTTACAGGCACAGTCCTTGATGGCGTTACTCCCCAAGATGCTATTATACCCCTGCAAAATAATCAACAGCTAACCCTTCCCAAGGCTATAGTTGCAAGTATTATCCTTGAAAGTTTAAAACCCCTTTACGTGAATGCCAGATATCTGGGAAATTTTCAGTTTGCCATAGGGGTTAAGGGTAAAAGTGGGCTCAACTGGGAAAAGGTTCTAAGGCGAGCAATTGGTATCTCGGCGGTAGACCTTTTGTGGAGTGACCACAGGCGTTAAAAATAAAAAAAGGCGGGGAGTTGGACCCCGCCTTTTATGGATTAGGATTCAACTTATCTTAGGAGTTGCAGCATCAACTGAGGTAAGGTGTTAGCTTGGGCAAGCATAGCCACAGTTGCTTGCATGCGGATCTGATAGGTGGTAAAGTCAGCCATTTCCTTGGCATAGTCGGTGTTGCGAATCACAGATTCCGCCTCTTTAGTGTTGTCAAAGGCTACCTTTTGAGCATCAAAAATGGTCTGTAAGTTATTCATCACCGCACCAATCTTTGCACGCTCAGTATCTGCTTTCTGTAGAGCCTTGGATGTAATCATTATAGCCTTTTCAGCTCCCTCATTAGTAGTTACGTCAATATTATAAAGGCTTTGCAGACTGACATTATTACCACTTGCTATCTGAAAATACAATCCATAGTTGTTATCAGTAGTGCCAGAGACTCCGTTATACTCAAGTTTAAAGGAATCTATACCACCTATTTCGATTTGCCCAGTCTTCACAGCAGCATAATAAGTTATTGCATTAGTAGTAGAGCTTATTGTAGTATAGTCTGCACCCTGTAACAGTTGACCAAGGTCAACTGTTATGTTGGCTGATATTGTTCCACTATTCGTTTCTGATTCAGCATAATTCACTCTTGCTTCAATGGCTATAGTTTCGCCGTTCTTGGTAACGAGTTTCAATCTTCCATTATCGTTTATGGCGGTTACATTGGCATTGTTTGCAGTTGCAGCTGTATTGATTCTATTTACTAAGGTATCTAAATCTGCAAGAGCCGTTGAAGTAAAATTTGAAGTTGTAGAAGTATCACCAGACGCTGTTCCAGCGACACTGCCAAGGTTTACCGTAAAAGTTTTTTGACCATCACCAATGTAAAACCTTAAATCTATTGTTGCGGTAAAATTTGCTGAATCACTGGTCTCAGAACCAGTGTAACTAAAGGTTCCTGTAATTACATTGCTGTACTGATTTGCTAGACTTATGTTTTTAGCCTTAGCCTCTATTTGAAGTTTCTTCATCTGCTCATTTTCATTTATGTTTTTGGCTAAGGTTGCCGCATCTACTAGTGTGTTAGTTGTTCCACCCCGATAAACAGTAATGTCTGCAATTCTGACATAATCATTTTCGGAAAGGATGTGATTAGTGGCTCCACCTAATGAACCTGTTCCTGAAAGAAGAACTGCTAAGCTTCCACCTGCGGTTGAACTTACGCCTGTTGCGGTGCCACCGTTACCTGAGGCAATATAGGCACCAAGGCTTTGTGCTCTGACATCTGATATGGATATACTAACGGTTTGATCCATTCTGGGACCATAATGAATATACTTTCCTGCAAAGGACCCATCAAGAAGCCTAATACCGTTATATTCAGTGTCAGTTCCAATCTTCTGAATAGCATCAACAAAGTTCATAATCTCTCTTTGTAGGGCCATGCGTGCATTGGGGTCATTCACGTCGTTTGCGGCATTTTGAGCCCGCACATAGATCTCCTGCAGTTTGTCAAAGATTTGTCCAGCACTGGCCTCGGCAATCTGTAGGGCAGAAATTCCCGTGCTAATGTTTCTGTTACCCTGCTCGTAGGCCTTGGCCACTGTGGAGAGCATGTCCGCAATGAACATACCAGCCGAATCATCAGCGGCGCTAAGGATTCTCATCCCGGTTGACATCCTCAACAAACTCTTGTTCATAGCGCGCTCATTACGAATGAGCGCAGTGTGGGTTTGGGCTGCTGCTTCGTTAAAATTAATTTTTACTGCCATGGCTGCACCTCCTTAAGTTTTTTTTGTTTTCTCTTTTGCTAATTATTATCGGATATAACTGAAAAATCTTTAACTACGTAGAGAAGCCTTCAGACCCCTTTCCGCCTGAAGTATGAATACTGGGTTTTCCGCCTTTAGATAAAAGCTTTCTCCAATAGATTTTCCACGATTCACCTGAATTTGAGTGACCTGAAGAATGTGGGAATCCTCAAGCACAGAATAGGCTCTTAGCAAATTCTTCAGGGAAACAAAGGTAGCAACAATTCTCTCTAAGGAAGTTAAGCCTTTTAAAAAAAACAGGTTTTCCTCTAATTTACCACCACTTCCTCCGAGGAAGACCCGGTGAGGAAGTGGTAACCCTTGAAGGGCATAGGGAGCTTCCCCACAAATAACCTCTAAATTGTGCAGGTTAAATTTTTTCTTATTTTTAAGAATTAGTTCTACGCAGTGCCTATCTTTCTCTATTGAAAAAACCTTTAGCTCTGGAGATAAGAGTGCTACTTCCAGGCTTACTGCCCCTGAACCCGCCCCAATATCCCAAAATACACCTCTTCTTGGAAGTCTCAGTTGGTGAAGAATCACCGCCCGCACTTCATCCTTAGTAATCATGTTATTCCGATGCTCTATTTGTTCCTCTTTGAGACCAAAAAGCAGTCGGGATCCCCAAGAGGGATTTTCAATCATCAAACAGTTAGGCTCTCTAAATAGGCGCTGAGAAAATTCCTTCGGCTTTCCAGAATGAATTTTTTCCTCCGGTGTGTTAAGCTTCTCTCCCACATGAATTAGGAGTTCCGTTAACCCCCTTTCACATAACAGACGGGCAATAGAGGTAGGAGAATTTTTGCGGTCTGTGAAGAGAAACAGGTAGGGATGGAACTCTATCTCCTGCCAGAGCCTCTCCTGTTGATCATCTCTTCCATGTAAAGAAAAAGCTTTAACCAAGGCCACGGGAATCTTAAGCTTAGCACAGAAGATCTGTAGAGTTGAAAGATCTGGATGTATGGAGATTAGCTCTGGGGGAAATCTTTTTAGAAGGGTTTCTCCAAGACCGAAAAAAAGGGGATCTCCGGTAGAGAGAACTACCACTTCCTCTTGGTTCTTTTCTAATTCAAGATACAGCTCCTCAAGTTTGTTAACGACCCTTATCTTAGGCCAAATCTTTTGACAAATAAGATAGCGCTCTTTAAAGGGCTCAACTTGCGGGGAAAATAGGTATACTCGGGTTGCTCGGAGTAAAAGTTCCTCTTCCTCAGAGGTGAAGGGTTTATAACCAAATCCCAAAACATAAATCCTCTGTTTCATGTAAGTCAAAAATTAAGTCAAAAGTAGACCTTACTTAATTACTATCACTAACCTCCCCGGGAGGTTTTAGGGGCTTTAAAACATATACCTCCATTAGATAACCCTTTTTGTGCTTTAAATCCTTCCTGACATTATGAATTTTTTCCCATACCTCCCTAAGCCTGCCACTAACATAGAGTTCATCCTCAGAGCCCACATAGGCACCCCAGTAGATGTAAAATTCCTTATCCTTAAACTTTTGAAAGGTTTCATAATTATCTAAAAAAACTACTGCCGGGTGCTCTGGAGGTTTACTTTTTAGTAGGGTTCTCGGAGTGTGGAAGATAACGGGAGTAGAAATCTCAGTTAGAGATATTCTCTCTTTGGCACAAAGAATTTGAAAAGAAGAGAGCCCGGGAATTACCTCCCAGGCGATGGGAAGTTCTCTTTCGAGCTCTCGCATGATATCAATATGTCCGTCAAAGAGCGAAGGATCTCCCCAGATAAGAAATCCCGCTTCTTCTTCGTCAGCATTTACGAGAGCCTCTCTCAAGATCTTTGCCTTCTCGGTCCTCCACGCCCTAATCTTTTCCCTGTAGTCTTTTCCCTTCGTTCTTTCTGGAAAGGGCAGAGCCACAATCTTAAAATTATCACCTTTGATTGCCTTCAATAAGGCAATCTTCCTTAGGGTTAAATCTTCCTTGCGTCCTTCCTTTTTGGAGACATAAAAAAGAGATAATCTCTCGATAACACTTTTGGCTTCAAGGGTTAGGTATTTTATATCTCCGGGACCAATCCCAATTAGATAAAGTTTTTTTACCATGATGAATTATGAGCCAGCTCTAAGAGGGCGTTTACCACAGCCACACAAGCGGGACTACCTCCTTTTTTGCTAAGGTTTGTAATAAAGGGAAAGTCCTGCTGAGAAAGCAATAACTTGGCATTGAAGGCATTAATAAAGCCCACAGGTAGACCTATAACCACTAAGTCTTTGCGGTTTTCTCGGTTAATTATTTCGATGGTTTTTAAGAGGGCTGTAGGTGCATTACCTATAGCTACAAGCCCAAGATTTGTCTCCTTCTCAAAAGCCTGCTCAATTGCCTTTTCCGCCCTCGTGCCCTCAGCTTCTTCCACAGCATTCAGATAACATAAGACCCTATTTTTACCATGTCTCTTTTTAATACCCGCCCTCACCATTTCTACATCTACCAGAATATCCTTTCCCTGTCGTAAAAGCTCTAAGGCCTTTGATATAGCCTCTGGATGAAAAATTAAAGTATCCTTAAATTCAAAATCCGCAGTAGCATGAATCACCCTTTTAATAATTGCTCTTTCTTCTGGAGAAAAGGAACTCAAATCTACCTCCCTCTCAATTATCTCAAAACTTTTTTCTTCTATATCCTTACCAGTCAAAGAACCAGCCTCAATTATTCGCTCTCTAACAATGTCCGCAAGTTTTTCATGAATCCCCAGAGGTTTTGTATAAATAATGTCTATTTCTGGATACTTGGTTTTGTATCGGTTCAAAATAGTAGGAATGTCCTTGGTCACATGATAGCCATCACTGAGAAAAAAGGGATGCACCACAATCCTTTCTACTCCTTTGGAAATGAGTGTCTCCAAAACTTCCTCCAAGGAGGGTTTCGCAAATTGAAGAAAGGCAAAGAATAAATCTTCCATTGGTCTGTTGAGTTGATGAGATAGAATTTTCAGGAAGGGTTGCCACCTATTAGCATCACTTCGGGGACTTCCATGTAAGACTATAATAATCTTTTCCATACCAAATACCTTTTATGGTAATTTATATTACCAATTTATATCACCATCTACTATAGCAAACTTCTCTATTTTTAAAAGAGCCCTTTAAAAATTTCACCCCCCCTGCATAAGTTCAAGGTCTTTTTTGCTTCTCACTAACCCCTTCTCCCATCAAAGACTCAAAAATGCTGCAAAGACTTGAAGCAATCAAAGATGCATCCCAAAAAACAAAGAACTCGCCTTCAGATTAAAGGGTATCGAATTTCACAACTCTCTTAGCTCCGAAGCCACAGTCGAAGCTTTCAGTATCTGTAGAGCTACGATCTATAGATGGAAGAAACTTCTTTTAAATCCAAACCGAGGACACCAAAGAGGAAATGTTCAAAGAGGTGGCCACAGGAGGTATTAGAATTTATCCTGAGGAACAGGAGAAAAAATCCTCGCATAGACAAGTAGAAGCTTAAGCCTTTGGTGGATAGATTTTGTAGGGAAAGGGGTATAGCTTTGGTAGCAGTATCTACGATTGGAAGGATTATAAAGTATTTGAAAGAAAGGGGGTAAGTTTGAGAAGAGAGGTAGTGAAGAAGCTTTAGTTTTTAAGGCTGACGGGAAGGTGTATTGAGAGGGAGAAGAAGGAGACAAAAGATGTGGCTATTAGATTTGGATTTGCCTTTGAAATGCAGTCATTTATCGAGTAGCATTGGGAGGGATTTTTGGAGGAAATTTAAGGCGGTAGCTCCTTTTGAAATAGGGGGCACGCAGACTGAGCTTGAGAGGGAGGGAATGGGTATGTAGAGAGGTTAAACCGGACATGGGAAGAGGAGTTTATTGAGTATAGGGAGCTTATGAGGTATTTGATATGGTATAGTTCGGAGAGGGTGCATAGTGGTCTTGGGAATGTATCGCCTTTGGAGTGGATTTGTCACAAATTTTGCAAGAATTCCCCTCAGTCTAAAATCCTATGGACTCACCCCTAAATGGCTTGTCCTTTCTGGAAATACTATTATACTAATCAGTTGAGAGTCAGATTAAGGGGGACTAAATGAATGGGTTAGAAGCTTTAACCCAGAGCGAATTAAGAGGATGGGTGGCCTCCATTGTGGAAGAGGTCATCAAGGAAAAGTTAGGAGAGTTTGTGATAAAGCATGAGCGGGAAGCAAGGGAGATCTCCTTAGTGGAGAGGCTATTGAGAGTGGAAGAAGAGTTAAAATTTTTGAGGCAGTTAGAAGAAGAAAGGTTTGGCGCCTTGCTAAAAGAGATGAACATCCGCTTTGAAGCCATGAATGCCCGCTTTGAAGCTCTACAAAAGGAAATGAACACTCGCTTTGAAGCTCTCCAAAAGGAAATGAATACCCGCTTTGAGGCCATGAATGCCCGCTTTGAGGCCCTACAAAGGGAAATAGATACCCGCTTTGAGGCTTTGGAGAGAAGATTTAACTTCCTTCAGTGGTTAATCATAGGTGGCTTTTCCTTCCTGAGTCTTCTTCTGGTCTTAATAAGATTTGGATCTTGAGGCTTCGCCATTAAGTTAAAGCCTCTGCTGGATATAACTCTCTGAAAAAGTTGCCTAAAGTAAATTCAATATTTACACTAACGCTCTAACAACCCTTTAATAAGTTTAAATTTCTTTTGGGGCACAAGTTTCGTCCCCTCTATCAGAATGAAGGAAAGGGGTAAAATTAAAGATCAAAAATCAATTTTAGGAGGTTTTTTCTGAGAAAAAAGTCTAAGGTAAATGGCTAATCTCCACTATATTTAATTAAGAAAGGTATTGGATAAAGGGGGGCTTTACACTATTATTGAGGTCTCTTTCAGGGATTCCCAACAAATATGGCACTTAGGCTACTAAAGCAGGAGTGGGAGGGACTTTTGGAGGAAATTTAAGGCGGTAGCTCCTTTTAAAATAGGGGGCGCGCAGACTGAGCTTGAAAGGGAGGGAATGGGCATGGTAGAGAGGTTTAACCGGACATTGGAAGAGGAGTTTATTGAGTTGAGAGAGCTTATGAGAAATTTAATATAATTCAATACACGGAGAGGGTGCATAGTGGTCTTGGGAAGGTATCGCCTTTGGAGTGGATTTGTCACAAATTTTGCAAGAATTCCCCTCAGTCTAAAAACTTATGGACTTGCCCCTTTTACTTTAAAATTTAAAATTTAAAAGCTATAAGATGAAGGTATGAAGCTAAAGTGTTCTTATATCGGAAACCCTCCTGATAGGTGAATTTATCTAAGGTCTTAACCAGATAGATTCGTCTTAAGTTTCTTGCAGTGCTCTCTATAATTTGAGTATAATGAAATTCGTGGGTAAAAAAGGGAGCTTGACACTCAAAAAAGGGAATTTTCTCTAAGGGTTTTACTAAGCGATATCCTAAAGAGAGGGAGCCCTTTCTTATGTAAAAGGGAAGGGCTCCGACTAAGGAATATCTTTTCCCCTCCCAATCTAAGAGCTTACTCAAGTAAATCAATCCGCCACATTCCGCATATAGAGGACATCCTGTTTCAATCCAAAGCTTTAATTCTCGTAGCATTTTTTTATTACTTGTTAATTCTTTAGCAAAGAGTTCTGGATAGCCCCCTCCTATATAAATAGCCTGAACTCCCGAGGGTATGGCCTCATCTTCAAGGGGACTAAAGGTTGATACCTCCGCCTGATTTTTCAGTTCTTCCAAAAGATGTTGATAGTAAAAGTTAAAGACTCGATCAAAGGCTATGGCTATTTTGGTGTAGGGAAGGCGTGGCAAAAACTGCGGGACCTTGCCTTTTGGATATGCCCTTTGAGAAAATTTTTCAATTAACTCAAGATTTAAGCCTCTCTCCAGGGTTTCCGCAACTTTATCTACAATTTCTTGAGCATAAGAAACATCCTCAGGGCGGAGTAACCCCAGATGTCTTGAAGGTAGCTCTAAGGCCTTTTCCAAAGGTAGATAGCCTAAGAGGGGCTCTCTTCTTATTGCTTTGCAGAGTCTCAACAGATGTCTTTCCGAAGAAACTCTGTTCAAAAGGATTCCGTAGGCAAGATTGGCTCTCTTTAACCTCTCAGTTATACCCCTAATTAAGGGCCCAACACTTTCCGCAAGACCATAGCTATCAATAACTAATACTACAGGGATGTTTAAAGCTTTAGCCACCCTAAAGGTGCTATAGCTACCATCAAAGAGTCCCATAACCCCTTCCACTATCGCCCAGTCAACCCCTTCAATCTTTGAATAAAAGAAATTTCTCAATCCTTCCGGAGACATAGCAAAGAGATCTAAGTTATAAGAGGGAAGTCCCGAAGCTAAGGTATGCCACTTAGGATCAATATAGTCCGGGCCAACTTTAAAGGGTTGAATTTTAAGACCCCTTTTCCTAAGGAGACGAAGTAAGCCAAGGGTAACTAAGGTTTTACCTTCACCGCTCTTTAAAGCGGAAATCACCAAAGCCTTAGCCATTCCTTCAGAGCCTCTAAAAATAAGTCATTGGTTGTTGTATCCTTAACTGAGACTCTCAGATAGTCGGAGCTCAAACCACAAAAATTTTCACAATTACGAATCAATATTCTCTTCTCTCTTAATAACCAGTTCCAAAATTCTCTTCCCTTCGGTAGAAAAAATAGGTAAAAATTAGCCCTACTCGGATAAAACACTATACCTTCCTCTTTAAAAGTTCTTTCAAACTTTACTTTTTCTTGCAAGAAAAATTCTTTGCTTCTTCTTTCAAATTCTTTATCTAACAAGAGAACTTTAGCGATAATCTGAGTGAGGGTATCCACATTCCATAGGGATAACTCCTTCGCTAAGACTTCTATGTAAGGACTCTGAGCTACCATATAGCCTACTCTTAACCCAGCTAAACCGTAAAATTTAGTAAGGGACCTGAAGACTACCAGATTGGCGGATTCTTGAACTGCAAAGAGGAGTGACTCTTCCTCACAAAAGTCTATAAAAGCCTCATCAATAAGAAAAAGAGCCTCGCGGTAGTTGGATATCACCTCTCTGAGCCACTCCTTAGGTAGGACCCATCCTGTGGGATTATTAGGGTTACAAATAATAACGATTGGTTTTTGTCTTTTGTTTTTGTTTAAAAAATCCTCTATTTTCCTCTTCCAATCTTGTTGATTTAACGAAAAAAATGAATTCTTTTCTACATGTGGAACTTGATTTAGTGTGCTTCCATAAGCAATGAAGGTAGGTTCCAATAGAAGTGCTTTACCGCCCTTCGGAAGAAGCCTCTTTAAAAAAAGGCTTATTAACTCTATGGATCCATGGCCAATTAAAATATAATCCTTGGGCACATTAAGTTTCACAGACAATATTTCCCTTAACTCCTCCGAGTGAGGTTCAGGATAGTATTCCAGATACCTACAAAGATCAAAGGCTTTCTCTTTTAAGTAATATGAAACCAGTGGATTAACTGAAGAGCTCAAATCCCTAATTTGAAAAGGGGAAACTCCTAAGAGTCTACCAAAATAGTAGATATTACCTCCATGGGAGATGGGATTAATTGAAAACATAATGTATTAGCACTATAAGTGAGATGAATAGGCAGGAAGATAGGAAGAGATGTTTTCTGGCTATGGATAAGGTATTTTCTAAGTTAGGGAGAAGCTCCTCCCCTAAGTAGGGTTTTAACACCAATTTTTTTTCGTAATAGGCAGGCCCTAAGAGTCTTACTCCGAGAGCGCCAGCAAGAGCAGACTCAGGATAACCAGCATTTGGGGAAGGGTGAAGATGGGCATAACGTAATATCCACTTAAAGGATCTTTTAGCAGCCCTAAATCCCAGAAGACAAAAGACAGAGATTACAAGTAACAGAGCAGTTATACGGGCAGGAATAAAGTTAAGCCAATCGTCCATGCGGGCAGAAAACCAACCGAATTCAAGATACCTCTCATTCTTGTATCCCACCATAGAATCAAGGGTATTTACAGTCTTATAAAATACTAATCCTGGCACTCCTAAAAGACTTAGCCAAAAGAGGGGAGCTATAACCGCATCGTTTAGGTTTTCCGCATAACTTTCTAAAACTGCTCTTTGAATATCTTTTTTAGACAGCAAATCCGTATCTCTTCCCACTAAGGCTCTTAAGGCCAGTCGTGCCTCTTCTATTTGTCCCTTAACTAACTTTTTCTCCACCTCTACTCCTGCCTCAATCAGGCCTCTTAGAGCCAAGAATTGAGAAATAAGAAAGGCAAAGATTAGTTCTCCTGCAAAACTTGACTGAAAATAGCTCAAGTAAATGAGAGTTAGCAATAGGTAAAACCCAACGGATACTCCACAAACTACTCCGAAAAAGAGAATTCCCTGAACCTTAGGGGATAGGAAAGAGAGTTGTCTTAGCCTGTTTTCAAGAGTTGTGCTTAGTCTTCCTATAAGTGAGATAGGATGAGGTATGTAGCGAGGGTCTCCGAAGAGAATATCTATGAAAAAGGCAATTAGTATTATCTTTAAGTCAACTGAAAAGAGGGAGCTCACTTATATCCCAAGTATTTTTAAGATCCTTTCTATATTGAGATGTCTTTCTACTAAGTCCGCTAGCCTATTTAGGGAGTGCTCTAAGACTTCATGGTAACGCCACTTAACCTCTATGGGGTTTAATCCCTTTTTAAGGCGGTGTCTATTGAGAAGCTCTCTCCGAAAGGTGTCATTGGTAAAAATACCATGTAAATAAGTCCCCCATATGCTTCCCTGTCTACGGCCCTCGAGAAAAACTTCTCCGTTAGTTAATCTTTTTACCTCAAAGAGATTCATATCCCCCTCACTAATCCCCTTATGAATTTCATAACCCCATAGTTCTTCCGAAGAATAAAAGCCACAGAGAGGCTTAGCCAATACCTGAGTAGTAATTTTCTCGGGAAAAAAGGTGGTAGAGATCTCTAACAGCCCTAATCCCCTAAGTTCTCTCTCTTCTCCTTCAACCCTATAGGGATTATAAAGGACCTCCCCTAACATTTGAAACCCGCCACATATCCCAATTACTTCAATATCTCTCTCCAAGGCCTTTTTTAGTAAATCTCTAAAGTTAAATTCCTGTAATTGTTTGAGATCAGAAAAGGTATTTTTACTGCCAGGAATTATGACGATATCTGCCTGTAGAATATCCTCTTTTCGAAAGGAGTAAATGAGTTCTACATCTTCCTCCAAATAAAAGGGGTCAAAGTCGGAAAAGTTTGAGAGATGCTTAAGCGGTAGGACTACGATCCGAAGATCTGTTTCGCCCTTATAGGGCCTTCTTTTATTAAAGAAGGAAAAGCCATCCTCATCAGAGATGGATAAGGTCTCATCGTAGGGAAGCACCCCCAAACAGGGAAGTCCGCTAAGTTTAGAGAATTTCTCTAAGCCTGGAGTCAAAAGTTCCAAATCTCCACGAAATTTATTTATAATGTAACCTTTGATAAGTTTTGCATACTCTTGAAGATGGATTTCTAAAAGTGCCTTAGTGCCATAGAGGGAGGCAAAAACCCCTCCTTTGTCAATATCTCCGATAATAAGAACCGGAGCTTTTAAGAAAAGTGCTGATTTAATATTGACTAAATCTACCTCTAAAAGATTTATTTCGGCAGGACTTCCTGCACCCTCCAAAAGCAAGATTTCAAATCTATCCTTTAAATGTTCTAAAATCTCTTTTATCTCTCGCCATAGGAAATCTTTTTCTTGGTAATACTCACTGGCAGACATTGTCTTGTAAACCCGTCCCTTTAGGATAACTTGAGAACCTCTAAAACCCTCAGGTTTTAAGAGGATGGGATTAAAGGCGTATTCAGGTTCCACTCCACAAGCTTTAGCTTGTAGAGCCTGTGCTAAACCTATTTCTGCTCCATCTTTACAGACATAACTTTGGAGGCTCATGTTTTGGGCTTTAAAGGGAGCCACTTTGTATCCCCTTTTGTAGAGAATTCTGCCCAGGGCAGTCACAAGAAAGGACTTACCGGCAGAAGAATGTGTGCCGGTTATCATTAAGGCTTTTGCCATAAGACTCCTAAATAGCTTAAGGTTATAAGTTCGGAGAGTATTACTAAAGCTCCCAGATTATCCCCGGTTAGGCCCGAGAATCTCTTTTCACAATACCTTTTAAAATACCAGAGGATTACGGCATTTGAAATTAATATCCAGAATAGATCCCTCATATCAAACTTAGTGAGCATTAAAAAAATGCCAAGTAAAAAGGCACTGACAATCATGGCGTAAGTAAATATTTTAAGATTAGTAAGGGAGATCATTAAATAACCGAGCCCCTCTTCCTTTGCAGGTTTACCCCGGTAGAGCCAATAAACGAGAAAGAGTCTTGAAAAGAAATAGGGTAAAATAAACACATAAAAGGCGCCTTTTTTTAGAATCTCGTTAAATAACGAGACCTTTCCAATTATGGCAAGAGAAATTGCTAGAACTCCAGCGACCCCTATAGTGGAGTCCTTCATAATAGCCAGTCTTTTTTCTTTATCCTCCTTAGGATCTAAATTACCCCTATAGGAGAGGGCATCAAAGGTATCTCCAAGGCCATCTAAGTGGAAGATACCCCTGATATGAAGAAGCACCACTACCAAAACAATAGAGAGCAAAACTTCCGATATCCGTGAAAATAGAAGTTGAGTAGTTAAAAATAAAAAAAGGCCTTCCAAAAAACCTGCTAAGGGAAAAAAGGGAATACCCTTTTGGAAGTCCCTTTCAGATTGAGGATATACCCTTAGAGGTAGCCTCCAGAGAAAGCTTAAAGCAAAGAGAGTGCCATAGAACATCTTATGAGTGGGCGGTAGAGACTCCTGCTGAAGAGAAAGTTGCCATTTCATTAAATATACGAAGGGAAGCCTCTACTAATAGCATGGCTAAGGCTGCCCCTGTTCCTTCACCAAGCCGAAGATTCAAATCAAGCAGAGGATTTAGGCCAAGGTATTCCAGTTGAACTTGATGCCCTCTTTCTTGGGAGCGGTGAGAGGCAATGATATAGTATTTTACCGAGGGATTTATTTTATAGGCTATTAAAGCCCCAGCAGTAGTAATAAATCCATCGATCACAACGGGAACTCCTTTTTCTGCACAGGCTAAGATCACACCTGCACAAGCCCCAATCTCCGTGCCCCCCACCTTTGCTAATATGTCTAAGGGATCTTGAGGATTGGGTTGGTGAAGCTCTATAGCCCTCTTGATTACTGATATCTTTTTTAGAAAAGTTTCTTCACTAATTCCAGTTCCTCTACCAGTTACCTCTTCCACCGCTTTTCCTGTTATAACGGAAGTTATAGCAGAAGAGGAAGTGGTATTCCCAATGCCCATGTCCCCTACGCCGATTAGATTATACCCCTGGGATATGGCCTGTTGAGCTAACTTATAACCTACTTCTATAGTCTTTACCGCCTCTTCTTTGGACATAGCTGGTTCTCTTGCTAGGTTTTTAGTGCCATAACAAACTTTAAAGTCATATAAACCATCTACCTTTCCAAAGTCATAATCTACTCCTACATCTACCACTCTTACCTCCGCACCTGCAAATCGTGCTAAGACATTTATACCTGCTCCACCTCTTAGGAAATTGAATACCATCTGAGAGGTTACTTCTTTGGGAAAGGCAGAAACTCCCTCCTCCACCACTCCATGATCCCCTGCAAAAACAAAAACCAGTTTGCCCTTAATTGTAGGCTCCAAGGATTCATAAATAGCTACGAGTTGAACTGCTAACTCCTCTAACCTGCCAAGACTTCCCCTGGGCTTAGTGAGATTATTTAGTCTCTCCCAAGCTAAATTTATGAACTCCTCTTTTAATGGCTTAACTACTATCTTTTTAAAATCCATAGGGCAAATAAAACTTTTTGGTAAAGCAATTTACCATTTTAAATTAATAGATTTTTGATTTTTTACAAGGGCTCAATATTTTGAAACAACTAAATATCTCTTGGATTAACCCCTTTTCCAAGTCCTATCCCTACCAGAAGAGCTCTCTCTTTATTATAGAGAGAAATTTCAAAAAGCTCTTTTGAGGTGTAATCTAAAATTTGCCATCAAAAGGGCTAAAAAGATAAAAAGAGAAAAGTAGGGATAAGGAGAGGAAATGGTCTGTAGAAAGAGATATAAGAAGGTTAAAATAAAAAAGGAGACAAAACTTTTAATGATGGTAGACTGAAATTGATGGGGCGTATAGCTTTTGAGATAGAGGTATAAGGGATATAGGCCTAAAATATAACCAGAAAAAAGATAAAAAAGTCGATTTAAAAATTCTGTTAAAACTTCTTTTTGAGGTTTATTGGTTCTTTTTAAAAAAAGCCAGCGTTGATACAATTCCTTTAAGGAGAGATATCTTATGGGTTTTTCCACTAATACAAAAGTTTTAGGTTTAAAGGGAAGTTCTCCTGACCAATTTTCTGAAAAACGGGGCTTGAAATCCTCTTTAATATCCTGTTGAACAACCTTCTCCAACAGCCAAGTTTTACCCTGATAGAGGGCATATTCTGCCCACAGAATTTTGGTTGGTCTATTCTCATAGATATAAATAAGTGTCAAATCCGCAAGGAATTCACCCTTTGGTTCTAAGGGTTTAGCTATTAAAAAAAAATTCTCTCCCTCAAAGAAAAATTCTCCTTTAAAAATTAGATGATGGGCCTTCTTCTCCTCTATTAAAATATCCCAAGTTTTTTGGGCTTCAAAATAAGCTTTTGGACTTAGGAGGATTAAAGCAAGAGTGCCACCTAAGGTAAATATTAGTAGAAAATGAGCTAATTTCTTAAATATCTCCTTTGGTTGAATTCCCAGGCTTATTAAGCCCAGAAGTTCATAGGTTCTGCTAAGAAGGATAAGGCTCACCAAAACTGATAAACCTATGGCATAAGGATAAATTTGAAATAAGTTGAGTTGAATTTTCCAAAACAGATAGGTTAGAAAATAGAAAAAAGGTTTTTTGTATGTCAGAAAGGAGGGTAACTTTTCAAAGAAGTCTATAACTACATTAAAGACAAGAAAGAAAAGAAGTAGTAGGAGAAAGGTTTTACATGCTTCGCGAAACAAAAAGCGATTCAAGAGATTCATCAGAGGAGGAAACCTCTTCTTTTAAGAGTTTGCCATTCTATTAATAGGATTAGATAAAATATTCCATTAAAAAGTAAATGGGAAGTGAGGGGAAAAAGACTTCCTCTCTCCCCGAGGGAGATTAAAAAGGTATAACTCCAATAATATATCAAATAGAAGGAAATACCACCCAAAAAGAGAATAAACCTATTGTGGGGCTTTAGATATAAGCCTAATAGAAAGGCCTGCAGGAGAAGGGGGATAAGGGAAAAACTATAAAAAATTCTTTGATAATATTCAGAAAGGTAACGATAATAACGCTTTTTTTCCTTAGCAGTCTCTCTTAATTTTTCTCTCAACTCCTCGAAGGTAAGTTCCCCTCTTTTAAAGTATAACTCTTCTCTCTCTAAGGACTTTGAAGTAAGGGCTATGAAATATTCTTTAAAATTATATATCTCAAATTCCTGAAGCCTATCTTGAAAAAAAGCCCAACCCTCTTTAAGAGAAATAGAGTTTGTCTTGGGCTCTAAAAGTGCTTCCTTTGCTAAATAAATTCCCCTTCCCCTTTCTCCTCTTTTTTCTAAAATTAGCAAATCCTGTAAAAAATGTTTATTTTCTACAATTTTTGAGTCTTTCACATATAGATAGAAACCTTCTGCAATTAAAAGGGGTTTTTTTATAGGAATATTATACTCAGAAAGACCTTTAACAATATTAATCTGGATTTCTTTCTGTAGGCGTTTGGCATAGGGTAGAATAAAAAAGTGAGAGAGAAATGTTAGAATAAAGATAATCCCAATGAATAAAAACAGGGGTTTTAAAAGGTCTTTGATGGTAAAACCTAAGGAAAATAAAGCTAAAATTTCTCTATCTTCCTTCAATTTTTGGAAGGTAAAAAGAAGACTGAAAAAGGAAGACTGAGGTAAGAGATAGGAGAAAAGTTGAAAAAAAGTTAACAGATAGATCTTAACTATGTGAATTATAGAAGGAGCAAAAACAACAAATTCTCGTAAATTTAACGTGCCCATTATAAAGGTAAGAAGAAAACTAAATACAAAAAAGAAAATACTACCAAAATGTATAAATTCACGCCAAAGATATCTGGTAAGAATTTTCATATCTGTAATTTTACTTAAGGATGTTTATTTTTAAAGATTAGCTATGGATTTAGCACTGTATATACATATCCCCTTTTGCACTGCCAAGTGCCCCTATTGCGATTTTTACTCAGAAGTTAAAATACCTCAAGAAGAGATATATCTTCAGGCATTAGAAAGCGAAGTTGATTTATTAAAATCTTATTTAGAGGAAGTTTTGTCTTTACCTACACCTCGAATAAAGACGCTTTATATTGGAGGTGGCACTCCAAGTCTTTTATCACCAAAGTTCTACGAAAGACTTATCTCTAAGCTACAAAAAAGCTTTATATTTCATCCTTCAGAGTTGAGTATTGAGGCTAATCCTGAGACTTTAACCTTAGAGAAGGTCCAAGGATATAGAGAAGTTGGTTTTAACAGGATCAGCTTGGGCATACAAAGCCTTCAAAAGAGGGGTTTAATTTTTTTACAAAGAAGGCATACCCTTAAGGAGATATTCAGAGCCATAGACTTCAGTAAAAGAGCAAATTTTGAAAATATATCCTTTGATTTTATATATGGATGGAAAGGACAGGGTTTGAAAGGGCTTTACAGGGAATTATGCTTGGCTTTATCCTTCAATCCTAATCATCTCTCCTTCTATGAACTAACACTTTATCCCCATACTCCCTTTTACCATAGATACCTAAATAGTGCCTTTTTAAATGAAAAAAGGCTTCTATCCTTTGCTAAGTTTATAACTACATCTTTAACAGACTGGGGTTATTTTCCCTATGAGATATCTAACTTTGCAAAACCGGGTTTTGAATGTAAACACAATCTTGCTTACTGGAAAGTAGAACCCTATTTGGGACTGGGAGCTGGTGCAGTGTCAAGACTCTTAGAACTTCGTTTTAAAAATCCTGAAAGTGTAGACCACTATTATGAAGCCATTCTTGTAAAAAAGAAACTTCCTTTTATTATAATAGAAAGATTGAATACCCTTGAAGTGGTGAAGGAAAAAATTTTTATGGGATTAAGACTCACTGAAGGAATTTCCTTAGAGGAGATAGAAAAATACTCTTTTCATATTAAGGCCTCTGCCCTTGAAGAACTCATCCAAAGAGGTCTACTAACTATATCTGAAAATAATCTGAAATTAACCCTTAAGGGACGGTTTTTACATCAGGTTGTAGTGGGATATCTCTGGAAAAATCTTGAGAAGATAAGATGAGAGTTTATTTTGTGGGCATAGGTGGAATAGGAATGTCTGGAGTTGCAGGATTAGCAAAAAGCTTAGGTTTTGAAGTGTGGGGTTCAGAAAGGGGCCCTCTTCATCCCCCCTCCTCAGAGATCCTTAAAATTCTCAACATTCCCGTGCTTGAACCACGAAAGGAAAACATTCATAGTCTTAAACCCCATTTCTTAGTAGTAGGAAATACTATAAGTAGAGACCATCCTGAAATTGAGGAAGCTTTTAAGTTAAATCTCCCCCTCCTCTCCTTTCCCGATTTTATTAAATGTTACTTGCTTCCAGAGAGAGAGAGCTTAGTAGTTGCTGGAACTCATGGAAAGACTACTTCTTCCGCCCTCTTAGCTCACATCCTAAAGGACCTTGGTGAAGGAGTTACCTTTTTAGTGGGAGGAATGCTCAATAACTTTCAAAGAAACTATCACTTTGAACAGGGAAAATGGTTAGTGCTTGAGGGGGATGAATATCCCTCCGCCTTTTTTGACATAAAAGCCAAATTTCTACATTATGAACCCTACGGCCTTATTTTAACAAGCCTTGAATTCGATCATGGTGATGTATATAAAGATATCTTTTCTCTCAAAGAAGCCTTTGGGGATCTCCTTAAGAGGGTTAAAAGAAGGGGAATAGTGGTATATAATGAAGAAGATCCCAATTTGAAGGAAATCATAAGCTTAGCACCTCAAAATTTTAGAAAGGTCTCCTATGGAATAGACAAGGGAGATTATAAGTTAGTTGAATATAAGAGCCTCTTCGTAGATGGAGTTTTTCAAACGCAATGCCTGGCTGAGGATCCGCAAGGGGAGAGATTCTCCTTCCAACACCAATTATTAGGCCTACACAACTCCCTAAATATTCTCTCCGTAATAGCTTTAATGGAAAATCTTGGTTTTGATAGAACCCGGATCTTACAGGCCATAAAGCGCTTTAAGGGGGTTAAAAGAAGGCAAGAAATAATTTTTTACAATGAGAGGGTTTGTCTTATTGATGATTTTGCTCATCATCCAACTGCGGTTACTATAACCTTAAGGGAGATTCAAAAAGCCATTAATCCCTCTCAGACAATCCTTTTCTTTGAACCTCGAACTAATACCAGTAAGAGAAAAATTTTTCAAGAGGAGTATTTAAAAGCCCTCCATTCAGCGGATATTGTTTTTCTTAAAATACCTCCTAATTTAGATAAGATACCTCTACAAGATAGAATTGATCTTGAATACATAGTAAAAAATTTGAAAGTCAGAGGAAGAGAGGCCTTTATTTTAGATGGGAGAAATTTTCTAAATAACCTTAGGGCCTTACCGCCAAAAAGCTTAATTATCTTTATGTCGAGTGTTTACATGGAAGAGGAAATAAAGAAAGTATTAACCTTTTTAGAGGGTAATGAAGAAGGCACTTTTTAAATTTTGGGATAGATTTCCCTATCCTCTAGTTTTATCCAAGTATTCCTCTAAGTTAAACAGACATAAAATTGAAAGCTTTAATAAAGCCTTTTTAGAGGTTTTTAAGTTCCCTGAGGGCATTCCTTTAAAGAAGTCTTTAGAGGAAATTTTCGGAGATTATTTCAAAGAACTTGGAATGTATTCCCTTTCCTATAGAGAGAAGACCTATTATTTAGTAAACTTACCCTATTCTTTAAGACAAACTCTTCATGTATTTATTGAAGAGAGAGCCTGGTTGAGGTTTCCCCATTGGTTTCATACGGAAAGGCTTGCAAGTTTAGGCAAACTGGCAGGGGAGATCTCTCACGAACTCAATAATCCCTTAGGAGGAATCCTTTTGTACTCCAATATGTTAAAGGAGGAATTAGGTCCAAGTCATCCTTTACAGGGGATTATTGATAAAATTATCGCCCTTACCACGAGATGTAAGATTATCTCCAAAGCCTTACTCGACTTTGGTAAACCTGAGAGGGGCAAAAAGGAATGGATAAACCTCAATGATGTCATAATGACTATCTATAACTTAGTTGCGGATTACCAGATTTTTAAGAATGTAAATTTTATCTTTAATCTGGATCCTAAACTTCCTCTTTTTTACGCTAACCCTACCCAAATGGAACAGGTTATATTAAATATTTATACTAATGCTACCGAGGCAATGAAAGGTCTGGGAGAAATTAGAACGGAAACCAAGGTTAGGGATGATAGAATTATTATAAGAATAGCAGATAGTGGTCCTGGTATACCTCCTGAAATTTTACCCTTTATTTTTGATCCCTTTTTTACTACAAAACAAACAGGAAAAGGAACAGGACTTGGTTTATCTATATGTCACAGTATAATAAAAAGACATGGAGGGATTATAAAGGTTGAAAATCTCTCAAAAGGTGGAGCGGCCTTTGAAATCATACTACCCCTTGCTACCAGAGAGGCACTAAGAGAAGATGTCTTTTAAGGCTAAGGTTTTGATCATAGATGACGAGCCAGCTATTAGAGAGAGTCTTTTTCAATTTTTCCACCAGGAAGGCTATGAGGTAGATCTTGCCTCTGATGGTAAAAGCGCGCGAGACCTTTTAGCCAAATATGAGTATGACGTATGTTTCTTAGATTTAAAACTTCCCGATACTAATGGATTAAATTTATTAAAAGAGATTGTGGAGAATTCCTTAGATACCCAGGTAATTGTGATCTCTGCCTACGGCAATATTGAGACTGCAGTGTCCGCTATTAAGATGGGAGCCTTTGACTTTTTGGAGAAACCCTTTTCCATTTATGAAGCCAAACTCTCCTTGGAAAAAGCCTTAGAGAAAAAGAGATTAGCCTTAGAAAATTTATACCTTAAGATGAATCTCTATGAAAGGGAAGGCAAGATTCCTTTCATAGGAAAAAGCAAATTGATTAAGGCTTTACTTGAAAAAGCTAAGGTTTTAGCCCAAACTGATTCCACTATTCTTATTACTGGAGAATCGGGCACTGGAAAGGGGTTATTGGCTAAAAAAATTCATGAATTTGACCGTCTTTATCCCGGGCCCTTTGTTTGTGTTGATTGTAGTTGTATTGTTCCTACCCTTTTTGAAAGTGAGCTCTTTGGACATGTCAAGGGAGCCTTCACTGGGGCACACTCCTCCAAAATCGGCAAAATTGAATTAGCCCAAGGAGGTTGCCTATTCTTAGATGAAATTGGCAATATTCCCCTTGATCTTCAAGCAAAACTCCTGAAAGTCGTGGAAGAAAAGGAATTTTCTCCTGTAGGTAGTCTCAAAATTGTTAAAGCTAATGTAAGAATAATTACTGCAACCAACAAAAATTTAAAAGAAGAGGTCAAAAAGGGTACCTTTAGAGAAGATCTTTACTATCGTCTTAATGTGGTTCATCTCCATCTTCCACCTCTAAGGGAAAGGAAGGAGGATATCCCCCTTTTATGTGATTATTTTTTAAGATTCTACGAAGAAAAGTATAAGTGCCCACCTAAAAAACTGAGCCCGAAGGTTATGGAGATCTTTTTTCAATATCACTGGCCAGGAAATATCCGTGAGCTTAAACATTTGATAGAGCGATTAGTGATATTCAGCAAGGGGTCTGAAATTACTGAGAGGGATCTCTATTTTGCAGGTTTTGAAAGATCTTCAGAATATTTATCCTTTTCTTCCGAAAACGAACTAATAAAAGAAGTTCTACCCAGAGAAAATGAAATATTACCTCTTGAAGAAATAGAAAAAATTTACATCTTAAGGGTATTAGATGAATTAAAGTGGAACCGAAGCCTTGCGGCCAAAAAACTTGGCATAGATCGAAAAACACTCAGAGATAAGCTCAAAAAATGGGGAAAAACCTAAGGAACATTTTGACTATATGAAGGCCCTTTTAGTATATCCCGCCTATCCCGATACCTTTTGGAGCTTCAGATATGCTTTAAAATTAGTCAACAAAAAGGCCTCTCATCCACCCTTGGGACTACTCACAGTTGCCAGTCTTTTACCCACCGATTGGAAGTTAAAGTTGGTTGACCTTAATGTAGAGGCCCTTAGAGAGAACGATATCAAAGAGGTGGACTTAGTTCTAATTAGTGCTATGTCAGTGCAAAGGGAATCTGCGGAGGAAGTAATAAGAAAAGCTAAGTCTCATGGAAAGAAGATCTTAGCAGGTGGTCCACTCTTTACCGCATTTTGGCAAGATTTTGAAAGGCTAGTAGATCATCTAATCTTAGGAGAAGCTGAAGTCACCTTACCCACTTTTTTAAAGGATTTGAAAGAGGGAACTCCTAAAAGAATATACTATCCAGATAGGTTTGCCGATCTAACCCAAAGCCCTATACCCGCTTATAATCTTATTAGTTTTTCCCATTATTCTAGTATGAGTTTACAGTACTCCCGAGGATGTCCCTTCAATTGTGAATTCTGTGAGGTAACCAATTTGTTTGGACATCAGGTTAGAACAAAAAGGGTTGAACAAGTTTTAGAAGAATTAGAGAATCTCTATAAGTTGGGCTGGAGAGGTTCTCTCTTCATTGTGGATGACAATTTTATAGGAGGAAAACGCAAGGTGAAGGAAGAACTTCTACCAGCGATAATAAAGTGGCAACAAAAAAACAAATACCCCTTTTACTTCTATACTCAAGTCTCCATCAATCTAGCGGATGATGAAGAATTAATAGACCTTATGGTAAAAGCAGGATTTACCGCAGTTTTTATCGGTATTGAAACCCCTTCAGAGGATAGTTTGTTAGAAGCCAATAAAATTCAAAATAAGAATAGAAATCTTGTAGAGGATATTCGTAAAATTCAACGGTCAGGCTTAGAGGTAATGGGAGGATTTATCTTAGGCTTTGATAACGATCCTTCAGATATATTTAACAGACTTATAAATTTCATTAAAGAAAGTAGAATCGTGATTGCCATGGTAGGCTTACTTAACGCACCACCAGGGACAAAACTTTACAAGAAACTTCTTGCGGAAGGGCGCATAAAACCTCACTTTAAAGGTGATAACACCGACATGTCCACTAATATTATTCCTAAAATAGGATATCAAAATCTTTTAGAGGGATACAAAGAGGTGATAAGAAGTCTCTATCATAGAAGGGCTTATTATGAGAGAATAAGCGCTTTTTTGGAGGACTTTACCTGGAAAACTCCCTTTACTCCTGATTTCCAATATATTAGAGTAAATTACAGCTACTTATTGGGAATCCTCAAAATTTTGATTAAATTTGGTTTATTAGAGGGAGATAGAAAGAATTTTTGGAAATTAATATTTAAAACCCTTTGGAAAAAACCTCAAAATATTTCTGTAGTCTTAGCCCAGATTGCTAGTGGCTATCACTTTAGATGTATCTTTAAGGAAGCCTTTTCTTAATTAGTTAAAAATTTCACTTCATATATAATTTTTTTGGTTAAGATTTAAATTTCATTTAAAATCTGTGAGGAGGGTTTACATTATGGAACTGGATATCAATAGAGCAATCATTCTTGCTGGTATGAAAGATATGGAGGAGTATAGTGATGTAGATGTGCTTATAGCGGGCGCTGGTCCTTCGGGGCTAACTTCCGCCAAGTATTTAGCTGAAAAGGGTTTTAAGGTATTAATATATGAAAGAAGGCTTTCCTTTGGAGGGGGCATCGGTGGTGGTGGTAACATGATACCTAAAATTGTAGTTCAAGAGGAGGCGCTCCCCATAGTTGAAGATTTTAAGATTAGATACCAAAAATTTGAAAAAAATCTTTTCACTATAGATCCTGCAGAATTAATTGCCAAATTATCCGCAGGGGCTCTTGATGCTGGAGCCAAAATTATGCTTGGAGTAAATGTGGATGATGTGATAGTAAGAGATAATCCTCCAAGAGTAGTGGGAGCCCTTTGGCATTGGACAGCTATTCAGCTTTCTGGTCTACATGTAGATCCCCTCTATACCCAATGTAAAGCTTTGGTTGATGCTACAGGACATGATGCGGAGTTAATTGCTATAGCAGGAAGAAAGAACCCTGAGTTAGGTATTGAGATTGCAGGTGAGAGATCAAACTGGACTGAGGTATCTGAAAGGGTAGTTGTGGAACACACAGGAAGAGTTGCTCCAGGCCTTTATGTTACAGGAATAGCTGTGTGTGCGGTCTATGGGTTACCAAGAATGGGCCCTATCTTTGGAGGTATGCTCCTTAGTGGCAAAAAATTGGCAGAAATTATTGAGGAGGATTTAAAAAGTGCCCCTTCAGGTAAAAAGAGAAAAAAGAAAAGTTAATAGGTGTTCCTGGTGTGGAAAAATCATCAGTGGAGAGCCTTTAACAGTTAAAACTTGTTGTGTAAATAGCCCCTGGCACTTTTGCGGAGAGGTATGCTATAAACAATTTACCATAAAGTGGACTAAAAATCAGGATGCCCTCTCTAAAGCAAAGAGCACTTTGAAGAAAGGATTATTCTAATTTATCTCGGTTGTAAGGCTCTCCCTTTGAAGAGCCTCTTTCAGCTTTTTAGCAAGCGCAACATTAAAAGTAGGCAGCTTAGCAAGTGCCTCTAAGGGAGCTTCCTTAATCTCCTGCAAGCTTTTAAACCTTTTTAGGAGAATCTCCCTTCTTTTGGGGCCAATCCCAGGAATTCTATCTAAGGAAGTAATTAAAGTTTCCTTTTTTAGAGTCCTTTCCGCAAAGGATAAAGCAAACCGATGAGCCTCACTCATTACTCTTCCTACAAAGTGATAGACCTCCTTGTATCTGGGCAAAAAAAGGGGATTTTTTCTGCCTGGCAAATAAACTTTGTCAGGTTCCCTCTTTTCATTTTTGGCAATACTTCTTATTTCAATATCCCTTAGATTTAAATCTTCTATAGCTCGAAGAGCAGTCTCCAAATGCCCTTTCCCGCCATCAATGAGTATCAAATCAGGTAGATTTTTCTCCTCAGCGCCTCTTTTTAATCTTCTTGTTAAAACCTCATAAAGCATAGAAAAATCATCTCTGCCCTCTCCCTTAATTTTGAAGTATCTATATCTACTCTTGTCTGGTTCACCTTCAAAAAATCCTACTATGACTCCCACCCTTGCCTGACCATAATATTGTGATAGATCTATAGCTTCAATGTATCTTGGTTCCTCTTTCAGACGCAAAGCCCTCTTAATTTCGTCAGCCAATCCACTATACCAAGGACTCTCCCTCCTTTGACAGGAAATCATAAAGTTCTGTAGATTTCGTGTAGCAAGATCCCTTAAATACTTTAATTCTTCATCCTCCTTTAATGTCTCTAAAATCACCCTTTTTCCAGCATATTCACTCAGAAGCTCTTCTTGTTCCTGAAAGTTTTCCCACAACTCTGGCAAAAGGATCCTGTCTGGAATTACCTTGCCCTCTAAGTAGAATTGAAGAGTAATTTCTCTTAAGGGTGAATCCTCGGAAAGATTCTTTTTGACTCTAAAAGTTTGATAACCATAGAGATGCCCATACCTTACATAGAGCACTATGAGATATAAAAAATTCTTATCTTCCTTCATATCCCAGAGGTCTAAATCCAGAGGCTTACTAAGTATTACCGCTTGTCGCTCAAGGATAGTCTCTATATCTCTTAGTCTATCCCTTATAAAGGCTGCTCTTTCAAATTCCATTCGCTCTGCTAAGTCTTCCATTTCTTTTTTCATTCTTTGAAGGAGCTCTCTACCTCTACCCTGAAAAAAGTCAATTACTCCCTTTACCAAGCTTTCATATTCTTCTTTAGAGACCTTATTAACACAAGGAGCAAGACATTTGCCAATTTGATAATAAACACAAGGCGATTTTCTTCTCCTCATCTCTGAAATACTACACTTCCTTAGAGGAAAGGTCCTCGAGAGTAGCTTAAGAATTTCCCGAAGAGATCTGGCAGAGGTAAAGGGACCAAAATAAAGGGCCTGATCTCCCTTTTTTCTTTTTCGCACTATGTGTAAAGCTGGATATTCTTCACCAAGGGATAACCTCAAGAGGGGGTAATTTTTATCATCTCTGAGGAGAACATTATACTTGGGACGATATTTTTTAATAAATGTAGCTTCAAGAAGGAGGGCTTCCTTTTCGTTTGAGGTTAGGAAATAATCTATGGAATTTGCTTGTTCTAAAAGGGCATGAATTTTGGGGGAAAGCACGGGACCTCTAAAGTAACTTGATATTCTTGCCTTGAGATCCTTAGCTTTACCGACATATAGAACTTCACCCTTTGCATTTTTAAAAAGATAGACACCCTCTGCCCTGGGGATCGTCTCTAAATTTACATTAAGCATTTTTACTAAATTTAATGCTTCAAAGAAAATATGTCCACCCTCTCTTTGTATCAAATTTTATCTGATTAAATCTATTTTTTCACAAACTCCTTGGTAAGAAAGGATTTTACCTTTATAATTATTTATGTGAAAGAAATAGCTATAAGCATAAGCAATCTGAAAAAGTCTTATGGAAAAGTTATCGCTCTAAAGGGCATCTCCTTTGATGTTTATAAAGGAGAAATATTCGCTTTATTAGGGCCAAACGGAGCCGGAAAAACTACTACACTCAGAATACTTTCGGGACTAACTAAGCCTACTTCAGGTGAAATTTTTATTTTAGGAGAGAATCTTAAAGAAAGAGAACTTTTCGTTAAAACCCAGATTGGCTTAGTTCCACAACACGTGAATTTAGATTTAGAATTAACTGTAGAAGAAAATCTTATAATTCATGGTTTACTATTTAAACTTTCTTACTCTGAGATTAAGCGACGTATCACAGAACTCTTGGAACTTGCCTCTCTTACTGATAGGAGAAAGACAAGGGTTAAAGAATTATCGGGAGGTCTCAAAAGAAGATTGCTCATAATTAGAGCCCTTTTGCACTCCCCCAAAATACTCTTACTTGATGAGCCTACCGCAGGCTTAGATCCACATATAAGAAGAAAACTTTGGAGCTTTATAAAGCAAATCCAAGCTCAGGGCACAACTATTCTTTTAACCACCCATTACATGGAAGAGGCAGAGATCTTAGCCAATAGAGTGGCTTTTATCTTCGCTGGTAATATCGTAGCTATAGATACTCCAACTAATTTCATAAAAAGCCTGGGACAAGTGGCCTTAGATATTTTTATTAATGGAGAGATGTTTACAAGATATTATCCTACCAGAGAAGAGGCAGAAAGAGCCCTCTCAGAATTTAACAAAAATTATACCGCAGTGACCTTACGTAAGGTTTCCTTAGAAGATGTTTTTATGAAGTATACTTCGGAGAGGTTATCATGAAGGGCTTTTGGGCTACTTATCTAAGGGAACTCTTGCTTCTAAGAAAGAGATTTCTAAGGGTGCTCTTGTCAATGTCCATAAACCCCATCCTCTTTATTTTAGCCTTCGGAATAGGACTGGGACGAGAACTTTATTTAGAAGGTAGACCCTACTTGGAATTTCTCATTCCTGGTTTAATCTCCGCAAGTAGTATGTTACAAGCTTTTGCTATAAATGTAGAAATCAATGTTGCCAGATTTTATCTCAAGGTTCATGAGGAATTTCAAAGTGCTCCCATTTCCGTAGTTAGCTTTGCCTTAGGAGAAATCTTTGCAGGAATAACCAAGGCCTTTTTATCCACTTTTATAATATTATTTATTACCCTTCTTTTGGACAAGCTCTCTCTTAAGATAAATTTTCTCTTTTTTATTGTTGTTTTTCTAAATGCCTTCATCTTTGCTTCTTTAGGGCTTGCCTCCGCTATGGCTATAAGGGCTCATAGCGACCAAACTTTAATTACCAATTTTATCATCACTCCCATGATGTTTCTTGGTGGAACTTTCTTTCCTACCAACAATTTGCCTAACTATATTCAACCTCTTGTAGAAATCTTACCTTTAACCTTAGTTTCAAATACCTTAAGAGATCTCTCTTGGGAAAAGCCTTTAAGTATCTCCAATCTCCTATGGCTAATTCTCTTGAGTATATTTAGTTTTTTGCTTGCCCTTTTTACCATAAAAAAAGCCAAAGATTAATATGAAATTTTTCAAAAGTAAATTGCCCTCTAAAGCTTTTCGATTAACCTTTATAAGTTTGGTCCTAAGTTTGATTATCTGTCTTTTAAAATTCTTAGCTTATTTTCTAACTGAATCTGTGGCCATTTATTCTGATGCTATGGAGTCCATAGTGAATATCTTTTCTGCCCTCTTAGCCATGATAGGCACTAAAATTGCATTAAAACCCTCCGATCCCGAACATCCCTACGGACACACTAAGGTAGAATATCTTATTGCAGTGATAGAAAGTCTCTTTATCCTTTTAGCCTCTATCTCGATTTTCTGGGAAGCCTGGCAGAGTTTTCTCCTTAAAAAAGTCCCTGAAAATCTTGGTATAGGAAGCCTTTTTCTCCTTGTGGGAACCTCCCTTAATCTTCTTTTAGCAAGAGTTATATATAAACAAGGTAAAAAGGAAGCTTCTCCGATTCTAATCTCCCATGCAAGCCACCTCTTTACCGATGTCATCACTACCGTAGGAATTCTTTTAGGGATTCAATTAGCCAAGTTAACTAACTTTTGGTATTTAGATCCAATACTTGGTATCTTAATAAGCATTAACATCTTATACTTAGGTTTTAAAATATTAAAAGAAGCTCTAAACTCGCTTATAGATGTTAGTCTGAGTAAGGAGATAACTTCAGATATTCACCATATATTAGAAGAAGGTTTAAAAAGATTTTCCAATTACGAGATCTGTATTTATAATTTCAAAAGTAGAAAGGCAGGAAGAAAGGGATTTGTAGAATTTAATCTTGGAGTCCCTGGAAACCTCTCCGTGAGTGAGGCCCATGAAATTTGCGATGAATTAGAGCGAAAAATAAGGGAAACTCATCCCGAAATCAATGTCATAATCCATGTGGAACCTAACGCCAAAGACTGAACTTAGGTTTTTGGGAGTTCCTTTTTAATCTCCTCTAACAATTCCTCCAGTTTTGTCCTAAAGGATTCTCTTTCTCTTTTGGCATATCCTCCTATAGTAATCTCCCAAAGGTTATCTCCTTTTCTTACAAGGAACAGTAAGTAAGTCTTAGGATCAAAATAATAAACTAAAAATAATCCTAACATCATAACTATAAATCCAATGTAAACAACTATGTTGCCAGGATCCCTTTTAGCCTGTAACCCCGTCATATAATACAGATTAGCGATGTCTTTGTATTCTAAAGCCAAATTACCTTCGGAAAAATTAATTTCAAGTGCTGGAAAACCGCTGATTATCAAACCCTCTTTTGAATTACCATTTTCTTCGTCTACAACCCAGACTTTGAGAAATATTAAACCATGGGCCTCTCCATACTCTTGAAGTGCTACAGAGTATCTATCTTTAATATTTAGAGGTTGGAAGGGAGAAATTTTCATTTCTTCAGTGGTATTGTTATGGGTGACTTTGAGAGTGAATTCGGGAATTATATTATAACTTGCCTGATAGAAAGTTACATCTTTGTATTTAAAAGGTTGATTAACTTTTATTATTGCATCTATAGTTTTGTTATTGTCGTGTATAGTTATATTTGATATATATTCTTTGGGCATACCATTAGGATAGGTTTCTAAGATAAACTTGTTTAACTTTACCATAAAATCTAAGTGGACAGGATCTCTTTTTCGGAAGGGTTGGACCACATTTGTAGCCTCCCCTTCAAGAATATTCATGTTACCTCGATAACCCCAAATTGCACCTATTAGAGCTCCTATAATTACAATAACCAGGGAAAAATGGACTACATAAACTGAAAAGAAGGAGAACTTATTTACAGATTTATAAAAATATTCACCCTTTTCAAAATCTTTTTCGAGTTTTTTAAATCCATATTTTTTGACTATTAGGTTTTTCAGAATTTCTCCGGAACCTTGCACTTCAGTAAGAAATCTATTGGGAAATTTTTCAGGGTGGAGCTCCCCGGGATTCCTATTATAGAGTTTAATTGTAAAGGGCAATCTGTTCAAGGAACAAATTATTAAATTAAACATGAACAGAAAAAGAACTGTTATATACCACCAAGAATGGTAGGCATCATTTAACTGAAAGAACAATATAAGTTTGCCTAAAACTTGCCCATATTTTGCTAAATAAAAACTTCCCGCTTGACCCTGAGGAATTAATGTTCCTAATATAGAAATACCCGCTAACACAAAAAAAAGCACTATTGCAAGCTTAGCTGACCCCAAATCCTTTATAAAATTTTTCATCAACTAACCCTCCATTTCAGGATTATACAATCTTAACACTATTATTTGATTTAACAACATAAAAAAACAAATGCAAAGGTAATGTAAAAATTAATAAAACTTTAATTATTTTTTAAAATTTTGAAAATTAATCTTAAACGAACAAAAAGTAGCACCTTGACGTTGTTTACGGTTTAAATTATAATTTATAATTATGATTCTACTTTAGCCTATCAAGGATCTTCTCATGAACAAAGAAAAAATTCATCAAGAATTAGAGAAAGAGAGACTTTATGGTAGTGGGGAGCCAGACTTAAGTGCAATATATCTTGGAAAAGATGCATTAGCCAAAGCCCCTGAGATCAAAGGAATTCCTACAGGGGTAGAGGGATTAGATGACCTTTTTTTTATTGTTATCACAGAAAAGGGGCAAACTACAAAAAAAAGCTTAGGTGGTATTCCGGCTTACTCCGTTCTCAATATCACAGGTGTTTCGGATACGGGAAAATCCCTTTTAGTTGAACAGTTTACAGTTAAACAGGCCAGTAGAGGTGAAAGGGTCGCCTTTATTACAGTTGAATCTCCGGCTAATTTTTTAGCCCTTTCTCTTAAACTAAGGGCTGAGGCTATGGGCTTAGATTTTTCAATTTTTGAAAACAATATTATAATTATAGATGTAGCGAGTTCAGGCAGACTAAGAGATAATTTACCAGACCTCCTCTCAACTTTGAGTCATGTTATTCAAAATTATAAAGTAAAGTTTACTATTATTGATTCTATTACTGGACTCTTTGAAACTAAAGAAATGTTAGCGCGCATGGTTGTTAGAAGATTATTTAATTTCATGAAGAAATGGTATCAAACTGCTCTTTTTGTCTCTCAAAAGAGAACAGCTCATGAAGAACTAACTGCGGAAGCGGCAGGTGGCTATGCAGTAGGGCACATAGTTGACGGTACTATGATTTTAGCTAAAGATTTAATAGATACTCCCTATAAAGCAAAGTTATATAGAAAGGAAATCGGTGAAATAGTAAGACTCTTTAGGATTGATGGTTGTCGCCTCTGTGGACATGATACTAGAACTCACTTTTTAGAGATTACAGAAACAGGTTTGGTGGTAATCAAAGAACCAATTATGTTTAAAAAAAGATAAGGAGGAGAAAAAATGGTTCAAATCTTAACTCCCACAATTAAGGAAGCGGAATTAGAACATTTGGTAACAAGGGTATTCTTCAAAGCTATTGAATTACTTGGAGGATTACATAAATTAACCGAATTCAAAACTCTTACTTGGCTTCCCTCTCTAGCAAGGGCTTCCTATGTAGTGGTGTTGAAGGAGGAGTATATGAAAACAGATGAAGAAATAGCTCAAAAAGTTGGCTTAACTAAGAATACAGTTAAGAATATTTTAAGAGCTGATCCTGAGTTAGCTTTACAGAAGATCAAAAGCTTAGAAACACTTATAAGTGAAGAAATTAAAGAGCTAAAGATACATACCGCAGCAGGAATTGCTAAACTTGCTTATAAAGAAATAAAAGAGGGACATGAAGCTCAAACCCTACTATACTATTGTAGTTTAGTAGCAACAGAATTAGTAAAAGCCTTAGATATTCCTTGGGCCTATTTACTTCTAAAAAGATCAAAGGGTATTAAATATCCTATAAATTCCCCTACGGAGTTAAAGGAAAAAATAAAAGATCTTGTTATCAAAGGCTTTTCCTTTGAAGAGATTTCTGATAACATCTATTATCCTATTAAAAGCCCAGCCATGCTTATCCACGAGGTTAAACAATACCTAATGCTAAAAGAATTAAAATAACCCTTAAAAAAAATACTTTATCTTTTAGTTGCCTTGTATATAAAAAAACTGGAAATATATGGATTTAAATCCTTTCCCTATAAGGTAATATTAGACTTTTCTCCTGGTATTACGGCCATTGTTGGACCCAATGGCTCAGGGAAAAGTAATCTCCTTGATGCTATAAAATGGGTATTGGGCGAACAAAGCCCAAAAAGGCTCCGTGTCAGGGAATTATCAGAACTCATTTATTCGGGAAGAGATGCTAAAAAAATTGACTTTACCGAAGTAAAATTAACCCTGTCTCATAACCCACCTATTCTTGAAGGGTTCAAAGACCAAGAAGAAATTTCAATAATTAGAAAATTTTATAAAGATGGAGAAGGAGAATTTTATATAAACAATAGGCCCTGTAGATTGAAAGATATTCATTTTTTATTCCTTAGTTTAGGAATTAATTCTCAAAGTTACGGAATTATTGATCAAGGAGAAATTAACAAGTTTTTGGAGGTCTCCGCAAAGGAGAGAAAGAAATTTTTAGAGGACTTGGCAGGTGTGTCAAAGATAAAAATCACTGAGGAAGAGACCGAAAGAAATCTCCTATACGCAAAGGAAAACCTATTAAGAATATCCGATCTATTAAAAGAAGTGGAAAAACAATATTATCATTTGCAAAAACAAGCAGATGATGCCAAAAGATATCTTGATTTAAGGGAAAAATTAAAAAAATTAAATATAAAAAGAATATTGGAGGTTAGAAATAAAGAAGAACAGCAATTAAGAGAAATTATAGAAAAAATTGATAAATTAGTGGATTATCAAAAAGATTTAGAAATAAATTATCGTGAATTTGAAAAAAATGAAAGAGAACTTTTGAAAACAATAATTTACAAAGAAGAAGAACTCAAAAATAAAAGAAAAGAAAAAGAAAAAATAGACTTTGAAATAAAAAAAATAAATGATGAATTGCAATCTTTGTATCAAAAAGAAAGAGATAAAATGCAAAAAATAGAAAGAGAAAAAATTAAAATTGAAAATGTAGAAGAAAGAAAAAGACAAATTATTGTGGAATTACATGCAATAAATAATAGATTAAACTTATTGTTATCAAAAAGAAAAGAAATACAACTAATAAAGAATAAATTAAATATAGAATACTCAAAATGGAATAATGAATACATAGTGTTATTAAATAATCAAGAAAAAGTTAAAAATGAATATAATTATATAAAGAATAAAAAAGAACAAATTAATCATAAAATAGAAATTTTAAATGAGGAAAAATTAATACAAGAAAAGGAAAGTGAGAATCTAAAATCAGATTTACAAAGACATACTATTGCATTAAAAAAATTAGAAGAGGAAAAAATAGCGTTGGAAAGCAAGTATAATAACAAAACAGAATTAATACAACATAAAAGAATTTTATTAGAAGAATTAAAAGGAAAAGAAGAGAATTTGAAATTAAATTTAGAAAGTTTGAAGAATATAAAAAATAATTTACTTTCTGAAATAAAGAATAAAGAAGAAAATCTTAAACTTATCAATAAATTCTTAACAGAAGAGACGTTTACTATACCGGAAGGATATCTCTCTAAGACCTTAGGCGGAAATCTGAGTTTATCTCTGGATAAACTAAACCTTTTAGAGAATTTCTATGGAGATTTGTTTAAAGCCCTAGTTATAGACTCATGGGAAGACTTAGAAATGCTCTTGGACAAGACCGATTATCATCTTTTCATTTTTGCTAAAGACCTGTATAACTTACCTCTAAGTATAAAGGAAGTTCAAAATTTTAGAGGTGAAATCAGCGATAAGACCTGTTTTCACTATGACTCTAATAGAAAATTACTCTTTACGCCCCAAGGTTTCATACTTAGAATAAAAGAGAAAAAAAAGGGTTACTTCACTCTTAAAAGTGAGCAGAGCTATTTAGAAGACCATTTAAAAAATTTAACAGAGGAGTTAAAGATTTTAACTAATCAAGAAAGGAAACTTGAAAGTAAGCTACACGAATATGCTTTAAAAATAAGAGAGATTGAAGAAGATATTGAGAAATATACCAAAGAATTACAAGTAATAAAAGACAGTCTTTTTAAGTTAGAGACTATGATAATTAAAATCACTGAATGGAAAGTTTTAGCCGAAGATAAACTTCAAAAAACCATTGAGCGTCTTAATCATTATGATACTCAAACTCAATATCTTAATCAAGAATATGAAAACTTAAATAAAAAATTAGCTAATTTATCTGAAGAACTTAACCTTTCAACAAGGAAAATTAATGAAATTTTAGATAAGAAAAAATCCCTAGAAGATGCCTTGAACAATTTAGAAAAGGACCTTATTAAAATTAAAACAGAGGAAGGTCAACTTATTATTCGAAAAAATGAACTTCAGAGGAGCTTGGAGAAATTAGAGATCGAGAATAAAAACAGCAAATTTCAATTAGACGTTATGCTTGAAGAACATACTCATCTTAAAGAGAAAATTCAAGAATTAAAGAGAAAAAAATCAGAGCTTGAGGAAGTATGGAAAATTTGTGAAGAAAATTTATCAACATTAGAAAAGTGTATAAAAGAAAAACAAAGGGAAAGGGAAGAGCTCTACGATAAAAAAAGAGCAATTGAAAAAGAAAAAGCCATGTTAGAGAAAAAAATACACAATTTAGAAATATGGGCAACGGAAAAACGATTGATTTTAGAGAATCTTCAAAAGGAACTAAATGAATGGTTAGATAATGAGGAAAGCCTACCTGAATTGGAAAACTTTGAAAATAATCTTGAGTCTATTAATAGAGAAATTGAGTATATAAAGGAGGAACTAAAAAATTATCAAGATATCAATTTAGCCAGTATCAAAGAGTTTGAGGAGGTAAAAGAAAGATATAAAAATTTACTTGAACAAAAAAGAGATTTAGAAGAATCAATAAAACAAATTAAGTTAATTTTAGAAGAATTAAAAAACAAAGCAACTAAAGAAATTCTGTTAACTCTTGAGGAGGTGAATAAAAAATTAAAAGAGATCTTTCCATTAATCTTTGAAAAAGGGCAAGCGGAATTATATCTTACTGAAGATGATCCTTTAAATGCTGGTTTAGATATAAGAATATCGTTACCTCATAAACCTATTAAACATCTCCAAATGCTTTCAGGAGGAGAAAAGGCTTTGTGTGTAATAGCCATGTTAATGGCTTTTTATTTAACTAAACCCGGCCCCTTTTGTATTTTAGATGAAGTTGATGCCCCCCTCGATGATAAAAATTCCATTAAATTCATAAAATTACTACATAAACTAAAGGAGAAATCCCAAATCATTTTGATAACCCATAATCACAATGTTATAAAAGAAGTAGATCATATCATTGGAGTCACCATGGAAGAAAGAGGTGTATCCAAGATAGTAAAACTTAAAATTAATAATAACTTTCAGTAATATAAGAAAACCACTTTTAACCAAGACTCAAAATCTACAGAGAACTTACAGGTAAAGGGATACATTATATAGGGCCTCTTTCCTATGGGCATTTTATTATGTCTCGTATCCTAAACCTCGTATAAGGTCTTCAATTCTTTTTAGTCTCGAGTATGATTCTTGATAGATTTTTCTCTCCTTTTCAATTATTTCTCTCGGTGCTCTCTCAATAAATTTAGGATTTTTCAATTTAGTTTCTATCAACAGAAGCTTTTCTTGAATTTTGATCTTTTCTTTCGTTAATCTTTCTCTCTCTCTTTTAAAATCAATAAAATCTTTAAGATTTAGATATAGTTCTCCAGAACTTAAAAGACTTATGACCTCCCCCGGTTGCCTTTGATGATCTTCTGATAAATGGATGGTATTTATACGAGCAAGAAACTTAATTACATCTACTTCAGCTTCAATTTTTGTTAATATTTCTTTATTATTTTTGTAATACACAGAAATATTCCTTTGTGAGGTCAGATTGTATTCTGACTTTATATTTCTTATAGCTACAATTAATTCTCTAAGAAGCTCACAAATAAATTTCTCCTCTTTGGAAATTTCACGGGCCATGTATTTGGGATAGGACTCCTTTAGTAAAAAGGCTGTTTCTTTATAGGGTAGATAACTCCACAACTCTTCAGTAATGAAGGGGATAAAGGGATGTAGAAGCCTTAAAGTCTGGGTAAAGACATGATATAAGATGGATCTTGTTTCCTTACTTCTTTCCTCCTTTTGGAGATAGACCTTGGAAATTTCCAAATACCAATCACAAAATTCGTCCCAAAAGAAATGATAGATGCTCATGGCTGCTTGATCAAACTCAAATTCTTCGAGCTTTTGTCTCACTCTTAGAATAGTTTGATCTAATCTGTTAAGTATCCACTTGGAAAAGGGTGATAAATTGTCAAAATCAATGTTATTGAGATCTTCTTTTTTTAAATCTTGTATGTTTGCTAATATAAATCTTCCTGCATTCCATATTTTGTTGATAAAATGTTTATAGCCTTCTATGCGCTCAACAGATAATTTGATGTCTCTGCCCTGTGCAGCTAAGGCTATTAGAGTAAATCTTAGGGCATCACAGCCATATCTTTCTATCATCTCTAAGGGATCAATAACATTACCTTTACTTTTACTCATCTTTTGGCCTTTCTCATCTCTAACTAAGGCATGAATATAAACCTTATGAAAGGGCACGGCCCCCATAAAGTGTTCTCCCATCATAATCATTCTGGCAACCCAGAAAAATATAATATCAAAACTGGTTACCAACACTGAAGTAGGATAAAAATTTTTTAAGATCTCAGTTTTTTCTGGCCAACCCATAGATGAAAAGGGCCAAAGGGCTGAAGAAAACCAGGTATCAAGCACATCTTCATCAGGCCTAAGATTTCTGGCTTGACACCGAGGGCAGTTCTCAACCTCCTCTTCCCTACTTACCACTGTCTCTCCGCAGGATTCACAATACCAGACAGGAATTCTATGTCCCCACCAAATCTGTCTGGAAATACACCAATCTCGTATATTCTTCATCCAGTCAAAATAGAGATTTTTCCAAGATTGGGGATAAAATTGAATAAAATCATATTCTACTGAAGCTATGGCAGGCTGGGCCAAAGGTTTCATCCTCACAAACCACTGCTTGGAAAGTAAAGGCTCAATTATGGTGTCACAGCGATAACAATGCCCTAAGACTACATTATAATCTTCTTCCTTGATAAGGAAACCTCCCTTCTCTAAATCTTCAAGAACTCTCTTGCGAGCAGCGAAACGATCAAGTCCTTGATAGGGTCCTGCCTCGGAAGTCATCCTCCCTGCTTCATCAATAACTTTTATAAAGGGCAGTTTATGTCTCTTTGCAATCTCAAAATCATTAAAATCATGGGCTGGAGTTATTTTTACTGCTCCCGTGCCAAATTCAGGGTCAACTTGGTAATCTCCCATAATAGGGATAACTCTATGAATTAGGGGAAGAATAACTCTTTTCCCAATCAAATGGGTATACCTTTCATCCTCAGGATGAACTGCTACCGCTACATCACCAAGCATAGTTTCTGGCCGAGTTGTGGCAACTACTATAAAAGTCTCGCCCTCTTCCAAGGGATATTTAATATACCAAAGTTTTCCAGCCTTAGGTTCGAAGTGAACTTCAATATCCGCAAGAGCGGTGTTACATCTTGGACACCAATTAATAATGTAATCTCCTCGATAGATTAACCCTTCCTCCCAAAGTCTGCAAAAAACTTCTCGAACCGCCTTAGAGAGTCCTTCATCCATAGTAAAACGTTCGTAACTCCAACTACAACTTGCTCCCAATTTTTTAAGTTGCCGGATTATTTGACTTCCGTAGAGTGCTTTCCAGTTCCAAACTCTTTCCAGAAACTTTTCTCTACCTAACTGCTCCCTGCTGAGTCCCTCACGAGCAAGTTCCCTTTCTACAACATTTTGAGTAGCAATTCCAGCGTGATCTGTGCCGGGGATCCAAAGAACATCATAACCATCCATTCTTTTGTAACGTGCCAGAACATCCTGCAGAGTGTTATTCAATGCATGCCCAATATGTAAAGATCCAGTGATATTAGGAGGAGGAATCACCATAGAAAATTTAGGCTTCATTGGATCATAAAGTGGCTCAAAGAGACCCGCTTTTTCCCAAAGGTCATACCATTTATCTTCTACTTCCTTCGGATCGTAGCTGGGAGAAAGCTTCAGCTTTTCCATAAATATTCCTCTCCCCTTAACTGATAATCTGAGTTCCAAGACCTTCGTCAGTAAAAAGCTCAATTATAACGCTATGAGGAACTCGACCATCAATAATGTGAACCTTCTTAACCCCAGACTGAAGAGCCTTTCTTGCGCTCTTTAACTTGGGTATCATACCTCCTTTTGCAACACCACTATCTAATAAATTATCAATCTCTTCCAAATACAATGTGGAAATTAAATCACCAGATTCTCCTTTTACTCCCTCCACATCTGTTAAATAAATTAATTTTTCCGCTTTTAGACTGCTGGCCACAGCCCCTGCTACCAAATCCGCATTAACATTATAAGCCTCCCCTTCCGGACCTACACCTACAGGAGCAATAACGGGTATAAAATCGCTCTCAATTAAGGTAAATAATACCTCAGGATTAACCTTCTTTACTTTCCCTACCCTTCCTATATCAATGATTTCAGGAGGTCTATCTTCACCCGAATATTTATAAAGATTCATCTTTTCTACCTCTATAAGATCTCCATCTCTACCCGACAGCCCCACAGCTTTACCACCAGCCTGATTAATAAGACTTACAATTTGCTTATTTACCGTTCCCACAAGAACCATTTCTACCACATTCATAGTCTCCTCATCCGTAACTCTTTGACCCTCTACAAATACGGGTTTTAAACCCATTCTCTCCATTACCTGACTAATCTGAGGACCTCCTCCATGCACTATAATAGGCTTTATCCCTACATATTTCATTAAAACTACATCCTTAGCAAAAGCCTGCTTTAGCTCTTCATGAATCATGGCATGCCCGCCATATTTAATAACTACAATTTTCCCAAAAAACTCCCTAAAGTAGGGTAAGGCGGAAATTAAAATTTTAGCCTTTTCAATAATATTCATTTAATTACCACAGAGCTGGTGCATGAACTATATAACATCTCATGGTAACCTTTCCTGTATTCCTCACACCATGCTCTTTTTTTGGTGCTACAACAACCACATCCCCCGCTTGGATTTTTGACCACTTCCCTTCTAAGTAAACTTCTCCCTCCCCTGAAAGAACAAAAATACTATCTACCTCTCTTTCATGAGTATGAATAGGAATCTGAACCTGAGGCTCAATCTCTAAAACAGTAATACTCAACTCAGGGTAAAGCTCCTTAGTTACCACAAAGCCTATCCTAACACCCTCAAATTTTGGATGAGGTTTCATCTCTAAATTAGAAATAGCAACCTTCATAAACCCTCCTAAAATTGGTTTGAAATTATTCTGATTTTACCCTATAAATCACCACATGGGGAAAATCATCATAGACTAATTCAAAATAATGGGGGTCATATTTTCTTAGAAGAAACATTTCATTAAAAAGCGTCCTATCTGAAGGAGGCTTTAATAGAAAAAGTCCTACTTGATTATTAGCTCCTCTAATAATTTCTACCACATAGCCTTGATCAAAAAACTTCTTACTTTCAAGGTGTTTACCATCAGAAAAATAGTATTCTTTAATGGGAATACGCTCATTCCTTACCGAGAGAGTTCCACTATTGAGATCTATCACCACATTTTCAAGTTCAGGACATTGTATGATATTGTTGGCTATTATTTTACAGTAAGAGGGCATTATTATCTCCCCAAAGATTCCTTCTTTTCTTTGAAAATCGTAGCTACCAAAATAGTGAATCCAGCCAAACTTAGGAATCAAATCTGAGGTAAAAACCCAATAAACAGGTTGGGGTAGTGGTTTAGAAAATTCCCCACTCCTAATCTTTCTTAGAAGCTCTTCTGGAGTTAAGCCCTCTTTTAACAATCGGGCAATACCCGTGAGTCCATAATTGGAGATAAAGGAAGTAATTAACCATCCTTCCCTGGGATTATCAGTAGCAAAGGATCGAGCAATAAAATAGGTTTTAGGTGATGCTTGCGAACCTCCGTCGTGAAAAACCGCTCTTCGGGCATAGAGTTGAATAGCATAGCCATAATCCCACCAGGTCCAAATAACTGAATCCTTTGGGGTGTTTTCCCTAAGCCACTTAAATCCCTTAGCATGTGCTATTTCAACTTTTGGAGTGCTTAGAAGTCTAAGAGCCTCCATTTGAGTGTAGAGAGTAGCAAGAAACACAAGAAAACCAATCAGCCCTAAACTTAACTCTTGTTTAAATCTTTCTTTAAAATACCCTAACCACGGAAGAATTCTTTCAAAAAGAAAGTGCACTAAGAAGCCTAAACCTATTCCTATGAAGGGGGATAGATACATTGAAAAACGAGCACCTGAAAAAAATACTAAAAGACCTATTCCGAAAAAGGGGAGAAAAAAAATGGAGGTTCTCAAATAAAAAATGAAGAACAAGAAGGCTCCCATTAAACCAGTTAATCCAAGGTATTTGTTATAAGTTGCTGAATTTAGGGCTTCCCAAAAGGTAAGTTTCTGAAGTTCTGAAATTGACATAAAGATATTGGGAAAATCCTTAAATAAGATATCCGCGGAGGTGGGACTCTTTATGTTAAAAACAAGAGTTTTTACTTGTTTATAAAGAGAAATTGGTCCTGCATGAAGATACCACATCTGGGGTAGAAGGAGGATTCCCAAAAAAAGGAGATCTCTCTTAGTTATATTAAAGGTAATATTTTTTCTGAAAATAAGAGCTTTTAAAGGATCCCAAAAATAAGCTATTAAAAAGGTCAATACCAAAACAAAATTAAGATTGGGATGGGCATACCAGAGTTGATAGAATATAAGGGTGATACTACTTAAGATGATCCAGAAAAGCTTGGCCTTAAAGTTTTCACTTCTAAAAAAGTAGTAAAAAAATAAACCTATAGTAAAAGGAAGAGTTAGATTGAGAATGTCATGGTCGAGGCGCATTAATCCTGTGCGTCCAAGATACATAGGTGAAGCAACCGCTACCAACCCCCCAAGAATACCAGCAAGTGGTAGACCTAAACTATTAAAGTAAAAAAACAAAGGAACTACAACAGACACCGCCATAATAGGTATAAGATAGTAGCTTAGCCAGGCAACCGAGACTCCTGTAACTTGAGAGAGTTTGTAAAAAAAATAACTAATAAAGGTGCTCGCCAAATTATATTTTACCGTAAAGGTGAGTTCAGGGGAAATTCCCTCTGGAAACCTATTTTCTGGATAAAAACGAAAATGATCTATGGATCCATTTTTAAAGAGTCCTTCTTTCATATCTAAGGCATAGCGAGCAAAGTAAAAGGAGTCATACTCACTGTAAATAGGTTCATTTTGAAAATAAAAACTCTCATTTTTCCTCCAAGTCTCGATATCATCAAAACGCACAATAAGTCCAAAAGCGATAACAATTAGGAATAAGGAATAATAAAGATACTTTACGAGAATCGAAAGTCCCTTGGTCATAGTTTTACTTATCCACTTTACTTATCCAAATTTATAGTTTACGCCATAGCCTCCACGGGGATAGGACCACTCAATATTTCTTGAGGGACAGCCCACTCTACAGGAGCCGCACTCAAGGCAAGCTTGATAACCCACTATAATTCTTCCCTGACTATCCAGCCTATATACACCTGCTGGACAAAAGTTTAAACAAAACTTATCCCTACATTGGAGACATAAGTCATGATTTTTGACTCTTAAATGAGGAAACTCTTCATCCACAAAAAACTTTACACTGGAAATCTTTTCATCAATATTTATCGTCAAATCCTTTACCAAAGGAACCTCCCTATCTTCACGAAATCCCTTAAAATTCCCCAATAACCTCTTTTTTTCTTTATTATACCAAAGATTTCTCGGATTACATCCCTTTTGTAACGACCTTGAGCAGAAAAATAGAGACTACATATATCATATATCATCTCTGGATAAACTTGAAACAAGTGTGAATTTGATAGTAAAAAGGTCTTTAAATCCTTTAACATCACTAAATCTTTGTATATAAAACTATCTTTAAAAAGTTCTTCATATCTTCTTAAGCTCCTCTCGGTGAAATCTCCCTTTTCAAAGGCATAAAAAATAGCTTCTGCTGCCATAAGTCCTGAATATATGGCTAAATTTGTGCCCTCTCTGAAAAGAGGATTTACTAAGCCCGCGGCATCACCTACCACTAAAACCCCGTTACCATAAGGTTTAGGAAGTCCCTTTATCCCCCATTCGGGAATTAGATGAGCCCCATATTCCAAGGTCTCTGAGCCCTTAAAAAGTTCTCTAAAATAGGGATGTAGCTTAGCATACTCCAAAATCTCATAGGGTTTAAGATTTAAATCCATTAGACTCTTCAGAAAAATGCCTATTCCAAAGGATATAGTAGTTTTATTAGTATACAAAAAGCCTGTTCCAGGAAGACCCTTAGTGATCTCTCCAAAAATTTCCACTGCCAAACCCTGATTGTTGCTTAATCCAAACCGAGCCTCTAATTCACCCTTGGGTAGTTGTAATACTTCCTTTACTGCTAAAACTACTTCTTCTGGTTCAAAAGTTTTCGTAACAAGACCCGCTTTTTCAGTTAGTAGACGGTTAACACCCTCTGCAATGACGACTACTTTTGCTTTAATGGTGGCAGGACTTGGATCTTCAAAACTTGTAGGTCTATCTACTATGACTCCTTCGATAAATCCATTATTTCTTATAAAATCAATTACCTTAGTTTTAGGGGCCAAATCTATTCCCTTTTTCAGAGCGTATTCTGAGAGAAAGGCGTCAAACTTCGCTCTAAGAGCAGTAAAGGATTCATCCGCTCTTTTTTTAGTGTGCAGTATCTTTACTACGCCTTCCTTGGATAGAAAAAAATAACCTTCTTCAGTAACAGGCCTTTCCACTGGAGAAGGATCAACCTCAGGAAATTCGGGAACAATTTCTTTGATAGAAGAGGTATATACCACACCTCCAAAGAGATTTTTAGCCCCACAAAATCTACCTCGCTCAATGAGAAGAGTTTTTAAACCCTTCTGTGCAAGTTTAATCCCTGTAGATAAACCTGCTGGTCCTCCACCTATGATCACCACATCATAGAGATATTTATTCATAAAATCCTCTTTCCCTTTTCAAAGCCCTAAGCAAAGCTTGAGCTATCTTCTTCCAATCTCCTATTATACCTAAATCCGCAATTTTAAATATTGGTGCCTGGGGATCAGTGTTAACTGCAATTATATAATCAGAGTTTTGCATACCTGCACGATGTTGTATGGTTCCAGAAATTCCAAAGGCCATATAAACCTTAGGTCTAACAGTCTTACCTGTTTGCCCAACCTGATGGTCATAAGAAATCCAACCTGCTTCAACCGCCAATCTTGAAGCCCCAACTTCCCCTCCTAATTCGTTAGCAATCTCCTGCAATAACCCAAAACCTTCTTTACCGCCCACCCCTTTACCACCAGCTACTATAACTTCCGCATACTCAAGATTAACCATCTTCTCCTTAGGTATAAAATCTAACCGTTTAACCTTGGCCTCTTCTTCCTTAAACTCAATTTGTTCTCTAATAAGTTCTCCTCTATGGAGAGGCTCTCTCTCCGGTATTGAAAATATACGAGGACGCACGGTAGCCATTTGGGGTCTATGCTGGGAACAAACTATTGTGGCCATAATATTGCCACCATAGGCTGGTCTTGTCATAAGGAGATGCCCCGTTTCTTTATCAATAGTTAGCTCAGTCACATCCGCGGTGAGTCCTGTCTCTAATTGAGTAGCAACGCCTCCTGCTAAGTCTCTACCTAAGGGTGTTGCACCAAGAAGTAAAATTTCAGGTTGATACTTTTTAGCTAACTCTGAAACTCCCTTTACATAGGGAATATGGCGGTAGTATAATAAAACTTCATGTTCTATAAGATAAACTCTATCTGCTCCATAAGAGAATATCTCTTCCACTAAAAGTTCAACCTGATAACCAAGGAGAACTCCTGCCACTTTTCCAGATAAAGCCAAAGCTAATTTTTTAGCAATACCAAGAAGTTCGAAGGATACTGGATGAATGATTCCCCTTTCTTGCTCAATAAATACCCATACTTCTTTCATAAAAGTCCCTTCTCTTTTAAAACTCCAATTATTTCTTCTATAACCTTCTCCAGAGGGACTTCTTCTAAATTATAAATTTTTCCCTGCTTTTTAAGTTCGGGAGTAAAGACTTTTTTTACCTGAGTAGGAGATCCCTTTAAACCCAATTTTTCTCTCGTAAAAATGACAGGTCCCTCTGCGGTAAAAACCTCTGGTTCCGCCTTGGTGGCCTTTATTACTTGTTCTAAGGGAACAAAGGGAGTAGCACAGAGCTCTTTCTCACAGGTGAGAAGGACAGGTAAAGAGGCCTCGAGAACTTCAACCCCTCTTTCAATTTTTCGATGAACAATAATTTTTTTATTTATTAAATCAATATCTTGAAGTTTAATCACATAGGTAATAACGGGAATATTAAGTCTATTAGCTACACCAGGACCTACCTGTGCGGTATCACCATCAATAGCTTGCTTTCCAAAAAGAAGGAGATCAAAGGGGTCATCTTTTTGTAGAAATTTTATGGTTTCTGCCAGGGTATAACTTGTAGCGAGGGTATCAGCACCAGCAAACTTTTTATCACAGAGGAGAATAATTCTATCCGCTCCGAACTCAACTGCCTCCCTGAGAGAGGCTTTTGCTTGGGGAGGCCCCATAGTAATGACCGTGATTTTGCCCCCGTATCTTTGTTTCAATTCACATGCTAAACTGAGGGCCACAACATCGTAAGGATTAGTTATAGAGGGAATTCCCTCTCTAATTAAAGTTCCTGTCTCAGGATTTATTCTAATATTAGTGGTATCTGGAACTTGTTTTATAGAAACGAGAATATTTAGCATAGAAAAAATTTCACTTCGTATGTCCCGGTAACTCTAAATGTGCACAAGTGCCAGTGGGACAGCGATGGGATTCTGCTATTCGTGGCCTGTTGTCCAATTTTTTTGAAGAATTTCCTAAAATAGAATGGACTACACTCATCAAACGTTCTACCTCAGTGGAACCACAAAATCCACAACAAACCTCTTTTGCTTCATCCTTACTTTTTAAGAGCACCTCAAAAACTTCACCACAATCGGAACATCTAAACTCAAATAGGGGCATAGAGACCTCTACTGAAGTTTTCTTGAATGCCCGGGGCCGGACTCGAACCGGCACGGAGGCGTTCCTCCAGTGGATTTTAAGTCCACAGCGTCTACCTATTCCGCCACCCGGGCAATTTTTAAAAATTATACTACAAAAGATTCAAAAATCAAGTTAAATTGTATAAGTCCATAGGTTTTTAGGCTGAGGGGAATCCTCGTTAAATTTATAACAAATCCACTCCAAAGGCAATACACGCCCAAGACCACTATGTGCCTCTCCGTTTTTATATCATATCAAATACCTCATAAGCTCCCTGTTAAACTTCTCCAAATCCTCCTTCAATATTTACTCCCCATACTTAATAAACTTCTCCTCCAATGTCCTGTTAAACCTCTCTACATACCCATTACCTCCCTCTTAAATTTTCCCCGCAACCTCACCTAAAAAACTTAACCCCCATAACCGTCTTGATACCCCTTATCTCAAAAAGTTACCTCCTTAAATTTCCTCCAAGAATCACTCCCACTTTCGCTCGATAAATAACTATACCCGTAGTAGTCTAAATACGACTTCTTTTCTTTAGGATGTATCTTTTGCTTAAAGTTTTCATTGTAGTTATGCACCACCCTTATACTGATAAAGAGAGCACAAAAAACAATACTTGTAAGGTGCTTTTGATTAGGTTTCATTGACTCTATAGCCAAATTGTTGAATTACTTCCATGGGGTTTGAAGCAAGAATAAGCTCCCGGTGAAGCTTTTTTAGTTTTTCTCGGTCAGTTTCCGCCTTGATCTGCTCTTCAAGACCTTTTGGCACGCTCCCAAGCTTCACCTCTACCACCTCAAGCACCATCTCCTGAGCATCTTCTAATAGCCCCTCAAACTTTCCTTCAAGTCTCCCCTCAAGCCTTCCCTGCTGTATGCCCTGCTGAAAACCCAACTCATATTTCCTCTCTGAATAGGTCTTCAACTCAAACTCCACTCTCTCACCCCCCACTTCTCCTAATTTAATCAACACCTCCTCCTCGTCAAGACCCTTCTCCTTTGACACTATCAATACAAACAACTCCACATACCATCTTTCCATCTCCCCTAACTTCCCCACCACCTCTACAAACCTCACTATCCCCTTCAATAACTCTTCAAGCGGTCTGTCAAGATTCCTAAGCAAATAAAGATATGCATACACCACACTATAAAGCTCAATCCCCTTCAAAAGGTCCTCTCGGTTAAGGCTTACCAAGTCAAGAAGTAACACTCTGTAGTTTAGAAAGTAAGACCTAATCTCAGCAGGTATTTCAAAGAGTTCCACAAACTCAACGGGATAGAGCCAAGGCCTTTCTCCGTGATAGAAGATGAAGGGAAGCACGGGAATAGGTTTTGAGCCTTCTTTGAGGGCTTTTTCAAAAAGAGCGGAAATGTAGTTTAAGATTTGAGCGTAAGCTGAGATGTCCTGATAGGATTTGTGTTCGAGGAGGATGTAGATTTGAAGAGGTTTTCCGAGGAGGGGGACTTGGGAGATGAGGTCAGGAAGGAGGCGTTTTTCTTTGGGAAGGGAGATTTGTTCTTCAGGCACCAGAGAGAGTTGAGAGAGGTCTAAGTGGGGAAGGAGGTCCTTTGGGAGAAATTCTTGAAGAAAGGCCTTAAGATTTTCAGGGTCTTTAAGGATTGCCTTGGCATAGAGATCGTAGGCCTTAAGCTCAGCCATAGAGGAAGTATAAGGGAAATCTGTTGAGAAGGCAAGAGTTTATGTGAGAAAGCTTTGGAATTATGTTTCAGCGTTTTGATTTATATGAGTATCTGGGTATTGTGTTAGAAAGGATTCTCTGTTAGGTCTTCTTGACTTTGTTACTTCTTTCTTTATGGGATCCCTTTGAAAGCGGAGCGATCCTTTTCTCTGCAATCCCCTTTGAAGCGGGACGGGTTGCACCCCTAACCCCATACAAGCCTCATCAATCAAGCCTTATGATTGTTTAGAATAAACTATATTATGCAAATTGACCTTCTGAAAGCATTTATCTATCAGATCCTGCCGATTATGGTAAATTAATCATAAAATTGTATACTTTATATAGTTCCACCAAATTAACTACCTTCACTTGTCAAGGAACTCTCTATCTTCCCTTGTTTTTAACCCATTTTTTTCAAAAAAGTGAAGAGGGAGAGCGATTGCTCTAAGGGTGATATCTTTACTGCTCGTTTACAGAGACCCTTGAACTTACACAAAAATGATGCATAAGTTCAAGATCTTTTTAGAAGGAAAAAAGTGTTAACATTGAAAATCAATATCAAAGAAAGGAGGGAAAAATGTCAAAGAAAATAAGAGGTAAGTTCGGTGTTCCTATGTTTAGCTTCTCACTAACCCCTTCTTCCATCAAAGATTTAAAAATGCTGCAAAGACTTGAAGCAATCAAAGATGCATCCCAAAGAAAAGAAGTCGCCTTTAGACTAAAGGTCAGCGAATTTCACAACTCCTCTGGCACCAAAGCCACAGTTGACCAAAGGGGAAATGCTCAAAGAGGTAGCAAATGAGGTAATAGAGTATATGTTGGATTACAGGAGAGAACCTTTTCGCATAGGCAAGGAAAAGCTTAAGCCTTTGGTGGATAGATTTTGTAGGGAGAGGGGTATAGCTTTGGTAGCAGTATCTACGATTGGAAGGATTATAAAGTATTTGAAAGAAAGGGGGTTACTTCGAGGAGAGGAAGTGAAGAAGCTTAGTTATTATGGGAAGACGGGAAGGTTTATTGAGAGGGAGAAGAGGAGGAGGAAGAGGAAGCGGTATAGAGGTGGTAGGAGGGGATTACAGCCTGGGGACTTGGTGCAGATGGATGCAATTGTGTATTTTTTGGATGGGATTAGGAGGTATGTTTTGGTAGCAAATGATGTGGCTAGTAGATTTGGATTTGCGTTTGAAGAGCAGTCATTTATCGAGTAGCATTGGGAGGGACTTTTGGAGTAAGTTTAAGGCGGAGGCTCCTTTTGAGATAAGGGGCGTAAAGACGATAATGGGTGATAAGTCTTTAGGGGAATTGGCGAAGGAGCTTGAGAGGGAGGGAATGGGTATGTAGAGAGGTTTAACAGGACATTGGAGGAGGAGTTTATTGAGTATAGGGAGTGGATGTTGAAGGATGATTTGGAGGAGTTTAACCGTGAGCTAATGAGGTATTTGATATGGTATAATACGGAGAGGGTGCATAGTGGGCTTGGGAATGTATCGCCTTTGGAGTGGATTTGTTATAAATTTTATGAGAATTCCCCTCAGTCTAAAATCATATGGACTTATACAAACCATTGACAAAAAAATTGAAATTCTGTAAAATTGTAGAATACAGAGGGTTTAATGGCTAAACTTGATCCCTTTTTCAAACTAATAGTAGAAACAGGCGCCTCCGACTTACATCTCTCTGTAGGTAATCCGCCTTTAATTAGGCTTCATGGGGATCTTCAAAGGGTGAAGTATAAGGTTTTAGAAGAAGAGGAGCTAAGAGAGATGTTGTATGAAGTTGCGCCTGAAGAGATTATTAAGCGGTTTGAAGAAGAGGGTGAGGTTGACTTTGGATTGGAAGTTCCTGGGGTAGCTCGCTTTAGAGCAAATTATTATAAGGAAAGAAGGGGAATTGCAGCTGCTTTTAGGGTTATACCCACTAAGGTCAAAACTATTGAAGAGCTTGGTCTGCCCCCCATCTTAAATAAACTGGCCCTTTTACCAAAGGGATTAGTGCTTGTTACTGGTCCTACGGGATCAGGGAAGTCAACAACTCTGGCTGCAATTATAGATTATGCAAATAGAATGCGCTATGACCACATAATAACCATCGAGGATCCCATAGAGTTTATCCATGAACCGCAAAATTGTTTAGTAAATCAAAGAGAACTTGGCACCCACACTAAGTCCTTTGCTAATGCCCTTCGAGCAGCCTTGCGAGAAGATCCTGACATAATTTTAGTAGGCGAAATGAGAGATAGAGAAACTATTGCCCTGGCAATAGAAGCTACCCTTACTGGGCATTTAGTTCTATCTACGCTTCATACCATTTCGGCTGCCCAAACGATTAATCGAATTATTGATGTCTTTCCAGCCGATGAGCAAGCTCAAATAAGAACTACTTTGTCTGAGGCTCTGAGAGCGGTTATATCCCAAACTATGTTTAAAAGAATAGATAGGCCTGGGAGAGTTGTAGCTACAGAAATTTTAATTGCTACGCCTGCAGTCAGAAATCTTATCCGTGAAGGCAAGATCCATCAAATTCCCTCAATGATTCAGACTGGTAAAAAATTTGGCATGATGAGTCTAGATGATTGTATTATGGATTATTTGAAAAAGGGTATAATAAGCCCAGAGGAAGCCTTCATAAAGGCAATAGATAAAACGAGATTTTTACCCTTTATTCAGAATAGGGAAGTCATAGATTTTACAGAGTTGCCGGGCTAAAAGGTGTGCTTACGGAGTTAGAGTTAAGAGATCTGATAAGTAAACTTGCTAATTACGAACCCGGAATATCAGACATCTTTATCCTTTCAGGTTATCCCTTTCAACTTGTTGTCTATGGAAAAATCAAGTCAGTATATCTTCCAGATTATCCCATTGAGCGCTTGAAACCCTTTCAGGTTGAGCAAATAGCCCTTCTTTTGCTTAGAGATAAAGCATACCTTTATTATAAACTTTTTAAAGATGGATACGCAGATTTATCTTACTATGTTGATGATCAAACGCGTTTTAGAGTGAATATCTTTTCTCGTCAAAGAGTTTACAACATAATTATGAGGAAACTCTCTGGTAAGATCAAGAGCATCGAAGAACTTGGTTTGCCTCAAGTTTTTTACAAAATGGCCAAGGAAAAATTTGGTATCATTTTTGTTACTGGAGCAACAGGCCAAGGGAAGACTACTACTTTGGCAGCACTTCTCCACGAGATAAACAAGAATGAACCAGTGCACATTCTTACCTTAGAGGACCCTGTAGAATTCATACATACTCCAATAAAAGCAACAATTAACCAGAGGGAGCTGGGAACAGATTTTTCAAGCTTTGCGGAGGGACTAAGAGCAGCCCTTAGGCAGGCACCCCATGTCATTCTGGTAGGAGAGATTCGGGATCGAGAAACTATGGATATAGCCTTGACAGCTGCGGAAACAGGTCATCTCGTCTTTTCAACCTTGCACACCATCGGAGCTGGTCAAACTATAAATAGAATTATTGGCTTTTATAGTAAAGAAGAAGAAAGCCAAATTAGACAAAGATTAGCCTCTGCCCTAAAGTGGATTGTGGGACAAAAGCTCCTGCCAAAAGTTGATGGAGGCAGGATAGCAGTATTTGACATTCTTTACAACAATCTCCGCGCAAGAGAAATTATACTCACAGGGGAGTCAGAAGGTAAAACCTTTTATGATGTGATGACTCAGGGGACCCCCTTCGGAATGCAAACCTTTGATCAAAATCTCATAGAGGTGTTTAAAAAGGGCCTTATAGATGAAGAAACCGCCTATTACCACGCCTTAAGAAAAGACATAGTAGCAAGACAAATTGAATTAATTAAGAAACAAAAGGGAGTAGAGATTTCCATTGATAAGCTAGAAATTGAGGGAAAGGGAGTTAAATGACCATAGATTTAAAGGATCTGCTTATTGAAAAGCCAGTTACCCTTTGTTATTGGAAATTAGCGGAAAACTGGCAAGTTCTAAAGGATTACTTTGAAAGAGAAACGGAATTTAAGCTTATTTCCACACCTGAGGAAATATCATCTTGGATCACTGCCACTGATGTTCATAATATAATCATAGGTCTTGAGGATCCTAAGACTATTAAGGAAATAAGTCCGCACATAGAAGCCATACCTCTTGAGAAGAGACGAAAGATTTTCCTTTTATTAGTATCCATTGGAGTTACCACCCTTGATCCAAAAGAGGCCTTCCTTTACTCGGTAAATCTTGTGCTTAATCCCGCAGATGTGAAGGAACTTGAACGAATTTATCTTAAGTGTAAACGCTATTGGGAAAGCCTGTATAGAGGTTTTAATGGTGTTTATCAAAAAGTTATGGAGGTTATTTTATGATCAGAAAGGCAGTTTTACCAGTTGCAGGGTTAGGCACTCGGATGCTCCCTGTTACCAAGGTAATTCCCAAAGAACTATTACCACTTCTTAATCGGCCAGTAATTGAATATGTGGTGGATGAGATTATAGCCTCTGGGTTTGATAGTCTAATTTTTGTTATCTCTTACGGAAAGGAAGCTATTCTTGATTATTTTGACATAGACTCCGGCTTGAAAAGTTTCTTGAAAGAGCGAAACAAAGAGGCACTTTTAAAATTAGTTGAAGAGGTTGAGGAAAAAATCAAGTATCTAAGCTCTGTAAGGCAAAAGATTCCCCAAGGCCTTGGACATGCAGTATTGATGGCGGAGAGATTGGTAGGTCAAGAACCCTTTGCGGTGGTATTAGGGGATGACCTCGTTGATAGTGATGTGCCTTGTCTAAAACAAATGACAGAAATATATCTACGATTATCTGTTAGATCTAACAAACCAAGTCTTATTGCCTTAGAGGAAGTTCCCCTGGAAGATGTCTCTAAGTATGGAATTATTGATGGCGAGAGGATTGAAGAAGATCTGATCTTGATTAAAAGGGTCGTGGAAAAACCTGCTCCAGAAGAGGCTCCCTCAACTTTATCTATAATTGGAAGGTATATTTTCGATCCTATCATCTTTGAGTTTCTAAAAGGGCTTCCTAAGGTCTCAGGTGAGTATCAACTTACCGATGGGATACAAGCTATGATTGATGAAGGGTATCCAGTGTATGGCTACCTCTTTAAAGGTAAAAGGCTTGATACTGGAAATCTTAAGGGTTTTTTTGAGGCAACCCTCCATTATGCTCTAAAGGATAGTTCTCTTAGAGAAGTGCTCAGGAACTTTTGTTCTAAGGTTTCGTAAATTTTAATGTTTCTTGTTGAGGTTCAACTGCCTCTACCTATCTTTAAAAGCTTTCACTATTTGAGCGAATCCTACCTCCTTCCTGGAATACGGGTAGTAGTTCCCTTTGGAAGGCAAAATTTAGTGGGTATAGTTTGGAAGTGCCATGAAGCTTCCTTAGAGACTCTTGATCCAACTTTGGAATATAAGGAAGTTAGTGAAGTTTTAGAATATTTTCCCCTCTATCCAGCAAAGTTTTTTTCTCTCTTGGAGTGGATATCCCAATATTATCACAGTCCCCTGGGGCTTGTTCTAAAGATGGCCTTACCAAGTGGTGTGTTTAAGATACCTGAAAGGAAGATTTATTTAACAAAAGAAGGAGAAAAATTCTTTAAAAGAAGTGAAGATCTTAAAGATTTGATTGAAGAATTAAAAAGGGGAATAAGTTTAAAAAGTTTGCAAAGAAAGAGAAAGGTCAAACCAAAGGAAATTAAAGAGTGGGCTAAATTAGGGCTTATCACGGTAAAGACTGTGATCCCCAGAGCCAAAATACCTGTGGAAGTTTTTTATAGATGTAAAAGCGAGCTCTCAGGGGAGCTTAAAGATAGACTTGAGGCTATTTTTTGGGAAAATCCGGAGGTGCCTGAGAAAGTCCTAAGGGAAAAATTGAGCAAGGGGGAGATAGAGAGATATCTTCGAGCAGGTTACTTAGAAAGGATTGAATTTCCAAAGACAAGACGAGTGGTTTTACCCACAGAGGGACTTACCAATTATGTGTTAACCCCCTCTCAGAGGGGGATTTTGGAACACCTTTTAAGGGCTATTCATGAAGGTTCAACAAAGCCCTTTCTATTACATGGAATAACAGGATCAGGGAAGTCCCTCATATATGTTGAATTGATTAAGGAGATTTTAAGTAGAGGTAAGAGAGTGCTATTTTTATTACCAGAAATAGTGTTAACTCATTATGTAGAAAGGCTGCTTTATGAGCACTTTAAGGGCAAAATTGCCGTGCTGCATAGTGCCCTAAGTCCATCGCAGAAACTTTCAGAATGGATGAAGATTCTTGAGGGAAGAGCGGATATAGTTTTAGGCACGAGATCCGCAATATTTGCTCCTGTGGAGAACTTAGGCTTAATCATAGTAGATGAAGAGCATGATCCTTCTTATAAAGAGGAGCACTTACCTTGTAGGTATCATGCCCGAGATGTAGCTCTCATAAGGGGCCAACTTGAGGGAGCCCTGGTCCTTCTTGGATCCGCAACCCCCAGTGTTAAATCCTATTATTATGCTCGTATTGGTAAATATAAATTGCTTACTCTAAAGGAAAGACCCTTTGTAAGTCTTCCCGAGATAAAATTGGTTAAGCTGAGAGGATTTAAGTTGGTTAGTGATGAAGTCCAAAGGGAGATTGAAATAGCCCTGTCAAAGGGTAGATCGGTCTTTGTGTATTTAAATAGAAGAGGGTATGCCCCTTTGGTGATATGTGAGGAATGTGGATATGTTTGGAGTTGTCCTAATTGCGGAATTCCCCTTACTTATCATAAGAGTATAGAGCGTCTATTGTGCCACTATTGTTCCTTTGAGGTTCCCAGGGGTTTACTTTGTCCAAATTGTCAGGGAGGTAAATATAAATTTTATCGGGCAGGGACCGAACGTATAGAAGAGGAATTACAAAAGCTCTTTCCGAATACGGAAATTTTGAGATTTGATCGAGACATTGTGAGTTCAGAAAAGAGGCTTCAAGAAGTGTTGACAAAGTTATATGAACCCTATCCCAAGATAATTGTAGGAACTCAAATGGGAGTGCATGGCCATAATTTTCCTCAGGTCAATTTAGTAGTAGTGTTGAGGGCAGAAGAAGGGCTTTTTTTGCCCCACTACAAAGCAGAGGAAAGAACCTTTCAATTGCTTCTTCAAGCGGAAGGAAGAGCAGGACGAAAAATGGAAAAGGGTAAAGTGCTTATTCAGACAACTATTCCCGACCACTATGTAATCAAATTTGCTTTAAATCAGGATTATGAGGGTTTCTTTCAGGAGGAGCTCTTGAAGCGGAAGAGATTTGGGTATCCTCCCTTTATGAGATTAGCCGTATTTCGCTTTGAAGGCATGCAGGAGGATAAGTTGACGGAAAGACTATTGAGATTAAAAGAGGAAATGGAAGCACTTAAGGCCTCTAAACAGCTTAATGTGGAAATTTTGGGTCCCTCACCAGCTCCTTTAAGAAAATTGAAGGGACTTTATAGATGGCAGATTTTGTTGAAGAGTTATACTTACAAGGATTTACATAATTTCTTGGAGTATTACCGAGAGTTGACCTTAGGTAATATCAGAGTGGTTCTTGATGTGGATCCAGAGGAATTATTGTGAACACGAGCTCTTTACTTTTTTTCTAAATAGGTTTATATTGATAAAATAAGGTATGTTAAAAGCAAGCAGGCCAAGGATTGAGAGAGTCAATCTCACTCAAAAGACGCACTTTCTTTTAGATTTCTCTTTGCGTCCTGCGGACCTTGAAGCTTACTTAGATGAATACCTTATAGGTCAAAGTGAGGCAAAGGGGATCATATGCACTAAAATTTGTACCCACTTTCACAAGGCCAAGGCTCTATTAACAAAAGAGCCTCGTAACGATTCTGTAGGATTTGTTAAAAATAATATAATAATTATAGGTCCCAGTGGTGTGGGTAAGACCTATACGATTAAACTTATTGCTAAAAAATTAGGGGTGCCCTTTGTCAAGGGGGATGCTACCAAGTTTAGTGAGACAGGTTATGTTGGTGGAGATGTAGAGGATTTAGTCAGGGACCTTTACTGGGAAGCAGAAGGAGACATAGAGAAAGCTCGATTCGGCATCATATATCTTGATGAGATAGATAAAATTGCCTCTCCAGGAGATGTTATTGGTCCTGATGTTTCAAGAACAGGTGTGCAAAGGGCTCTATTAAAGCCCTTAGAAGAAACAGAGGTAGAAATAAAAACTCCCCAAGAGGGTTTTCAGCTCTTGGAATATTCAATGGAGGAGGGAAGACCTAAAAAGAAAAAGTTAACCTTAAACACGAAATACATTCTGTTTGTAGTAAGTGGAGCCTTTAATGGTCTTGAAGAGATTATTAAAAAAAGGCTTAAAAAACAAAAACTGGGATTTCTCTCGGAGATCGAAAGCAAAGAGAATTTAAAAGTAAATTATCTCAAGTTTGTAACTCCGGAAGATCTTGTTACCTATGGTTTTGAAAGGGAGTTTGTTGGGAGGTTTCCTGTAATCGCAGTTTTTGATCCTCTCACTGAAAAGGAACTTTATGAAATTCTTGCTAATCCCAATAGTGTAATAGTTCTCAATAAGAAAAGAGATTTTAAGGTATATAACATTGACCTTGCCTTCACTAACGAAGCTTTAGAAGAAATAGCCAAAAGGGCCTACTTAGAGGGCACAGGAGCAAGGGCGTTAGCTAGAGTATTAGAAAGATCACTTATTCCTTATGAGAGAGTTTTACCCTCTGTTCCCATCAAAGCTTTAGGAGTTACAAGAGAACTAATTATGGACCCTGAGGGATATCTAAAAGGCCTGCTTGCTAACCCAAACTCTTCTACCTATCGAAAAGCTTACGAAAAAGCTCTAATTGAGGAAAAGAAAAGGATGATAAAATACATAGAGGGAAGGGCTAATATAAATAACGAAATACCCTTTTCCTTAACCCCAAAGAGACTGCACCTGCTCTTTGAAATGTATAAAAGGGAGGATGTGGAACTAATCCATGCCTTAGAAGATCTTATTAGCTTGTATCGTCAAATAAAGGCCTATGAAACTACTTTTTCCAGAAGAAATCAAATTCAAGTCTCCTTTGCGGAAGAGACCATTGACTATATCATGGAAGAGGTATTAAAGAGGGATCAGGGCGTATTTTCTTTTTGTGAGAAAACCCTCTCTAAATTAGAGTACACCTTTTCTATCCTTAAGGAGGCAGGTGTGAGATCCTTTTACATTGAAAAAGAGGCCTTTACAGATCAAGATAGATTTTTAACAAAGCTTTTACAAACTTAAGGATGATACTTCTTGCTCTTTCAGAGGGAATCTTTCAAAAACTAAAAAAAATTCTTGACGCCCACAAGATTAAATATCAATTAATAGAGAGTGGGGAGGAGCTTTTAGAAAAGGCTAAAAAGAACAAGGTTTCGTTAATTATTTTGGAGAAAGATCTTCCCCTCTTGGATGGTTTTGCTGTTACTCTATTACTGAAGTCTAACCCTAAAACAGCGCACATTCCTATTATTGCCCTTTGCAAGTGTAATTACCCAGAGGAGGAAATTAAAGCTAAAGATAGTGGGGCGGATTTTATTATCTATTATCCCTTTACAGAGGAGGAAATACTTAATGTCATTAGAGAATTTGTTAAAAAATAAAGGGGAGGTTTTTGTTAATGATTGGTATATCTAAACTATATTGTGGCACCGTAGAAGCCTCTGATCCACTAAGGTATGGCAGACGAGCCAAGGACCTTCCTTCTCATCTTTTACAGTTTTCCATAGATAAAAAACCAGTAGTAGTTTGGAATGTAACTAGAGCTTGTAATCTTAGATGTATCCATTGTTATGCCTCAGCGGATAATAATCCTGCAGATAATGAATTAACCACTCGAGAAGGTTTTGTCTTGCTTGAGGATTTAGCTCAGTTTGGTTGTCCTGTTGTTCTGTTCTCTGGTGGTGAGCCTCTGATGAGAGGGGATATTCTTGATCTCATCCAAAAGGCGGTAAATCTTGGATTGAGGGCAGTTTTATCAACTAATGGGACCATGATTGATGAATACATGGCTAAGGAGTTAAAAAATTTGGGACTTTCCTATGTGGGTATAAGTCTTGACGGAATCGGAGAAGTTCACGATCGTTTTAGGGTTTCAAAAGGCTGTTTTGAAAAGGTGGTTAGAGCTATAGAAAACTGTAAAAGAGAAGGGATAAAGGTAGGTCTGAGATTTACTATAAATAAATTTAATGTTGAGGAAATACCTAAGATCTTTAACTTTGTGGAGGAACTAAGAATTCCCCGCATCTGTTTTTATCATTTGGTGTATGCAGGTAGAGGCAGTAAATTAATTGAACAAGCATTATCTTTAGAGGAGACAAGAAAATGGGTTGATTTTATTATTGATCGCACCAAAGAACTTCACGATAAGGGACATAAGGTAGAGGTTCTAACAGTAGACAACCACGCAGATGGGCCCTATCTATATCTTCGTATGAAAAGGGAGGGCAATCCCCGAGCAGAAGAGGTTTATCAGTTGCTTTTGATGAACGGAGGTAATAACACTGGAGTAGGAATTGGGTGTGTCTCTTGGGATGGAGAAGTTCATCCTGATCAATTCTGGAGACACTATAGCTTTGGTAATGTCAGAAAGAGACCCTTTAGTGAGATTTGGATGGACACCTCAGATCCCTTAATGGCAAAATTAAAAGAAAAAAAGAAGTATGTAAAAGGTAGGTGCTCAATGTGTAAGTTCTTAGAGGTTTGTGGAGGAAATTTTAGGGTGCGTGCTGAGGCTTTAACCGGAGATACCTGGGCACCTGATCCTGCTTGTTATCTAACTGATGAAGAAATAGGTCTAAAGTAAGCTAAAAATGAGTTCGAGGTTCTTACCCTTTTTCCAGTTCCTTATTATGGATGTTTTCAATGGTTTATTTTTGTTGAGTCTTTTCAAGGAACAGTTTGTTTCTCTTTTTTTTACACTCTATCACTATGCTACAGCCACACAAGGACAAAAGTTTTTGAAGTTTCAGGAGAGAAATATGTCCCCAGGGTGTTTTATATAGGAAACAGTCATTCTACATCGAGGTAGAGGAATTGATAGAGCTAATAATTTCTGGAGAATAAAGTTTAAGGAGTCTAATAAGGTTAATTCATAAAACAAACAATATTCCATCAATTTAAAGGGGGGGCAAGATGAGCAAGATTGAGAGAGCTCTCATCAGTGTGACTGACAAGAGTGGAATTGTAGAGTTTGCTAAGGAATTACATTTGCTGGGTGTGGAGCTAATTTCTACCGGGGGAACAGCAAAAACTCTGAGAGAAGGAGGGCTCCCAGTGATAGATATCTCCGAGCTAACTGGTTTTCCGGAAATTCTTGGAGGCAGAGTTAAAACCCTACATCCCTTAGTGCATGGAGGTATTCTGTTTAAACGCGAAGATGCGCAACATGTTGAGACCATTAAGAGAATGAATATTAGGCCTATTGATATGGTTGTCGTAAATTTATATGCCTTTGATAAAGTAGTTGCTCAAAGGGGAGACTTAGAGAGTGCCATTGAGAATATTGATATTGGCGGCCCTACTTTACTTAGAGCCAGTGCTAAAAATTTCAAGTATGTCACGGTCATTGTGGATCCCCAGGATTATTGGCGTGTCTTAGAAGAGGTTAAAACTTATGGAAATACTACTTTAAAAACACGCTTTGAATTAGCCAAGAAGGTTTTTAACATAACCAGTAAATACGATGAAATGATTTATAATTATCTCTCAACCTTTGAATTGTAGATTTTTTATGTTTTGTTTAGTGATTGCCGAGAAAAAATTTGAATCAATTTTGCACATGCTTAGAAAATACCAAGATCAGGTATCTTTATTTGAATTAAGACTTGATTTTTGGGAGGATTTTTCGGAGGAAAAATTGAGAGAAATTTTATTATTACCTAAAATTAAGATAATCTGCACTTATAGAGCTAAGGAAGAAGGCGGAATAGGAGAGATTTCTTTGAATGAGAGATTGGCAATTCTTAGAAGGTGTAGAGAAATGGGGTGTTATCTTGTAGATGTGGAATGGCAAACTTTTTTTAGGGTTAAAGAGGAATTTCAAGCCTGGCCTTCTTTTCCCGAGAGAATTCTCTTTTCCTATCACAATTTTCAGAGAAAACCCTCTACGAAGAGTTTAAGAGCTCTGTTGAGAGGAGCACAGACGATAGGAGCAAAGATTTTTAAAATTACTACTATGGTTCACAACGCGGAGGAGGCTCTGGAACTCTTAAGTCTTATCCCCTACGGCAATAGGTTAAATCTTGAGGTGATAGCTTTTGGGATGGGAGTTAATGGGAAATGGAGTAGAATTGCTTCTCTTTTCTTGGGGGCTCCCTTTACTTATGTGTTTCCTCCAGAGAAAACTGAGGTTGCTCCAGGACAACTTGATCTTTATACTGCTCAAAAAATTTTTGAGGTGTTAGGATAAATGTATGATGTTTATGGAATTATAGGGGATCCTGTTTCTCACTCCTTATCTCCGGTGATGCATAATCTTGCCTTTAGAGAGCTACAGATTAAAGCGGTATATGGAGCTTTTAGAGTAAAAAAAGAAGAGCTTTTGCAAGCTATTGAAGCAATAAAAGTTCTTGGAATACGGGGGGTTTCTGTTACCATACCTCACAAAGAAAGCATTATTTCATATTTAGATGAAGTAAGTGAAGTTTGTAGAGTGATCGGAGCAGTAAATACAGTGGTGAGAAGAGAGGGAAAATTAGTAGGGTATAATACTGACTGGATTGGAGTAATGAGGGCCTTTGAAGCGAGAGGTGTGGATCTTAAGGGTAAGAGGGTAGTGATTATTGGGGCTGGGGGTGCAAGTAGAGCGGTTATCTATGCCTGTAAAAAAGCTGGGGTTTCTAAAATAGTTCTTTACAATAGAACCTGGGAGAGATCCAGAAAACTGGCCCAAGAGTTTGCTCTTGAGGCTAAGCCTTGGGAAGCTTTAGATCAGGCGGAGGGAGATATAATAATTCAAACAACAAGTGTGGGGCTAAAAAGTAAAGAGTCTCCTATTTCAAGTGAGACATTAAAAAATTTTTCTATTGCAATGGATATAGTTTACTTACCTTTAAAGACAAAATTTCTCGAAGATGCAGAAAAAAGGGGACTGCTTACTATTGATGGCTTACAGATGCTTCTTTATCAGGGAGTAGAGCAGTTTAAGCTTTTTACGGGTCTTGAAGCTCCGGTTAAACTTCTTGAAGAAGCCCTATACGATGAAGTCAAGAAAATAGAGAAGGAGTTAAAACTTGGATAAAAGAATTGTAGAACCTCTAAAGATTTTCAACCAGATAGAATTAATCTTACCCTCTTCCAAAAGTCTTACTCAGAGAGCTCTCATTTGTGCCTCTCTGGCAAGGGGAAAATCTCTTATTTTAAATCCCCTTCAAAGTGAGGACCCTTTACTATTAAAGGAGGCTTTAGAAAAGACAGGCGTTCTTATAGAGAAGAAGGAAGGGCACTTTGAAGTAAAGGGGATAGGTGGAAGACCAGAGTTGAGGGGAAATAGAGTTTATCTTGGAAACAACGGCACAGGAGCCCGATTCTTTTTGGCCCTTTCCGCTCTTGGAGAAGGTGAGTGGGTAGAACTTTATGGTAAGGAAAGACTTCATGAAAGACCTATGTTTCCTCTAATTAATGCCTTGAGGAAATTATCTGCAAAAATTGAGTGTCTCGAAAAAGAGGGACATCTTCCGGTAAGGATATATCCCTCTACACTGAAAAGTTCTCCTATAACTTTACCAGGAAATGTAAGTAGTCAGTTTATATCCGCTTTACTACTTATTGGACCCTACTTACCTGAAGGTTTATACTTAAGGATAGAAGGGGAACTCTTCTCCAAGAGCTATATAGACATGACCATAGAGGTCATGGATAAGTTTGGCGTTGAAGTAGAGTGTAAGGAGGATGAATATAGGGTAAAAAGACAGAATTATAAACCTACAGAGTATGAGGTGCCTGCGGATGCATCCAGTTCCTCCTATTTCCTTGCATTACCTCTTGTGCTGGGTAGGGGCAAAGTTATAATTAAGAATTATGACTATCTAACAAAACAAGGTGATGTTGTTTTTTTAGATTTTCTAAAGGAGATGGGGGCAGAGATAAGGAGACTTGAGCCACTGGGGGTAGAGGTATCGTTTGAGGGAAGACCAAAGGGTGGGCGCTTTAATTTAAGGGATTATCCTGATCTCTTTCCCACTATGGCAATCTTAGGAGCTCTTTCAAATGGAGAAACTATCCTTTATGGAGCTCCTCACTTAAGATATAAAGAAACTGATAGAATAAAGGCTATGGCCACTGAATTGACGAAAGTTGGAGTTTCTGTTGAAGAACTTCCCGATGGATTAAAGATTCTTGGGTCCGATTCCTTTAAAACAGCGGAAATCAATACCTATGATGATCACAGAATTGCTATGGCTTTCGCTATCCTTGCTCTTAGGATAGGTCCTTTAGTGTTAGAAAATCCCTCATGTGTAGAGAAATCCTTTCCTACTTTTTGGGAGTTGTTAGATAGGCTTTATGTGGTCTAAAATTTTGCTTATAGGTTTTAGAGCGACAGGGAAGACTACTATAGGGAAAAGAGTTGCGGAGCTTTTGGGTTGGGAGTTTAGAGATGCGGATGAGGAAATTGAAAAAAATATTGGGAAAAGTATAAAAGAGATAGTAGAGGAAAAGGGATGGCCCTTTTTCCGGGAACTTGAAAGAGAGTATTTAAAAGACCTTCAGAAGTTGAAGAAAGTAGTATGCGCTTTAGGTGGAGGAGCAGTGTTACATCAAGAGGAAATAAAAGTTTTAAGGGAAGATAGTTTTATTGTGGCTTTAAAAGCTGATCTCGGAGTTATCAAAAACCGCCTAAAGAAGGATTACAAAACCTTTACGCAAAGGCCCTCGCTAACTCCACTTGATTGGGAGACGGAGGTAGAGAAACTTTATGTAGAGCGACTTCCCCATTATGAAAATATAGCGCATGTTGTCTTAGATACTTCTAACACTTCCGTTGAGGATTTAGCAATAAGAATAGTAGAGAAGTTCAATAGGGAGAAATTTTAGAGGGAGGTTTTCCTATGGGTAATACTATTGCAGAGGCAATTAAAGAGGCTGTTTCTGAGGTAATTGGCACATATACTGGACAAAGTCCACAACTAATAGCCACAGAGGCTCGTAAGGAGGATTTTGCTTTAGCAGAAGTATCCTCTATTATAGGACTTACTGGTGAAAAGCTACAAGGAGCTTTTGTAGTCTCTATAGAACGTGAATTGCTATTTATGATTATGGAAACACTACTTGGACATAGGCCATCTGACTTGGATCAAGAGGCTTTGGATATGGCCGGAGAATTATCTAACATGATATGTGGAGCATTCAGAAGACGATTTGAGAATTTTGGAACTACTCTTAGGGCATCAGTGCCAAGTATGATTACGGGAAAGGACTATAAAATACATTCTTTGTGTAAATCTCCCCGAGTTACCTTTAAATTTAAGATAGGGGATCATCCTCTTTTTGTAGAGTTGTGTTTAGATAAATTAAGCTGAGGGGAGGTAGCTTGGCTATGGAAATAAGAACCCACAGAAAGATCGATAAAAGTTTAAGTGGGACTCCTTTAGAGGTTTCTCCAAAGAAAGCCAAAGTTGAGTTACAAACAGACCCTCGTATGGTTGCCGATGAAAAAGGTTTAATTCATGGTGGATTTATCTTTAGTCTTGCGGATTATTCCGCAATGCTTGCGGTGAATGAGGAAACTGTGGTGCTTGCTAAGGCTGAGGTGAAATTTCTAAAACCTGTGGTGTTAGGAGATAAGCTCCTTGCGGAGGCAGAGGTTAAAGAGGTAGAAGGTAAAAAGAGAAAAGTTAAGGTTGAAGTTAAGAGAGGAGAGGAAGTTGTTTTTACTGGAGAATTTCTATGTGTGGTTCCAGAAAAACATGTTTTGGATTAAGAGATCAAAAAGGGAGTTAGTTAATAGGCCTTACCCTTAGGGTAAAGCCTATTTTTTCTACGACCTCTACTTTTGTTCCCTTTGGAATTTCTTCATCAGAGATCGCATCCCAAATCTCTCCTTCAATAAAAACTTTGCCTTCATTGGGAGTAATATTAGATAGAGCTTTGCCTGTCTTTTTAATAAGGCCCTCTCCTCCTGAAACAGGCCTTTTTCTAAGGGTTTTCACTGCCAAGTAGGTTACGCCTCCAAAAAGCACAGCAAAGGTAGTAACTACAGTAAAGAGAAAGGGTTTGTAAACCCTCAGAGCGGGAGGATTGTGTCCAAAGAGAATGAGAGATCCCAAAAGTAAGGAAATAATAGCCCCAATCGTTAAAAGTCCATGAGAGGTTACCTGAGTTTCTAAGAAAAAGAGAAGTCCTGCTAATAAAATCAGGGCAAGACCTGCGTAATTCATAGGGATAATACTTAAGCCGAGAAAGGCTAAAATTAAGCATATGGCACCAAATACCCCAGGGAAAATTGACCCTGGATGAGACAATTCAAAGTAGATTCCTAATAGTCCAAGCATAAGTAAAAAATATACTAAATTAGGATTGGCTAACACCTTTAAGAATCTTGTTTTGAAGTCCTCTTTTATAGTTTCTACCGGGGCGTTTTTTAGGGTAAGGAGGAGTTCCTGTTCCTTTACCTTAACTTTTCTTCCTTCTAACTTTTTAATAAGATCTTCTAAATTTTCCGCGATGATCTCAATGACCCCTTGTTCCAGGGCTTCTCTTTCTGTAATGCTTTTACTTTCTTTTACTGCAAGTTCTGCAAATTGGGAATTACGACCTCGCATTTCCGCTAAGTTTTTTGCCCAGGCCGTAAGATCATTGGCAATTTTTTCAAGCATCTTTGGATCTGCTTTCCCAGTGAGTTCTACCGGATGGGCTGCTCCCACATGAGTTGATGGGGCCATAGCGGCAACATGACTGGCAAGTAGAATAAAGACACCCGCAGAAGCAGCTCTTGCACCACGGGGCGATACATAAACAACCACCGGAAGCTCACTTTGAAGAAACTCCTTTACGATCTCTCTCGTAGAATCCACTAATCCGCCAGGTGTGTCTAATTCAATGATAAGGGCTCTACCCTTCTTTTCCTGAGCATAATTCAAGGCATAACTAAGGAAGTTGGCTGTAACAGGAGTAATGGCGCTGTCTATCTTTACATGATAAATTGCACCTTGAGAATTTGCACCTTGGGAACTGAAAGCTTCATTAATTTGAGCTAACCAAACACAAATTATTAGAAAGATCAATCTAAGTACTCTCATAATACTTCCTAAAAGTTTTTAAATCCTCCCAAATAAGTCTTTTCACCGCGGGGTTTTTAAGCATATAATTAGGATGATAGGTAAAAATTATCACGGATTCTCTAAATTTAAAGGGCCTTCCTCTAATGGTGCTTATTGGTTCTGGTTTATTTAAAAAAATTTTAGGCGGAAGATTCCCTAAGGCAAGAATCATTTTGGGCTTTATAAGCGTTATTTCTCTGAATAGGTAATTTTTACAGGTGTTAAGCTCTTCTTCTTCGGGTAATCTTCCTGCAGGGGGCTTACACTTTACCACTAAGGAAGGATAAAAATCCTTTAGTTTGAGTCCAATACTTAGGAGCATTTTTTGGAGCATTTCTCCTGTAGAGCCTGAAAAGGGATGCCCGTAGAAGTCGTCGTCTCTGCTGGGAAATTCTCCGATAACCATGAGTTTCTGGGAGTGAAACTCCTTTTCTATGACAGGTTGTTTTCTTGTGCGAGAAAGACTACATTTGCTACAGCGAGATATCTCTTCTAATAATGTGTCAAAGTCCTTTCCTTTTTCTAAAAAGGGAACAAAGGAATCGAGCAAAAATTCTCTATGGCGGGGAAGCAGAGTGTAATCTAAAACGCTTAAGTATTGGAAGTATTTTTTAATTTCATAAAGAGGGTTAATCTTTTCATGGTCCATTTATTTAAAATTTAACTCTTAATGTTTTAATTGCCAAGGTATTGTATGAGTCCATAGGATTTGGGGATGGGTAAAATTTTTGACTTAGTTTTGACATAATTTTTGTCTACCATATTAACCGCAATTCATATTTGATCCATAATCCACCTCTTTCACCCTTTGTATCATATCCTGATTCCCTCGTATGAGTCTTTCCAATCTACATCCCACCTCCTATTAAGTCGCCCCACATTTCTCATACCATTCGGATTCCTAAACTTCTATCATTTCCCTACCCCCCTCTTATCTCAAAGGGCGCAACCCCTCTAAACCTCTTCATAAAATCCTTCGCCTTTCTCTCAATAAATTACCTTACACAACAGCAAATCTCCATTCCCTATGCATTTCTATCCCAGTACCTCTTTATCCCCTTCCCAAAAATTTATCCCCTTCCAAAAATTACACTATGGTGTATACCTAAACTAACTTCCCAGGCGCCTCCTCCCTCCTTGCCCCTTTTATTTCTTCTTCACCTTTTCCACAAGCATTCTCTACTTGCATAATAAAGTTTTTTATTTTCCACTGGGCTTTTTAGCCTTTATCTTTACCACCACTATCCTTATACACAGTGCCTATAGATATAGATAGGAAGAAGCTTCTTCTTACTTTTTCTCCTTTTTCATTGAAGGGTTTTCCCGGGACTGATTTTTTTAGTTTTTAATTCTCCCCCTTTTGCTACCATTCCAATAAGAGGCGGAGCTTATGCAGGAGGGAGGGTTATTTAAAGGGTTTTGATTGTTCAAACTTGATAAAAAATCTCTTTATATTATCATTGAGAGATAATTGCTTAGGGAGGAGAGGCTATGGAATTCTTAGGAAAGAAATATCTCTTTACTCCAGGACCAGTTCCTGTATCTCCAAAGGTGCTTTTAGCTCAGGCTCAGCCTATGACTCACCATAGACTCCCTGAATTTTCTTATATTTTAAGGGAAGTTAGAGAGGACTTAAAATATCTCTTTCAAACACGTGAGGAAGTCTATTTCTTTGCCTCCTCAGGCACAGGGGCTATGGAATGTGCTATTGTGAATCTTTTTTCACCAAAAGATAAAGTTATTGTAGTTGAGGCAGGCAAATTTGGCGAGCGGTGGAGAGAGCTCGCGGAAACCTATGGTCTTACTCCTATAATTATAAAGTTAGAATGGGGTAAAGCGGTCAAGCCAGAGATGGTAGAAGAGGCCCTTAAGGTTCATCCTGACTCTAAGGCAGTGCTTTTACAAGCCTGCGAAACCTCAACAGGGGTTAAACACCCTGTCAAGGAAATAGCTGAGCTTTTAAGAGATAAAGAAACCCTTTTAGTGGTCGATGCTATTACCGCCCTTGGAGTTTACCCTATGCCCATGGATGAGTGGGGTATAGATGTGGTAATTACTGGTTCTCAAAAGGGACTTAGCCTTCCCCCAGGGCTTTCCTTTATTGCTTTTTCAGACAAGGCTTTGGATGCCTCAGAGAAAGCGACCCTTCCAAGGTATTATTTTGATCTTCGTAAAGAGAGGAAGGCCTATCAAGGAGATACCACTGCCTTTACCCCGGCAGTGAGCCTAATTTTAGCCTTGAGGGAAGTATTGAAGAGGATAAGGGCTTTGGGATTGGAGACTATTTTTAGACATACAGAGGCACTTTCAAAGGCTTGTAGAGAAGCAGTCTTTGCCTTGGGGTTAGAACTTTTTCCAGAGATCCCAGCAGAGTCGCTCACTGTTATTAAAGCACCCTCAAATTTAAACACTGGAGAGTTTTTAAGGTATCTAAGGGATAAATGGGGCATAGTTTTCGCTGGAGGGCAGGATCATTTAAAGGGGAAAATAATAAGGATAACCCATATGGGTGATCAATCGCCTATGGATTTAATCGTGGCAATTTCCGCCCTTGAAATGGGATTAAAGGTCTTTAATGTGGATGTTTCTATTGGAGCAGGGGTGAGGAGAGCAGAAGAGGTGCTCTTAACTTATCTTAAGCCCCATTAATGGAGTATTTAATCAAAGTTAATCCTTTGGAAAACCCTTTTTTATCCGCCTTAATAGCCAGCTTACCTATCGGTTTTCTCTTCTGGGCTCTGGCTATTAAAAGGATAAAGGGCTGGTGGGCCTCTATCGGAGGACTTTTAATTACTTTCTTTGTGGCCTTGGTATTCTATGAGATGCCCTTAGATAAAGCCTTTGCTTCCTTTGTATTCGGCTTTACTTTCGGCCTTTGGCCTCTATCATGGATAATATTTTCTGCCTTATTCCTATATAATCTCACCCAAACAACAGGAGATTTTGATATAATAAGGTATTCCTTGCTTTCAATTAGTCAAGATAAAAGAATCTTAGCTATTCTAATTGCCTTTTGTTTTGGAGCCTTTTTAGAGGGAGCCTCTGGTTTTGGCACTCCTGTTGCTATTACCACCGCAATTCTTACAGGTCTTGGTTTTCATCCAGTACAGTCCGCAAGTATAGCCTTAATAGCAAACACTACTTCGGTTGCCTTTGGCGCTGTTGGAATTCCTATAGTTGTAGGAGCCCAGGTCTCGGAGTTAGATTTAATGACACTAAGTAAAATGGTAGGAAGACAACTCTTCCCCTTTTGTTTTCTTATTCCCTTTTATATTACCTTTCTTTTGTCAGGACTAAGAAGAACCTTAGAAATTTTACCTTTTATTTTGATCTCTGGAGGCACCTTTGCTATTACCACCCTATTGGTCTCCAATTTAGTAGGGCCATATTTACCTGGAATACTCGCAGCTATGTGTAGTCTCTTTGTTTCCCTTATATTTCTTAAATTTTGGCAACCTAAAGAAATTCTTCCCGCTAAAACTCTTAAAGGTTGTGAAAACTTTGAAATTAATAAAGGTTTTTATAAGTTATTTAGAGCCTGGCTTCCTTTTATTTTGGTATCATTCTTTATAGGAGTGTGGGGTATTAAGGAGGTTAAAGAGGTTCTGGATAATCTTTTAAGTTTTAAAATTTTTATTCCCAAATTACATAGAGAAATTGTTGATTACTCAGGAAGATATAAAGAGGTTTATCTTAATCTAAATCTCCTAAGTTCCGCAGGAACGGCTTTATTTATAGCTTCTATTCTTTATGCCCTTGCCCTACGGGTATCCTTTAGTATGTTTTTCAAGATTGCCTGGCAGACCTTTAAAAACTTGAAATTAACTTTTTTAAATATAGGAATTATTCTTGGATTTGCCTATATGATGAATTTCTCCGGTATGGCAATCACCTTAGGTTTGGCTTTAGCGTCAACTGGTTACCTTTTTCCCTTCTTTTCAGCTTTTATTGGATGGTTAGGGGTTTTTATTACTGGCTCCGATACCTCTTCTAATGCTCTATTTGGTAAATTACAAGAGGTTTCTGCAAAGCGCTTGAACATAGAGCCCCTTTTATGTGTAGCTACCAACACCACTGGAGGAGTGATGGGGAAAATGATATCTCCTCAGTCTATTGCAGTAGCTACCGTTTCTTCGGGATTATCTGGTAGGGAGGGGGAACTTTTTCGGCTAACCTTTAAACACTCTCTTTTTTTAACAACCTTGGTAGGTTTATTCTCTCTAATGCAAAGTTATTGGTTAACCTTCATGATTCCTGCTTCGTCTATGGAAAGCAGCTTTGTTAGAGATGTGCAGGATGAAAAAAACTTTAGTGGTTATCTCTATCTCTCGTCTACCCTGTTTTTGGCAGGAATTACAGTTTTTATTGTTAGATTAAAAGAAGCAGGGTCCTCAATTGATAGGGAAAATTAATATGTGCTGACTTTTCTCAAAATAGTTGAGGGCACATCTTTCACAGAGGAGACTCCTGTTAAAAGCATACACTGAATTAGTTCGTTTTTTAATTTCTCATAGAGAATTTTTACGCCCTCTCGTCCACCACCAAACACCGCGATAACTATGGGTCTTCCAATTAGCACACCATCTGCGCCCAAAGCTAAAACCTTTAACACATCTGCACCGGTTCTTATACCTCCATCTGCAAGTATAGTAAGTTTACCCTTAAGCTTAGATGTTATCTCTGGTAAGACCTCGGCAACCCCTGGGGTATAATCCAAAACTCGTCCTCCATGATTAGAAACTACGATGCATCTAACTCCACAGTTGTAGGCTATTTCAGCATCTTTAACTGTCATGATACCCTTTAGGATAAAGGGAAGGTTAGTGGCTTTAACTAACTCTTCAAGTTCTCTGGGAGTTTTGGGTTCTACGGGTTGACCCTTTAGCGCCATAGTGATTAGCCCTGCTCCATCAATATCTATTCCTACCGCAAGGGCCCCAGCCTCCTCTGCCATTTTTATTCTTTTAATAACTTCTTCTTGAGTTCTCGGTTTGATGATAGCAATCCCCTTTCCTTGGTGATTTTGAATAGCTTTAAGACCACTAGCATAAAAGGTGGGATCTGCACCATCTCCGATCCAACCTATAGTGCCCGCAAGGAGTGAACCTGCTATAACTTCCTCTGTATATTGATCTTCTGTCAAAGCACCTCCCATATTGTAGCTAGTTCCTGTGATAGGAGCGGACATTACAGGAAGGGATAACTCCAATCCTAAGAAATCCATTTTAGTAACAGGGGTCTTGTGTTCATGAATTGCGCTTAAATTAAATTTATACTGCTCTAAAGCCTTAAGATTTGCGATAAAGGAAGAACCTGTGCCTATTCCTCCCATTCCTGGAACTTCTCCCGCACAGGCAATACCATTACAAATCGGACAAACCTTACAGTAACCTTTAAGCTTTTCTTTAGCTTGTTTTTTTATCTCTTCCCAGGTCATTGGCCACCTCTTTATTTAAGATTTATTCTTCTTTTACAAGATTAGCCTCTTCTGGTTCCCCATAGACTTCGATACCAAGATCTTTAGCATATTCCAAGGCCTTACTCTCGATCATGGGGCTAATAATTATAACCCTGTTAACTTCTCTTTGCTCCGTCTCTTTGTAAAATTGAATCTTTTTTGTGAGTATGTATACGTCTCCTTTGCTTATAGATTGTTTAATCTCTACCACAATAACCTTTCCATCTTGAATGATGAGGTCGAGTTCAATTTGATCAGGTCTTCCAAAAACCTTGCCTTTATCATCATAGGCCATATATCTCTCTACTTTTACCTTGAAATCCTCTTCTAAAATACCCTTCATAGCGTCTCTAAAGGATTTTTCCGCTCTAAGTCCCCATCTTGAGCCTAAAGCTCCAATTGTTTTATTGTAATCTCTTTTCATACTCTTCACTTCTAACAGTAACTCCTGAAGGATCTTGCTATGCTCTTCAAGCCGTTTATTTTGTTCCTCAAGCCTTTTATTCTGTTCTTCAATCCGCCTATTTTGCTCTTCTATATTTTTACTGTGCTCTTCTAGAATTTTGGTGTGTTCTCTGAGAGTTCTACTTTGCTCTTGCAAAATTTCACTGTGTTCCCTGAGTGTTTTACTGTGCTCTTCTAGAATTTTGGTGTGTTCCTCGAATTTTTTATTTTGTTGGTATATTAAGTTAAGAAGTTCCCTAATTTCCTCTTCAGTTTTTTTTCTGTCTGCAAATCTATCTTCCAGTAGATTAGCAAGGTAATCTTTAAGTATCGGTTCCTTTTCAAGGAGTTTAGGTAGTCGTTTAATGATAATATTTTTAAGGATTTCATTAGAAATTTTAAAACTTCGTTTTTTCACCATTCTCACATTAAGAAAGCTGGCTTTTATTTTCTTTTTACCACATTATAAAGCATTATTTGATTTTTGAAAGAAATAAAATATTTAAAATCAGGGAAGGTAAATGTTTGAGTTGTTATAAAATGAGAGGAGTAGCAGGGAATGGATTTGGTGATAATAACAATATGGAAGGAGAGTTAATTCTGAGAATCTCAGCAGATTTTAGTAAGATTTTAGTTGAAAAAGTTGAAAAGTAGATTACAATTTAAAATTATAGTGGAGGCCGTAGCTCAATGGTAGAGCACCGGGCTGTGGCCCCGGGTGTTGCGGGTTCGAGCCCCGTCGGCCTCCCCAGATTTTGTATGCAATTAATCCGGGGTCGTCTAACGGGCAGGACATGGGACTTTGACTCCCAGAATCGTGGTTCGAATCCACGCCCCGGAATTTTTTAGATAAGGAGGAGTGGCCGAGAGGTCGAAGGCGCTCGCCTGCTAAGCGAGTGCACGGGTGAAAAGCTCGTGCCGCGGGTTCGAATCCCGCCTCCTCCGTAGTTAGCCGGCGTAGCTCAACAGGCAGAGCGTGGGATTTGTAATCCCAAGGTTGAGGGTTCAAGCCCCTCCGCCGGCTTTAATCTTTAATATCACATTCTTTTACATACCTTCTCTTTACTAAAAATTCACTTATAATTACCCTGTGTCCCTAAAAAGAGAAGTTGTTGCCATTCCTAATATCTTAAGCCTCTATAGATTATTTATATCTTTTATCATTCCTGTTCTATGGATTTATGAATTTTCATCTAAGTTAATCTATGTTCTCTTAATAACGGGAATCTTAAGTGATACCCTTGACGGGAATCTGGCTCGCCTTCTAAATCAAAAAACCTCCTTGGGTAAAATCCTTGATCCCCTTGCAGATAAGGTTTTTATTAATATGCTCTTTTTTCTCTTCTATTGGGAAGGAAAAATTGAGGGGACACTCTTCACAGTAATAATTGTGCGGGATATCCTAATTCTAAGCGGAGGACTATATCTCCTTTTGAGAAAACTTGATTTGAGGTATTTAAATCCATCATTTCTTGGAAAAACTTCAACGGTTTTTCAATTGCTCACCTTAGGATTTCTCTTCACCGATGCCTATTTGTTTAGACTTTCCGGTTCCTTTATGAAACTCCTCTTAACTACAACCCTCTTCTTTACCACTGCCTCCGGCTTTCATTACCTTCTCATCTTCTTCAGGCTTAGCCAGTATAAAGCCATCTCTAAATTCTAAAAGCCTTACCTTCAGAAGTTGGCCCTTTTTGAAAGAGGGTAATTCTTTTTTTGGGATATAAAAGGAAATATAATTGTCAGTTAAACCTTTTATAAAATCTTTTTTTTCCTCCTCAAGAATTGCTTTGCGCACCGTGTTGATGTTTTTTCTCAAAAAGCTGTCTCTCTTTTTAGTGAATAGCTCTTTTAGTATTTTCACCCTCTCCTTTATTTCTCTTTGAGAAACCCTTGGAGCTAACCTCTCTGCAGGAGTGCCCGGTCTTGGTGAGAATGAAAATATGTGAAGCCAGTTTAGAGGTGATTTTTCAATAAGTTCGTAGGTTTCCCAAAATTCTTTCTTTCCCTCTCCAGGAAAGCCAACTATCACATCTGCTCCCAGTGTAGCAAGTGGAAACTCACAATAAAACCTCATAAGGGTCTCCATATAATCCTTGGCTCTGTAGTTACGATTCATGTTTTTAAGGATAACATCAGAACCACTCTGCAAAGGGAGATGAAAATGGGGACAAAGAAACTTGCTTACCTTAGCATAAGTAAAAAAATCTTCGTCAATTTCCTTAATCTCCAATGAAGAAAGCCTTAAATTTAGAGGTTTTCTGTATTTTTCCATGATTTCCTCAATTTTCCAAAGTAAATCTGTTAGTTTTCTCTTTGGATTTAGATCTTCTCCCCACTTTCCAAGGTGAATTCCTGTTAACACTATTTCCTCATAGCCCTTTTCCAAAAAGAGGGATATTTGGGTCAATATGAGCTCCTCTGGTAAGCTTCTGGATGGACCCCTTGCCAGGGGCACAATGCAATAGCTACACCTGCTTGAACACCCATCTTGGATCTTCACAAAGGCTCGGGAGTGACTCCAAAAGTTTTTCAATATCATCGGTTGACAGGATTCATTATTTACCCAGGTATCCTCTACTCCTACAAAAGACTTTCCATTCAGGGATAGAAACTTTACCAGTTCATACTTCTGATCCTGATTCAGGATTAAAATCTTGGAAGCTCCCTGTCTTTCTGCAAGCCTTTCAAAATACTCTCTATAAATGACAGCAGAACATCCAGTTAAGACTATCAACCGAGGATGTTTCTTTTGCCAAGTCTGAATTATTTTCTTACTCTCCTGATAGGCTTTTTCCGTAACTGCACAACTATTGAGCACTAACACATCTGCAAATTCTTCACTCTCTGCAGGTTCAAGCCCCCTTTCTAAGAGTTGCTCCTGCATAAAGGCACTCTCTACCTGATTCACCTTACAACCTAAAGTTTTAATCCAGAACTTCATCTCCTAACCCTTTGAAAAGGTAAAGTTTATATTAAAATAAACCTTATGCAAGAATTTTCTACTCTCGGTAGATTTCTCATAATACTCGGCTTGGTTTTTCTTATAATAGGTTTGCTAATTAATTTCTTACCCAAAATCCCCTATCTGGGTAAACTGCCTGGCGACATTCACATTAGAAGAGAAAATTTTACCTTTTATTTTCCTTTAGCTACTTCTCTACTCTTAAGTTTGTTAATAACTATTATTTTAAACTTGATTTTAAGAAGATAAAATGAATCTCTCAATTCACATACACATACCAAATTTTTCCCCTTTTATAGGGATCAGGAAGCACAAATTTTGGAGTTATCTCATTTATAAGGGTGGGCGACAATAAGATAGAGTCAGTTTTTATATTGTTTTTAGGGATAACCTCCTTTAATAGTGGGCAAGGTCTTTTGAGAATGTATGGGGCTAAGGGATTAAATTCTCTGTAAAGATAACACTCTTTTTTAGGCGATAAGGTCTTTTTCCAAAGAGCGGTTTTAAGCAGCAATTCTTCTCGGTGATAAAAATTACTTAAAATAATAATCGAAAGGTTTAGAGTCACCAATACTATTCCCCAGGTATAGAGAAATTTTTCATTGTAAAGCCTTAGCAAGATATTTGTAAAAAAGAGGGCTGATATAGGATATAAAAAGAGAAGATACTTGTCAAATTTTTCACCCGTAATGCTTAAAAGAATCAGAGGGACAATAAAACTTGCTAAGTATACTTTATCTTCAGAAGAGAACTCTCTCAAAGTTTTCCTTAAGATTTTGATGCGCCAAAGTAGCAAAAGAATAAAGGGTAAGAAATTTAGGGCAAAGGCTTTAAAGTAATAATAAAAGGGGTCACTTCTGGTAAAAAGCCTCTCTCCAATATCGGTATGTAAAAGTTGTTGAAAGACCTCTTTTCCATAGGTCAAGTATCCATAAAGAAACCAAGGCGAAACTATGAGGATGAAGGACACCCATCCGGGAAGGAAAAAAAGAAGACGAAAGATTGCTTTCTCCTTAGTTAGCAGAGAGATAAGAAAAAAAGCTGGGATTAGAAAAAAATGAAGAGGCCCCCTTACTAAAAAAGCTAAAGCAAAGCTTATGTAAAAGAGTAAGGCATCCTTGGTGGACTCCCTATCTCTATACCTTAAAAAGAAGTAAAAACTTAAGGTAGTGAAAAATATGAATAAAGGTTCAAGATCTATACGATTAATAAAGGAAGTAAACCTAAAGGAACTAAAAAGTATTAAGAGAGCAAGAAGGGTCTTTGAAAGATTCCTCTGGAGTATTAAGTAAATAAGATAGGTAGTTCCTATGTAGCAAAGGATGGAAAAGAACCGGAGGGAAAAGATTTCTACTTCCCAGATGTGGCCTAGGGCAAAAAGGGGAATTGTAAGCCAGGTATATAGAGGAGGCTTAGTAAAATAGGGTTCTCCATTTAGTGTGGGAATAAAGGTTCGATTTAAAAAACTTTCCTGAACAATAAGGGCTCTTCTTACTTCTTGATAAGATAGAAGTGGCAAAAAAGCACTAAAGCCAATTAAAAGGAGACAAAGTAATATTAAGACTAAAAAATATTTCTTGGGGGACATAGGTAAAAATATTTTAGATAAAAAAAAAGGACTTTACAAGCAAGAAAAAAAGGTATAAGTTTGGGAAATTATGAAATTGAAGATTGGAATTATTGGTTGTGGCAAGGCAGCGGAGAGGCATTTAAAAATCTACCAAACTCTTCAAGATAAAGTAGAGATAGTGGGGGTAGCGGATATTAATCCAGAGAGAGCTAAACTTTTCAGTAATGCCCTCTCAGCTAAAGCATACACAGATTTTGAAGAGATGCTCAAAAGAGAACCTATTGAGGTGGTTGATCTTTCTCTTCCCTCCGGTTTGCATGGGAAAGTGGGCAAAAAGATTTTAAAGAAATTTCGAAAGCATCTGTTAGTTGAGAAACCCTTAGCTCTTACCCTGAAAGAGGCTTACGAATTAGTAAATCTCTCCAAACAATATAATCTGAAGTTAGTTACTATTTTTCAAAATAGAGCCAATCTTCCAGTAATTAAAGTTAAGGAACTTTTGGAAAAGGGCATGTTGGGTAATTTAATTTTGTTATCTATCAAATTTTATTGGTGTAGAAGGCAGGCTTATTATGATAGTGCTAATTGGAGGGGCACTTGGGCCCAAGATGGTGGTGTCTTGGCTCAGCAGGGTTGTCACTTCGCGGACATGATGGTCTACTTGGGAGGTAAAATTGAGAGTGTATTTGCTCGCATGGGAACCTTTTTAGTTAATATTGAAGCGGAAGATCTGTTAGTTGGTTTAATAAAATTTAAAAATGGAGCTTTGGGAACGATAGAAGCAACCACTTGTGCAAGACCAAAAGACATTAAAGCAGAGGTTGTAATCTTAGGTGAGAAAGGATCGGCCATCATCGGAGGTTTTAACATGAATCGACTGGATTATATCGCCATGGAGGAAGTAGTTAATACGGAGGACCTCATCCGAGAATACAAAGAGAATCCTAATCATCCTTTAGGTTATTCTCACTTTGTTTATCTCTCTTCAGCTATAGATTTTTTTAGAGAAGGACTAAAACATCCCTTTATTGTAGAGGGAGAAGAGGCCATCCCTTCTTTAGAGTTGATCACAGGGCTCTATGAGTCCGCAGAACGAGGAAAGGCAGTCTTTTTTCCTTTCAGAACTTATAAGTGTAAGCTTGGTAAAGGAGTGTAGTTATGAAAAAAATTCCCCTTCTTGATTTACGCAGAGGTTTTCAGGAGATTGAAGAGGACATTTTTAGGGGTTTTAAAGAGGTTTTTCGATCAATGAGAGTACTCAATGGTCCAAATGTAGAAGCTCTGGAGAGAGAATGGGCAGAATATCTTGGAGTTAAGTATGCCTTCGGTTGTAGTTGTGGAACTTCCGCTCTCATTATGGCTCTTATAGCTGTTGGTATAAAAAGGGGAGATGAAGTGTTAGTTCAAGCCAATGCTTTTATTGCGGACTTTGAAGCTATATACTTTGTAGGAGCAGAGCCCATATTTTTAGATATTGATCCTACTAATTTTGGTCCGGATTTAGATGATCTAAAACATAAAATTACTCCCCAAACTAAGGCCTTAATATTAGTTCATATGTATGGCTATCCCTGTGAGATGGATGATATTTTAGAAGTCTGCCAAAAGCACAATATAATTCTCATAGAGGATGCCTCACACGCCCATGGAGCGGAATATAAAGGAAAAAAGGTAGGGTCCTTTGGAAAGGTGGGTTGTTTTAGTTGTGGCCCTGTGAAAAATTTTAATGCTATAGGTGATGCAGGTATGGTGGTTACAAACGATGAAAAAATTGCCTTTAAGCTGAGATATCTTAGGGTCCATGGGCAAGTAGAGAAAAATCACTCCCATTTCCCAGGTTTTAACTCAAGATTAGATGAACTCCAAGCAGTCATATTAAGAGCAAGACTAAAAAGTTTAGATCAGAAGAACGAAAAAAGGAGAGAAATCGCCCAATACTATACTGAAAACCTTCGGGGTATTGGCGATCTTTACTTGCCTCCTTTAGACCCTCCCTATAGAAAGAGTGTGTATCATAGATACATGATTGGATCATCCCAGAGAGAAAAATTAGTTAATTTTCTAAGAGAAAAAGGTATAGAAACTGGCTATTATTATCCAATACCTTTACATCAACAAAAGGCCTATCTTGATTTATTCAACAAACGTTGGCATCTTCCTACAGCAGAAAAACTCTCAAAAGAATTATTAGCTATACCTATATATCCAGAACTTACCTCTGAAGAGATTGAATACATAGTTTCTACTATTAGGGAATTCTTTAATTGAAAAATTGTGGTTAACCATGGATAAAAAACTTATTTCACTAATAATTCCTATGCATAATGAAGAGGGAAATGTGAGATTCGTATTTGAAGAAGCAAAGGCCATATTGGAGGAGATAAGAAGTGAGAAGGGTTATGAGTATGAATTAATCTTCGTCAATGATGGAAGTCAAGATAAGACCTTAGAGATTCTTAAATCTCTAAAACGCACTGAAGAGCGAATTAGAATTTTAAACATGGATCGTAATCGTGGAGAAGCCTCTGCCCTATCGGCAGGTTTTTATTACGCTTGCGGCCAATATATTTTCACCATGGATGGTGATGGACAAAATGATCCTCGTTATATTAAGGATCTTCTTGAAAAACTTGAAGGTGGCTATAAAGTGGCTACAGGGTTTAGAATTAAGAGAAAGGAACCCTTTTTCTCGCGAAGGCTTCCTTCCTTTTTAGCCAATCGAATTATTGGTTTTGTTACTGGGTTGAAGGTTAGAGACAATGGTTGTTCTCTAAAGGGATATGTAGCAGAGATTCCTAAAAGACGGCAAATTCCCCATGGATTTCATCGCTTTCTTCCAGCCTTTTTTGAGGTCACCAATGAAGAAGTAGTGGAAATACCTGTATTAGACCGAAAAAGATATTGGGGTAAATCTCACTACGGTCTTAAACGGACCTTTGAAGTCTTGAGAGAATTGATAACCTTTCCCTTTCTAAAAAAATCTCTCTATTATGAAAAATTTTTTAAAGCGCTAAGTTATGGTCACATAATTTTAGCTCTCTCTATTGGCCTATGGCTCATTTTTTCACCGAATTGGTGGAAAATTCTCTTAATATTAGCCTTATCATTAGGAGCAGGATTAAGCAGGGTAATTTATAAAAATCTTAATAGATACAACTTAGCTCAAAGAGAGGGAGTTTTTCAAGTAGAAGAATTATAAATTATATAATAACTTTTAGAGGAATCCCTTTTGTTTCCAAAACTTTTCAAAGTAAATCCCAAATCCTCAGCAAGGCAAGTTAATTCAGAGGGAAGCCTTTTTCTAACAATTATGATTTTACAAGTTTGCAAGGCCTCCTCAGGGGAATCTACTTTAGATAACTTTTCTTTTACTTGAGCATATAAGAAGAAATTTGCCACTGGTCGTCCTTCCTTGGAAAAGGAGCAAACACAGGATTTCTGGTAAGTTTGAAGTAGTTCTTTAAAAAAAGCCCAGCTTCTTTCTCAGTGCTCATACTGTATTTGGGCTGAATAAAGGCGAAGTGTAAACTTTGTATAATTAAATTAAAAAACTTAAAATTAAAGAATATAGGATGTTTACCCATTTTCATCTACCTGTATTAACAAAAATTTGTAAGATCAGGAAAAAAAATGTAATTGTTATAACTTTCCAATTTAGAGGGTAGCCGTATACTATGCTTTGCTAAATAAAATGTTATTAGAAGTATAGAAAAAGGAAGTATAGATAAAATATAGTATCCTCTGCGAGCTTCTGCTAAAGTAAAAATAATGTAAATCGCTAAACTTACTTAAAAGCAATAATTTTTCATCTTTAGTTATCACTTTGAAATTTTTAACTGTGTAATAAAGGGCTCCTATGAGAAAGGGGCTATTGGTCATAACCAAAAGGGGCCAATAGAGTAGATAAATATAAAAAGGAATAATTACCGCAACTGCGGTTATGCCTTTGCTCAGGGTTGCAAACAGCAGAGACACAAAGAAAGAGGAAATAGCCCAATATGGAGGTCTTATCACGAAAATAAAAATATCTCTTAAGTGCTAAAACAATTTTTTCAAAAAGGTGAAAAATTTTTTAAAAGTAAAGAAAGGGGCTTATGAAGAATTTTTTTGGGGGTCAATCTCCCCAACTTTCCTTGGCCACCAAAAAGGGTTTCTTTCCAAGATAAGCGGAAAGTGCTAATACTATAACTCGTGAAAGGTCCCCTCTTTTCAAAGATCATCATTGATAGTAAATTAACAAAAATTTTTAAAGATGAAAGGTAAAAACTATCTTTTGTTTTCTTTTATTTTACTAATCTTTGGTCTAAGCTTATACTTACCTTTTATTTCTGGAAAGGAATTTCAAGGAGAAGAGGGCAGAAGGGTCCTTATAGCTCTACAAATGCTTGAGAGTGGCAATTTTTTATTTCCTCACCTCTTTTCTGAACCCTATTTTAATAAACCCCCCCTTTATAATTGGATTTTAGCCCTTGGTTTTTACATTGTTGGAGATTATTCGGAGTTTACTGCTCGCACAATTTCAGCCCTTTCATTAATCCTATGTTCTATTTTTATGTTCCTATTATGGGTAAAAATTTGGCAAAACATTGATGAGGCCTTGTTTACCCAAAAATCAAGTATTTTCTTTCTGTTACTTCCAGGGTTCATTTTTCTAACTCTGCCAGAGGTCATAGATAAGGCTCTTAGAGCAGAAATTGATGGTTATTACACTTTACTTATAACCCTGTCAATTTTTTTATGGTTTTACTTTCATGAGCTTAAAAGTAAGAAGAAAGTGGCTTTTTTAATAAGTGGTTTTTTTATTGGACTTGCTGTTCTTACAAAAACCTTTCACGCTATAGTATTTCTATACTTGGCTATTATACCCTACTTGTTAATGGAAAAGAGACTAAAGGAACTCTTAGGGCTAAATCACCTATTAGGCTTACTGACTGTATTTATAGTATTTCTTATGTGGGCTTTACCGGTGAGTATGGAAATTGGTATATCACCTTTTTTAAAGGCATGGTTGCAGGAGTATTTACATGCTACTAAAGGCGAGGCAATGCCCCTTTCTCAACACTTGGAAAGTTTCACTATTTCTGCCCTTCTTGGTTATTCTCCTTGGATTTTCTTTTTAATTTCCCTTGGTGATATTAGATTTAAGTCTTTCCTCAGAGAAAATCCAATAATAAAAAGACTCTTTCTCTTTTCTATTATCTTTTTTTTAAGCTCTTATCTTTTTCACTTTTTATTTCCCGGAGCAAGACTGCGTTATGCTCTGCCTGCCATAGGTGGATTAGTTTATAGTGTTTCTATATGTATCTTGTTCTTACTGGTTAAAGGTATATCATTTAAAACCTTATCCTACTTGACTAAAAGTATCGCCTTATTTTTTTTAATCTTTTCAGTTTCATTTTACTTTTACCTTAACAAAAAAAATTTAGAGCTTGATTTTTTCTTCTATTTATTACTTTTTTTATTACTCCTCATAAACATGTTTTTTCTTTTAAGACCTGTAAATTTGAAAACCTTTATTGTTTATTTAATAGCTATAGTTTTTATAGTAAAACATTTATATACAACTTTTTATTATCCTCTGCATCAAAGGGAGATGAATTATTATAGAAAGGCCTCCTTTGAAATTGTTAAGCTAATTGAACCAACAAGGGAATTATATTTATGTAAAGTTATACCTCATCATATGATTTATTATTTAAAATATCGTTATAGATTAGTTGAAAATATTCATTATCTTAAGTCGTGTGAAGTTCTTCCTACAAACTCAGTAGTTTTGATGTTAGAGAAAGAACTAAATGAGCAAATAATTTCTAAGTATAAAATTAATACTATTATAATAAGGAATAAAAAATATGTTCTACTTTTCACTTAGCAAATTTTTATATTCCCTCTTTCTTTTTCTTTCAGACACTATATTGGAAAAGAAAACAAAGGTTTCCTCAGGTAGATAAGAATAAACTTTCTGGTATTCCGTGAAGATAATCTTTTTTGCCTCTCGAAAACCGATCCATTCTAAACTCATGGCTAAGGGGGCAAGATCTCTTAATCGTTCTCCTAATGAAGGTTCTCTATTTAGAAATTTTATGCCATCTATGTCAAAGATTTTAATTCCTTCTAAGGGTTGATAATAAAAATTATTATATTTAGTATCACGAAGTAAAACTTTATTTTGATGTAAACTATATAGAAACTGTACGAGATTTTGAATGAGCTTATAGCCTTGGTTTATATTCCCTAAGAAATCATCTTTGTTGAGAAAGCCCTTAGAAAGGTGGTAATATACAATTCCTGCGTAAAAGTTTTCTCCAGAAATTATGGCTCTTAGAGGCACTTGATAGATAATCAATAGTGGTTGAAAGTGAGGTATTCCAAGTCTCCTTAACACATGTAAATTGTGCTTAAAATCCTTTACTCTATTTCTTTTAAAAAGCCGTGGCTGATAAAGTTTAATAAAGTAATTTGGTTCTTGATCTCCGGCTGAGGTGGCTAATAGAATCAGATGAGAAGGGCATTTCTTTATTAGTTTGAAAACATAGGTTCCCTCATTCAACTTATGGAGAACCTTTTCTGTGGAAAGAGAATAAATTTTATAGGACTCTAAATTTTTAAAAAGTAATCTTAACATAGTTAGTATTCTAAATGGGAAAGTAGACAATCCACATATTGGTCCCAGGTTAGGTTTTTTATGGAGTTAGCTATTCTAATGGGGTTGAAGGGTATTTCCAAGGCCTTTAAGATAGATTTTCTAAAGGACTCAGGGTCTGGTTCAGCAATAAATCCGTTAATTCCTTCTTTTACAAATTCTTTAGTGCCGTCATAGGGAGTTGTTATTACTGGGGTTCCACTAGCAAGGGCTTCTAAGGTAGCTAAGGCTCCTGGATCATAGAGCGTGGGCAAGACGAAGAGATCTGCCAGCGCATATAGTTCTTCAATTTTAGAGACCTTTCCAAGATAAATTATTCTCTCAGCATTTTTACCTTCAACCCCTGCAACAACGAGCTTAATTCTTTGCGGAAGGAAAGGCATAATCTTAAGAAGAACCTTTAGTCCCTTTCTTTTTGTATCCAAGCCCACAAATAATAGCAAGTAGTCCTCCTTTGAAAAGCCCCACTTTTCTCTCAAGAGGTGTTTTAAATTCTTATTGAAGGGGTTAAATTTTGCTTGATCGAGGCCTCTGTAACAGATAAAGGTTTTATGAAAAAAAGAAGGATAGTGTTTTTCTATAAGAGATTTGCCCAGTGAAAAGAGGCTTATGATTTTTTTAGCTTTTAACAGGGTTTTTCTTTCCAGATTTAACAAAGTTTGATAACGGAATCTAAAGGGAGCTATAAAGGGTTGCTTTTGTTCTATTAAAAAGGCAATTAGGGGATCACACATTATGAAGAGATGAGCGGCTATGGGAATGCGGGCAAAGTTTATTATTGTTGCCTTAGGAATTTGAGATAAAATTTTTTTTGCTTGAAGATAGAAAAGTAGGTGTTTCGGAACAGAGCCAAAACCTTGGAATTTAATTGGATAAAAGGAAATTTTATTTTTTACCTCCTCTGGAAAGAGGATCTCATGAGCAATTACTCCGACTTGGAAACCTCTTTCAAGGAGTTTAATGGCAACATGAGCCGCGTGACTCTCTGCCCCTCCTAACCCTAACCCAACTTTATAACGCACAATGAAGATTTTTTTCATTTGACATTACATTGTTTACGGAGTAATTATCACTTTAAACCCCATAGAATTTAAATGGTTACTTATCGATACTACTTTATCTCCAAAAAAACTCCTTTTTAAAATAATAAAAGGTTTGTTTTTACTTTTTATATATTCAATAATTTTTTCTTCATTTGCAAATCGCAGTTTGTTTATATGTGAATCAGCCTTAGGACATATAGGAATTTTAAGTTGATCGGAGAGATAAAAAAGAATTCTTGAATCTTGTGTTAAGAAAAGGTCTGGACAACTAGTTGCTTTGCAGTGAGTTATATGATCCGGTGAAAGCATTTGAGAAATTTCATTAGCAGTTTGTTTGATATACAGTAAATCTTTTCTAACAGGTTTTGAAATTTTTGAGATTGATGTTAACATTATATAAACAGCTAAAAGTAAAAAAACTTTTTTTTCAGAGATTGAAAATCTATTCTTAATAAAATTGGTTAAATTAGATATTCCTATAGCCAAAATGGGACTTAGAAAATATATTAAAGGGAGCATATATCTTTTTTCCATATACCATTTAGTGAAGCAAAAGTAATAAAATATGATGGTGTAACATACACTTATAAATAAGAAATAATCAATGAATCTTATAGTTTTTAAATTTTTTGTTAAATTTTTAAAGCCGAAAAATAAAAAAATTAAATTTGAAAAATGGAGCGTAGGAACTAATTTATAAAATATAGTTGTTCCAAGAGCTATTAACCATAAATTTTGTTTTACCATGTCCCAAAAGTAGGGTGAAGGACTTGGCACATCCATAAACTTTAGAGTTTCAATAATTTTACTGTAAGGTTGTGTAAAAGGATTAATCAGTTTAAATTTTTCAGAAAATTCTACAGATATAAAACCTTTATAATAAGCAAAAGCAAAGATAAAAAGGAATATAAAACCTGTTGTAATTGAGTATTTTAAGAAAAAGTTAAAATATAAATTTCTATTTGAAGAACAGAATAAATGTAGAATAAAATATAATATCGTAAAAATAATTAAAAATACCCCTTCAATTCTAATCCAGCTGGATAACAACCATGAAAAATTTGCTAATAAAAAGAATAAAAGGGTATTTCTATCATTTCTATATAACCCGACTAAAAAAAACATTAAACCTAAAAGTATAAATAAAGTAAAGAAGCTTTCTCTAAAAATTTCAGCGGATTCTTTTATAATGATAGGATTAAATATGTAAATTAGCAAGGTTAGATATATTATATAATCATTTAAGTGTCTTTTAAAAATTAAAATAAGTATTAGAAATAAAATGACAATTGAGAAAATACTACTAATTAAGGAAAGTAGTTTTCCCGCAAATTCCCAATTAGCAATAAAATTATATAGAAAAGCTATACTTATTGAAAATAAATTTAATACACTAATTCTAGAACTATTTTCACACATTTGTAATAAAGTCAAATTTCCAGAATGTATGACCATAGATTGAAAGAGATACAGCGGAGCATCTTTGTTTATAATATGTGTATTAAAAAACGAAAATATACGAAGAGCTACAGTTAGAAAAAATAAAAAAAATAAAAATAAAATAGATTTTTTCATCAGAATATTTTAAAATTTACCTCTATGAATTACTTTATACCTAAATTCCAATAAATAAATAATTTTATCATCAAATTTAAAAATAACAAGCTATTTTAGATTTAGGTAAAGTTCTCTTTTTTAAATGTATGTCTTGCTGTTTGATAGAATTTTACTTTTATAATTACATTTTCAAATAATGATACTTTTCTATTAGATTTCTGATACTCGTTAAAAAAGATCTCCCAATAGTATTGAAATTTTTCTTTTAAATACCTAAAAAATGAAAACCTAAGTTGACTTAAATCTTTAACTAAATAATAAGAAGAGAAGGTGGGTTTAAATAAAACCCTTGAAACATCAATTATTCTCAAAGTTTTCGTCTCTTGATCAAGATAAAAATGATTTAGATAGCAATCTTGATGGAAAAATCCTGTTTTATGAAAGAGACCTAAAAATTTGGCTATTTCTAATATAGATTCAAGAATTAACTTGGGCTTTCTCTCTAAAAAAATTTCTGGAAAAGTTAGTCCTGGCACTTTTTCTGTTCCAACATAAGCAAAAGTTCCATTAGTATAAAAAAATACGGGAATAGAGGTAGGAAAACCGTTACTCCAAAGCAGTTGAATATTGTTCCACTCGTGTTTAGCTTCCTCTATGTTTTTTAGATACTTTTTGACATAGATCTCCAAGGAATTGATTTTGAAAGCTTTGAACTGACGATAGTGTTTCGAATGCCTAAAAATTAATGGAAAGTAATTTTCCAAGGTATCCCAATCATTTAGTTTGGTAATAAAAGAACTCTCTTTTAATTCAGTGTAAAAATCTTCGTTAATAATAAAATTTCCATATTTTAAAAACTTAAATCTGCCTTTCATTTTTGGAGAGTTATTAATAGATAGGTTTTGAGGAATTTTTTGAGAAACCTGAAATTTTTAATAATCTTAGGATCCCTTTCAAGGGCTTTTCTATAAAATTCAAAGGCCTGAATAAAGTTTTTACCTTGAAAGGCTTTAATTCCCAATTCTATATAGGCTCTACTCAAGGCATAGTTTTTTAAACTTTGAAATTCTGCGGGTAGTTCACGAAATAGGTATTCAACTGAAAGAACTGTAGCCTCTAAATATAAATCATAGCGTTTTCTGAGTCTATCGGTATGGTCTTT
>JANXCE010000040.1 GCA_025059715.1 Caldimicrobium sp.
AACACTTTGGCAACAAATATTTCCAGAAGCTAAAGTAATTCCTCGTATTTATGATCGATCTCTTTTCCCGGATGGAGATGTTATCCTTGATTTTCTCTCTATTCTTGGAATTGAAATGCCTGAAGCAAGAACTTGCAAAATAGAAGCAAATCCCTCTTTAAGTGTGATTTCCACTTTAGCATTAAGGAAAATTAATGAAAAATTTAATTTATCAGTAGAGGAACACAAAAAGGTAGTAAAATACCTAATATCAATTGACAGAGAAGAGGGAAGTCCTATAAAGAGTTTTTTTACTTTACCAGAAAGAATAGAGTTTCTTGAGCATTTTAGGGAGTCAAATGAGAGGCTTTTTAGAGAATGGTTTGGCACAGAGAATAAATTTGTGCTTTCTGAGGAAGAGATTAAGTTTTATGAGGAACAAGACAAGATTTCTAAGGAAGAGATAGACAAGATGGTTGAGGATCGCTATAGAAAGGTTCTTGCATACTTGATGGAAGAAAATACAAAACAACCTTTATTTAAAAATTTTTCAAAACCTAAAATTGTTTATTCTTTTATTGATAAGATAGAATTTATGCGAATTGATACAGTTCACTTAGATCTTTTAAAGAGCAAGTTAACGATAGGAGGGTTAGTATTGCTAAAGAAGGATGTTGATGATGATAGGCTTTTAGTAAGAACTGATGCTAAAGAGAGGGAAGTTGAGTGGGGATTGCCTTCACCTGGTTTAGCCTCTAAATTTCCAGATAATCCTAAGGCTAAAAATGCAAGATTTAGGATTACAGATTTAGAGCCAACATCAGGAAATATTGAAATTTACTTAGGAAAAGACAAAATAATTGATATAAAATTTTAACAAAAAATAGGAGGCTTAGCTGTGAAAAAAGCAGAAATGATTAGATTAATAAGGGAAAGGATTGCAGAAAAATATCCACAGCCATTGGTGAAAAAGGCTGTTCCAGAGGTGATTAATGAGTTTTTTTCAATTTTAAAGGAAGAGTTAAAGAAAGGGGAGGAAGTAAGCATTCCTAATTTTGGAATTTTTAAGATTAGAGAGATTAAAAAGGAAGGAGAAGAGGTAGCTAAAAAGGTCATAAGATTTATACCTTCAAAAAAATAATTTAGAGAGAGGAATTTTAAGTAAGAGGAAAGACCCAAGATTCAAGGATATTTAGACGGCATAGAGGGGCTTTATGTTTTTGGTTGGGCATGGGATCCTGAAAATCCGGATAAGAGGCTTGAAGTAGTAGTGTATGTAGACGGAAAGCCTGTGGCAGAAGGGGTAGAGCAGATTTAGAAAAAAGCTAAGATTGGGGATGGGAGATATGTAGGTTGTTGCTGAGAAAGGGTTAAGGAAAGTAAATGGAGGATGAAAAGATGAAGACGGTATTTTTAGTTTTGGTTTTTTTAGTATTTTTCTTAACTCCAAATGGGGCTTATTGTAAGGAGGTGCCCTTTACCCTTGAAGATAGAGATAGAATCATTCGGATAGAGGCAAAACTTGCGGAAATTGATAAGAGATTTGAGCAAATTGACAAGAGGTTTGAGCAAATTGACAAAAGGTTTGAGCAGATAATGACTTTTATGTGGATGCTTGTGGTGATTTTTACAGGCATAACGGCAGCAACCATTGGTTTTGCCATTTGGGACAGACGCACTATGATAAGACCCTTTGAAATTAAGACGAAATTGATAGAGGAAGAAATAGGCAGAGAAAAGGAGAGGCTCAATTTAGTTATAGAGGCCTTGAGAAATCTTGCAAAGACCGATGAAAAAGTAGCAGAAATTTTAAAACGGTTTAATCTAATGTAAAATTTTAAAGAAATTGGTATAATTTATAGGTAGGGGATAGGTTATAAAAAAGTTGAACTTATCAAATTTTTTATTAAGAAATACTTAATGAGGGAGGCAAAATTTACATATGAAAGATATAAAGTCTAAGATTGAAGGATATTTAGACGGCGTAGAGGGGCTTTATGTTTTTGGTTGGGCATGGGATCCTGAAAATCCGAATAAGAGGCTTGAAGTAGTAGTGTATGTAGATGGAGAGCCTGTAGCAGAAGGCGTTGCAGATCAGTATAGAGAGGATTTAGAAAAAAGCTGGAATTGGGGATGGGAGATATGGATTTAGGGTGAAGTTGCCTGAGTCATTACTTGATAATAAAGAACACGAAATAGAGATTAAATTAAAAGATCATGGCATCATTTTGAGCAAAAAACCTTTCAAAATAACAAATAGATTATACAAAGGTAATTTTGATGGAGTTAATGGATTGTATTTAATCGGTTGGGCTTATAATGAGAACAGTCCGCAAGAGAGAGTAAATCTGGTTGTTTTAGTTGACGGAGTTCCTATAATAGAGGAAACTGCAGACTTATACCGAGAAGATTTAAAATTAGTGGGGATTGGAGATGGTAAATATGGTTTTAAAATAAAATTGCCTGAAAGTATAATTGATAATAAAAAACATGAAGTAAGAATTTTAATAAAAGAAAATAATCAAGAACTGCCAAATTCTCCAAAAGAAGTAGAGTTTAAGTCTAAATATGAATATTCAATTGAGGGTCTCAAAAATTTTGCTATAGAAGGAAAAATTATTGACATAACTAATCTGTCAGAACCTGTTGGTATCGAAGTTTGGGAAGGAGATAAAGTTATAACTTCTGGTTATTCAGACCCTAATAATGAAGGAAAGTTCTACTTGTGGCTTCCCTCTGAAATTATGGATGGAAAGGTTCACTGTTTTACTCTTCGCACAACGGATGGCTACGAGCTTGGATACTTGATAGATGTGGTTAACTATACAGCCACTCCCTTTGAAGTTTTAAAACAATACTCTAAAGAGATACCAACTGAGCTGACCAGTATTCAGAGATTTAGATTAAAAGCTTTTCTTAACTCTTTAAAATTTATAATAAATCAACCAAATTTATCAAATGAGCAGAAAATTTTACAAATTCAAAAATTAAATAAATGCTTAGAAATACTTTCCACTGGATACGAAAGTTTAAAAAACTTTGAAACTCTTGAATTTCCAAGATTCCAAAATCCAAAAGTCTCAATTGTAATACCTGTGCATAATAAATTTGAAATTACATATTGTTGTTTAGCATCAATATTGTTAGCTACATACGATGTTCCTTATGAAGTTATAGTTGTTGATGATGGCTCTACAGATAAAACTTTGGAAATTAAGGATATTGTAAAAAATATTAAACTTACAAGAAATGAGACTGCTCAGGGATTTGTTAAAGCCTGTAATAAAGGAGCAAAACTTGCTGAAGGTGAGTATATAGTTATTCTTAATAATGACACTGAAGTTTTAGAGGGATGGCTAAAGGAACTTCTTTGGGTTTTTGAAAATTACGATAAAGTTGGCATAGTAGGTGCAAAGCTTTTATATCCAGATTTAACCTTACAAGAGGCAGGAAACATCGTTTTTGGGAATGGACAAGCCTGGAACTATGGCAGAGGTAAGAATCCTATGGATCCAAAGTATAACTATGTGAGACAAGTGGATTATTGTAGTGGCGCCTGTATCATGCTTCCAAAAAGTCTTTGGGATGAACTTGGAGGTTTTGATGAAGAGTTTGCACCAGCTTATTGGGAGGAGACCGATTTATCCTTTAGGGTGAGAGAAAAGGGCTACATAGTGGTTTATACTCCTTTTGCCCAAGTAATTCACTATGAGGGGATTAGTTGTGGGAAGGATGTAAAATCAGGGTTAAAACAATATCAGGTAATAAATCAAACTAAATTTAAAAGAAAGTGGATCCACGTTTTAAACCAGAGAAAACATGAACAACCACCATCGTTTGAGCTTGCAGAAATTATTAAAGATAGAGGTATTTGGGGAAGGGTTCTATGTATTGATTATGAAGTTCCAAGACCTGATAAAGAGGCAGGAGGCTATGCAACATTTCAAGAGATAAAACTTTTCCAATCTCTTGGGTATAAGGTGACTTTTATTCCTCAAAACATGGCTTATTTATATGGCTATGTAGAAGATTTACAAAGAAATGGTGTGGAAGTAGTTTATGCTCCCTTTTATAAATCTGTAAAGGAATTTCTTGAAAAGAGAGGAAAAGAATTTGATATTTTTTATATTGTAAGATGGTATGTTGCTGCTGAATATATTGATTTAATAAGGTCAGTTAATCCCAATGCTAAAATTCTGTTTAATAATGCAGATTTGCATTTTCTAAGAGAACTCAGAGAAGCTCTTTCAACTGGAAATAAAGAAATGCTTCTAAAAGCTATTGATACCAGAGAAAAAGAGCTTGAGGTAATGAGAAAAGTGGACCTTGTGCTCTCATATAATGAGGTAGAGCATGCTGTTATTCTTTCTCACAATTTAGACTCTCCCAAAGTTGCCAAATGGCCCTGGGTGGTATATCCCAAAAATATTAAAAAACCCTTTGAAGAAAGAAGGGATATTACCTTTCTTGGCAATTATAGGCATTTCCCAAATGTATCTGCAGTGAAGTTTTTTATTGAGAAAGTGATGCCCAAACTGAGAAAAGAATTACCTGAAGTTAGATTTTTAATCTATGGCTCTCATTTACCAGAGGAATTTAAAGACTTTGAAAGTGAGGATATAATTTTGAAGGGATATGTTAAAGATTTGAGAGAGGTATTTGAAAATTGTAGAGTTTTTGTAACTCCCCTGGTTTCTGGGGCAGGTATTAAAGGGAAGGTTTTGGAAGCACTATCTTATGGTGTGCTTTCAGTTTTATCACCCGTAGCTGCGGAGGGGACAGGAATAAGAAATGCTTTAGAAGCTTTTATAGTGGAGAAGCCTGAGGAATATGTTGAGGCAATAAAGAAATTATATAATAATAAAGAGTTATGGGAAGAAATGTCAGAGAAGGCTGTGAAATTTATACAAAGTAATTATTCTTTTGAGAAGGCAAGGGAGACAGTTTTAAGAGCTCTTGAAAAGTTAGATATTTATCTTCCGTATAATAAAGAGGGATTTTATGTGAGGGGATGGAATGGATAGAGTAATTTTGTTTCATTTTCATTTGTTCAAAAACGCTGGAACATCGGTTGATGAAATACTGAAGAGAAATTTTGGTGATAAGTGGGTAACCAAGGAATTTCCTTTTGATCTTTATAGGGAAAACATTTCTGAAGTTATAGAGTGGATAAGAGATGAGGAAGATAAGATAGCCTTCTCCTCTCACACCGCCAGATTATTTAAGTTTTGGGAGTTGGAAAAGGAAGGAATTAAAATAATACCAATTATTTTTGTTAGGCATCCTATTGTTAGAATACATTCTGCTTATAAATTTGAAAGGGAAGTACAGAAAGATATTGAATCTCTCGAAACTGTTATTGCGAGAAATACTTCTCTTAAAGGCTATGTTGAGATCAGATGGTTTTTACCCAACGATCATCAAACGAGAAATTTCCATGTTGCAAGATTTAGCGATCTTTTTTTTGAAGAAGATGGCTCTTTTTTAGATAAAGCCTTAAAATCTTTAGAGATATTACCCTTTGTAGGTCTTGTTGAGAGGTTTGAAGAATCTATAAAGAAACTTGAGATATTAATAAAGGAATATTACCCTGAATTTAAAGCTGAGGTAGTATACGAAAATGTTCATATTGGGATAAATATTTCACTTGAAGACAGGCTTAAAATGATAGAGAAAGAAGTGGGGGAATCCTTTTATAAGAAGATGGTAGAGGTTAATAGAGATGATATAATTTTTTGGGAAAAGGTAAAGAATAAGTATGAAATTTAATCCGGGTAAAATTTTTCCGCCAGGGCATTTTTATAGTCCTATACCTGATTTAAATGAAATTGAAAAGAGAAAAGAAAAAATCTTTCGTAAAAGAACTAAAGAGGAAGTTTTAGGATTAAACCTAAATGATGAAGAACAACTTCAGCACTTAAAAATAATTTCTGACAGTTCAAAATATTGGACATTTCCTGAACAAAAGCCTTCACAGGATTATAAATTTTTTTATCTTCAGAATGGTCTCTTCGGTGGATTAGATGCCTTAGCTTACTTTTCCTTCGTTCTTCATTACAGACCCTCTATGATAATAGAAGTAGGTTGCGGATTTTCTTCTTTAATAGCTATGGAAGTAAATAAAAACTTTTTCTCTGACAAAATTAATATTATTCTCATAGAACCATATCCTTCTGAGATATTAATAGAGGCTATGACCTATTACAATAATGTGAAGTTAATAAAGGAACAAGTTCAAGATGTTCAAATAGAGTTATTCTTTCAATTAAAAACTAACGATATTCTTTTTGTAGATTCCACCCATGTAAGTAAAGTTGGAAGTGATGTAAATCATATCTTCTTTGAAGTTTTACCTCGTCTTAACCCTGGTGTTTTAATACACTTTCATGATATTTTCATCCCAGATGAATATCCGCAAAAATGGGTATTTGAGGAAAACAGAGGATGGAATGAGATGTATATACTACGTGCCTTTCTTATGTTTAATAATATATTTAAAATTTTATTTTCTTCATATTATGTTTTCACGAGGCATCAAGATTTAATTATAAAAACCTTTGGAAAAGCTCTATCTGGAGGGTCGATATGGATAAAGAGATTATAATACGATATATTACAATATCTTATGTATGCCTGCTCTGGAGTTACTAAACTCTGTCGTAGATATCTGGCTAAAAAGGTGTAATATGGCCAGACTGGAAGCATAATCTATTGACTCGGTATTATGTTATAAAATAGAAATATGCAAACGGAAATGCTAAATACAGAATACTTTGTAAGGTTTTGATAATCTTAAACAATGGAAAGAATTTATAAATCTAAATAAGCATTTAAGAAATAAATCTAAATAAGCATTTAAGAAATAAAACATTTATAAATACTGTTTTTCAATCTATTGTAACTAATGGAATTTATGATCCACTTACTGATGAATATATAAATCCCCAGGAAATTAAAGTTAAAGGTGAAAATTATAGAGAAACTATTTTTGCAAGAAATTTATTCTCAAGAACGAGAGCTGTTCTTTTAGTCCTTAGAAGAATATATTTCTTTGAGGAAAAATTGAATACTAATGAATTTTATCGTTTAAAAATATATTCACCTGAAGCTATTACTCCTTTTGCTTTATATATGAGAGGAAAATTTCCCTTTTACATAGGGAGTGAGTATGGTAAACATCCAGAAGCTTTATTTCCAATTATTATAGAGGATCTTCAAAATCTCAGTTTCAGAGATCAAAGTTTTGATTGTATCATTGTAAATGATGTTTTTGAGCATTTGCCAGATTTGGATAAAGCTCTGAGTGAAATTTTAAGGTGTCTAAAAAAGGGAGGGTATTTATTATCTACCTTTCCTTTTCTATATATGAGCGAGGATTCAAAAATCAAGGCTCGTCTTAAGCCAACAGGAGAAGTTGAATACTTAGAAGTCCCTGAGTATCATGGAAATCCTGTAGATCCAAGTAAAGGTTCTTTGGTATTTCAAATTTTAGGCTGGGATATATTAAAAAAATTGACATTGACTGGTTTTAAATTGGCTGAGATGATATTTATTCTCAGTGAAAAGTATGGAATATTATGTCCAAATATATCAGGATGTTTCGTATGTGTAGCTCAAAAATAAAAATAACAAACCTTCTTCTTTCCTTTTTGTTCTCTACTTTTGTCCTAATAAACATTAAAGTTGTATTTCCCTCCTGCCTTCCCTATCCTACTGCTGAAAATGGCACACTTATAAAAGATTGTCAACCCTATAAAGCCATTGGAGTTAACTATTTTGATGCCTTCTATCGGGTGCCTAAGAATCCTCAAGATAAATCTTACATACAAGGCTTTGAAAAATTAAGTAAAAACGGAATACCCTTTGTCAGAATGATGGCTTCTGGGTTTTGGCCCAAAGATTGGGAACTTTACTTTAAAAACAAAGAAGAATATTTTAAACTTCTTGACAAAATAGTAAGAACTGCTTTACCCTACAGCCTTAAATCAATACTTTGCTGATTTAGCATTAGATAGCTTGGACAAACTCTTAGCCTTTGTTAAAAAGGAAGCTGAAAGGGATAATAGAGTGGTATTTGTTGGGGAATTTGGAGTATGCAGAAAGGAAAAACATCTGAAGGGAGAAGATTTGAGAAAGGAAGTAGAGATATCTTTATGGGTTTATGATTTTAAAAAACAGGAAAATAGTTGTAATGTTACCTTTGAAAATGATAGAAGATATCAATTAGAAAAGATTGTGATCTATAATAAAAAATTGATTAATCAACAAAGGAGTGGAAAAATTAAAAGGGAGGAGGTACAATGATAGAAGAGAGGAAAGTAATATTAGTAGATGGGATTAGCTCAATAGGGATTCATAATAATATAGTTAGGATTTCTTTTTTTAGACTTAATTCTCAAGGACAACCAGAACAGGTATTAGAGTTAAATATCCCTGTAAATCAGATTAAGGAGATAGTTGCTGCCTTGATGAAAATATCTAAATAGATTAGCGATACCGGATATAAGAAAAAAGGTTGGAGAATGAAAAGGGAGAAGGTGAATGCATTCTACCTCTCTCAATAAAATGAAATCTTTTGTTGAACACTATTTAAAAGAGTATGTAAATCATCCAATTATAATAATTGATGTGGGCTCTCAGGCAGTGGGAGGTCATCCAACATATATACCTTTCTTTGATAACCCACACTGGAAATATCTTTGGCTTGATTTTTTAAAAGGTGAAAAAGTGGATATAGTAGTAAAAGACCCTTACAAATGGGAAGAAGTTGAAGATGCTTCCGTAGATGTGGTTATTTCAGGGCAGGCTTTTGAGCATATTGAGTTTCCTTGGTTAACTATTAAAGAGATTTTTAGGATTCTCAAAGATAAAGGAATAGCTTGTATAATAGCTCCTTCTGGTGGTCCTGAACATCGTCATCCTGTGGATTGCTGGAGAATTTTTCCTGATGGAATGAGAGCTTTAGCTAAATGGGCAGGTTTTAGAGTGGTAGAGGTTTTTACTGATTGGGAGCTTGACCCTTGGAGAGACACTTTTGCTGTATTTCAAAAGCCATTGACTGGCTCAGAAAAGACTTCACCGTTTGAGGATTTTTCAAACAAAGAGGTCGCTTTAAAAGTCTATCTTGAAGCCTTTAAGGACAAACCTCAAAATCCTGCTTATTATGTAAGGGCATCTAATATCCTTAAAGCTAAAGGTGAAATAAAGAAAGCTCAATCTTATATGGCTACAGCTCTTGCTATGTTTCCTCATAATCTTTGGTTAAGACAGAGGGCTACAGAGTTATATATAGAAACAGAACCTTTATTAGCTTTAGAGCATGCAATTTATCTTTTAAGGGCAAGGCCAATTAATGCTGATAATGTTAGAATTCTTGGAAGGTTTTTAGAAAAGCTTGATGAAGAAAGAAAAACCTTTCTTTTTGAGCAACTACCCAATGATATCCCCTCACTCAGGCAGTTTGCTTATCTTTCTGAAAAAGAAAAGGTATATATGCTTGCAGAGGAATGTTGGAGAAGAATTTCTGGATTACAACCAGAAGATTTAAATGCTAAACTTATGCATGCTCTTATGCCAAGAGGCTATGAAAATAAGGAACTCTCTGAAAAAAGATTTACAGAGCTTTTAGAGTATCAGATATCAAAAGGAGTACTTAATAGAACAACCATAATTCAGCCATTTAATTAATAGATTTGGTTATAAGGTTTATCTTGAAATAGGCGTTGAAAGAGGGCTCAACTTTTTCCAGATAAGAGCTCCAATAAAAATAGGAGTTGACCCAAAGTTTATAATTCCTGGTGGATATGAAATTTCAGAGAATGAAAAATTTTACGCTATTACTTCAGACGAATTTTTCTCTAATCCGCCTCAAGAGATTTTAAATTTAGGCATAGATATAGCCTTTATTGACGGGCTGCACACTTATGAGCAGTCTTTAAGGGATGTGGAAAATTGTTTGAAGTATTTAAATCCTAATGGAATTATCGTGATCCATGACTGTTTACCTACAAGTGAAGCAGAAGCTATGCCAACTCTTGAAGAAGCAAAAAAACATCCTGATTTTAAGGGAGCATGGACAGGAGATGTTTATAAAACTATAATTCACCTTCGTGCAAGCCATCCAGATCTTTTTGTGAGTGTGATTGATACTGACCACGGGGTTGGGATTATTAAAAGAGGCGATGCAGAGAATATTATAGATTTTAGTTTAGAACAGATAAAAAATCTCACCTTTGATGAGTTTATCAAGGACAAGAAAAGACTACTTAATCTTAAACCAAAAGAGTGGTTTTTTGAGTTTATTGAGATATGTTGAAAAATTTTGTGAATAGAATAAGATAAAACTGCTTAAAATTTTTTATAATCATTTAAAATATAATTAATTACTTTTTTCAACTGCTTATGTTTTATGCTTTTAGACACAAATAAAATAGTAAATCTTATCTCAGAAAAACTTAAAAGTTGTCCTATAAGGGTCTTAGGGCATGTTCACTAAGGATTCAGATATTGATTTGCTGATTATTTCAAAAGAGATAAATACAGTTAGACATAAAAGACACAAAGAAGTAGCTAAAATAAAGGAACATCTATCGCTGGGAATACCTGTAGATATTCTACTTTTGACGCCTGAAGAGTGCATATCTAACTTCAAAAGTCATAATCCTCTGTTTTTAGATATTTCATACTGAAGGCATTATTGTTATTCCTGTTCATCGTATGAACTATCTCCCCTATCTTCCTCTCTGTTATTATCCCATCTCTATCCCTAAAGGTCCTCCACTCCTTTATTCCACTTTTCGCCTCCTTCACCGCTACATCCTTGTCAACTACTATACCAAAACTCGTCCCTCTCTCCCTTAAATACTCCATTACATCTGCCCTGTAATACTCACTATCAAGACAGACAAGTACTATCTTCTTCCCCTCTGGTAAAAGCTCATAAGGCCTCTTTATCGCCTCCAGCACATTCCCAACTCTATTTCCTTACCTAAACATTATCGGCCTATAACACTTAACTCCAAGATAGGTCATCTTGGCCTCAAACTCTTGTGCCTCAAGCCCTCATCTTCTCTTATCTCCCTTAAATCTTTTGTGTTTGCCCCCTCCTTAGAGTAAAGTAGTATAGGCTCTATGTATTGCCAGGGACTGTATCCTCTGTTTGAACGAGGCTTTGGCATCAAGGTTTCAACTAAGGCTTTTATTTCAAAGGCTCTTTATGCCCAAGGCTCTAAAGAATTCTGAAAAAAGTGTAAGACCACTTCTTGGTGTAATTACCTTCCCTGAAAGACCTAATTTAAAAGGGAGAAGAGTTTGGTTTGACATAGGTAGAGTTCATTTTTAAAATTTTCATTTCAGCTAGTGGGTGATATTATAAAATATTGGGAATTAAGAAAAAACAAGGCTTTTGGGCTTTCCTTTGTCCTCCCATCGGCAAATTGAGGAGACATTATTGTGTTGCCACTATTCTAAAAAAATTAAGCTCACGTTTTTTGTTAATCTAACCTATAGCCAAAATGAAGAAGAACTTTTTCTGGTTCTGAAGCAATTACTAATTCTCTAAGAAGTTTTCTAAGTTTTTCTCGGTTAGTTTCCGCTTTAATTTGCTCTTCAAGACCTTTTGGCACTCTCCCAAGCTTTACCTCCACCACCTCAAGCACCATCTCCTGAGCATCCTCAAGTAAACCCTCAAGTCTTCCTTCAAGTCGTCCCTCAAGTCTTCCCTCTTTTCTCCCTACTTTCCTTCCCTCTATGTAAAAGGGATCCCTCCTCTTATCAATCACTAAAGGCATCCTCGTTACCTCCTCATATAGCTTTACTACTTCATTATAAGCATCCTTCCTCAGTCTTGCAAGCATTAAAAGCTTCATTAAGAAGTCTCTCCTCCTTCCCTCCTCAAGCCTCTCAACCCTCTCCCTTAGCCTATCCCAAAAGTCTCTCTCC
>JANXCE010000041.1 GCA_025059715.1 Caldimicrobium sp.
TCTGAGAGGCGACTTCTTATGTTACCCGATATGAATTTAGCCCGTTATGTGCAGAGATTTTTTCCTGACAAGGAAATCCTCTATTTTGATGGTTTTTGCCCTTTCCATCATATGCTTACTCCAGAAGAGGTTATAAAGGCCAAAGAGAGACATCCTAAAGCGATATTCATAGCTCACCCAGAATGTAGACCCGAAGTCATAGATCTTGCGGATTATGTAGCCTCTACGAGCGGAATGATAAGACTTGCTAAAGAACTCCCTCATGAAGAGTTCATTATAGGAACAGAAGTAGGCCTCCTTTATCCCCTATCTAAGGAAAATCCCCATAAAAGATTCTATCATCCTGCTCCTGAAAAGATGCTTTGTCCTTCTATGAAGAAAATACGGCTGGAGGATGTGGTAAATGCCTTGGAGAATTTTGAATTTGAAGTGCATTTACCTGAGGATATAAGAAGCAAGGCCTATGATGCTGTTAAGAGAATGCTTGAAATTATTTAGAACTGGTGCCATAAGGCTCTTTTTTCGGTAAGACAAAAATTAGCTTTAAGGAGGAAGTCATGTTGAAAAAGGGATTTTTGCTATTGGTTTTTTGGTTAGGTCTTTCTAACCTTGCCTTGGCAACCGAAGGTGAGAAGCTCTTTCATTTAAGGGGCTGTTCTGGTTGTCATGAGGCAACGAAGGACTCTGTTGGACCAGCTCTTTCTACCATTTCTCAAAAATATAACAGGGATCTCAATAGACTCATGAAATTTTTTAAAGGACAAGCTGATCCTATCATCTGGCCAGATAAATTCAGAATCATGGAGCCCTTTATGAATATGTTAAAACAGATGGATGATAAGGACCTAAAGGTCCTTGGAGAGTATATCCTCTCCTTTTAAAGGAATAGTCCTTTTCTTGACAAATTTTAAAATTAGCTTAAATTAAAGCCTAAATATAAATTTTGGGAGGAAAGAGATGTCATCCTTTTTAACTGTCCAAACTCCGTGGGTAAAAAAGGAGGAAGTGGTTAGGAATTGGTATATAATCGATGCCAAAGATAAGGTTTTGGGAAGGCTTGCCTCCCAAATTGCCTATATGCTTCTTGGAAAACACAGGCCAGACTATGCTCCCCATGTTGATCAGGGAGATTTTTTCGTTATCATCAACGCTGACAAGGTTAAACTTACTGGAAAGAAGCTTGATCAGAAGATCTACTGGAGACACAGTGGATATATGGGAGGTATAAAGCTTGAAACGGCAACACAAAGGCTTAACAAAAAGCCTGCGGATCTTATTATGCTTGCCGTTAAAAGGATGTTACCAAGAAATCGTATGCGTAACAAGTTGTTAAAAAAGTTGAAAATCTATGCTGGTGCTAATCATCCCCATCAAGCTCAAAATCCAAAGATTTTAGAAATTTAAAGGAGGGATACAAGTTATGGAGCGTATATATGCCACCGGTAAGAGAAAAACCTCTGTTGCCAGAGTATGGCTTGTGCCTGGAAATGGAGATGTAAGGGTAAATGATAAGCCCTATAGAGAATATTTTAGTGATCATTTGGTGGCTGAGGACTTGATCTTTGCTCCATTTAAGATTACCAACCTCCTGGGCAAGTTTGATGTATTTTGCACTGTGGAGGGTGGTGGAAAAAGTGCTCAGGCCGAGGCTATTAGACATGGAATATCAAGAGCATTGGTTAATTATCAAGAGGAACTCAAGGGCCTCCTGAAAAAGGCAGGTTTCATAACCAGAGATCCGAGAGAAAAAGAGAGAAAAAAATACGGTTTGAGAGGTGCAAGGAGAGGTCAACAATATTCCAAGCGTTAGGTCTTTTTTGTGATCCCTATTGGAATAATTGGTGCAAGTGGATACACAGGCCTTGAACTAATTCGTCTACTTGAAAATCATCCTACTTTTGGTCTCAAGGTTATTACATCAAGGGATCATGTTGGTAAAACTTTAGAAGAGACCTTTGGCATCTCAGGTAGTTTTGGAAAACTTACCTTTGAAGCACCTGATGTTGAAAATATAGCTAAAAGAGTTGAGGCAGTCTTTCTCTGTGTTCCTGCTGGCACTGCTCAAGAGTTAGCCTTTTCCTTTTTGGATCATAAGGTTAAAGTGGTAGATCTCTCAGCAGATTTTCGTTTCAGAAATTTAGATCTTTATCAAAGGACCTACAAGCTTACTCATAAATTTCCGCAGCTTCTTTATCAATCGGTGTATGGTCTATCGGAGATCTTTGAAGAGGATATAAAGAAGGCCGCTCTGATTGGCAATCCAGGCTGTTATCCCACAGCTACACTCCTTCCTCTTATCCCTCTTATCAAAGAGGGCTTAATTGAAGGTGAGGGCATAATTGTAGATGCCAAAAGCGGAACAAGTGGTGCAGGAAGAAAGGCGGAGAATTATTACAGTTTCTGTGAGGTGAATGAGGACTTTAAGGCCTATAAAGTGGCTGGGCATAGACATACCCCGGAAATGGAGGAGAAACTAAGTTATTTTGCCAAGGAGCCTGTAAAGATTATATTCACCCCCCATTTATTACCCATTAACCGTGGTATTTTGGCAACTATATATGTTAAGTTTAGAAGGCCTTTGGATTACATTCACAGCTATTTAGAAGGTTTTTATAAAGATAAGACATTTGTAAGAGTTTTACCTTTAGGAAGCTATCCAAGGTTGGCAGAGGTTCGGGGGACAAATCTGTGTAAGATTGCCCTTTTCGAAGACAAGGAAAGGAGGCAGGGCATAATAATCTCTGTTATTGATAATTTAATAAAAGGTGCAAGTGGTCAGGCCATACAGAATTTAAATATCATGTTTGGTTTGCCTGAGGACACTGGACTTCCCAAAAGCCCTCTTTTTGTCTAATCTTGATGTGGTGTCCGAAAATTATTCAAAGTATACCAGTGAGACCCTTTGCCTGAAAGATAATTGTTCGTTTATTAAGAAAATTATGACATATCGAATGATGACAGGATCAACCATCGTATTGAAATTCACTGGGGATTATTGTTAGGAAACTGAGTGTAAATAGGGATTATGAGTGAGCTATCACAGGGTGAGTTTAAAGTCAGAAACATAAGGCTTTTCATAGCTTATGACGGCACCAATTATCTTGGTTTCCAGGTGCAGCCCAAGGGGCCCACTATTCAGGGATTACTTCAGGATGTTCTGACACGGGTGTTGGGCCACAGGGTAAAGGTGAGATCAGCTGGAAGAACGGATGCAGGTGTTCATGCTCTATGCCAGGTAGCCCATTTTCTTACCACCTCAGATAAATCTTTAGAGGTAATATACAGGGCTTTAAATGGACTGCTACCAAAGGATATTTCTGTATGGCAGGTGGAAGAGGTAGATTTTAAATTCCATCCACAGAGGGATTCCCTCTGGAAGACCTATCAATACTATATTTATAATTCTCCGGTGAGAAACCCCCTTCTTCGATTATATTCTTGGTGGATTCCTGAAAAACTTGACATAGAGGCTATGAGAGAGTGTCTTTCTGAGATAGTCGGAACAAAGGATTTTGCCAGTTTTAGAAAGTCAGGAACAGATATTAAAACCACGGTGAGAACTATTTTCTCAGTAGATCTTCGTTGGTCAACCTCTATAGGTGGTCTTTTAATTTTTGAAATCAAAGGTAGAGGCTTTTTACGTTACATGGTCAGAAACTTAGTTGGAGCTTTAGTGGAGGTAGGCCGGGGAGGATTAAAGCCCCTGCAATTCAAGGAAATTTTAGAAGCCCGTGATAGAAAAGTGGCTCCTCCTCCAGCACCACCACAGGGCCTGTTGCTAAGCCATGTTGAATATAAAGACATTTCTGTTTTTGATAGATATCCAAAAGAGAAACCCATCCTCTCTTTTTTTTAAGCTAATCAGAGGTTACTCACCTGTTGCTCTCTTACCTCTTGTAGATTTTTTAAAAAACCATAGTAAACTTTAAAATATAACATCTTAGTGGGAGACTAATTATGAAAGTAGTTATCTCATTAATTGTGTTGACCTTTCTAAGCTTTGGAAATGGATGGGCCAAGGATGGAGAGACCCTTTTTAAATACAAAGGTTGCGCCGGTTGTCATGAAAAGACAAAGGATTCAATTGGTCCTTCGCTTGCTACAATTTCTAAGGCCTACAAGGGAGATAAAAAGGCTTTGCTAAGATTTTTTAGAGGAGAGGCTAAACCTATTGTTAAACCTGAGAACTTTAAGCTCATGGAACCCTTTCAGAGTATGCTTAAAAACATGCCAGATAAGGATCAAAATGCCATAGCAGATTATATTCTCTCTCATTAATCTAAGTTTGTAGCTCAAAGGAAAGTCATTACTTTGGATATTTTCTCACCGAATAGATGAGTTAGATATAGCCCTTTTGAAAAGGCTTTATGAAAAGGATATCTATGAATACGCCATGGGAGTCCTCATCTCAATTATGGATACAGGGTATACTCCAGTGCCTATGATCTCAAGAATTGTAGCTACTTTTCTGATCTTATGCAGTGCGTATCTAAAAGCTTTCAAGATAATATTAACTACTGCTTTGAATTTTTGCCTCTTATTTCTATAGATAAAAGGCTAGGGATATAATTTATGTTTTAAGATGCACAGCCCATGAAGATGTTGTAGCAACTATGTTTGGGAGGTCATTTAAATCAGGCGGGCTTTAGCATCTACATAATCTGAAACAAAAGTTAGCTTAACATCTTGTAACTCCTGATAGGAGTGTTAAGTTAAAAGTTGTTATAAAATCAAAGCAGGAGGGAAATATGGTGAGATTGTCTGAGAGAGTTCTTGCTCTTAAACCCTCAGCGACTTTGGCTATTGATGCCAAAGCAAAGTCTCTAAAGGACCAGGGGGTTGATGTAATTAATCTCTCTGTAGGAGAGCCTGATTTTGATACCCCAGAGACCATTAAGGATGCTTGCATCAGGGCCTTAAAGGAGGGCTTTACTAAGTATGTTGCCACACCTGGAATACTTTCCCTCAGGGAAGCTATATGCCAGAAAATAAAAACTGACTATGGTTTTGAGTACAAGGTGGATGAGGTCATAGTTACCACAGGTGCTAAACAGGCTATATATAATCTTCTTTTAGCTTTGGTCAATCCTGGAGACGAGGTCTTGATCCTTTCACCCTATTGGGTGTCCTATCCAGAAATGGTTCTCTGTGCAGGTGGGGTCCCCAAAATCGTGCCATCTAGTTTTATCAAGCGTTTTGAACCAAGCCTTGATGATATAAAAAAAGCGATGTCACCTAGGACTGTGGGAATTATCTTAAACAGTCCTTCCAATCCTACGGGTTTAATTTATTCTCAGTCTTTTTTTAGGGATCTTGCTGAGTTTCTCAGGTCAAATAATCTGTGGGTGATAAGTGATGATATATATGATAAACTGAGGTTTGACCTTAAGAAACCAGAAAACATTCTTTCTACGGATCCAGGCCTTAGAGATAAAGTTTTTCTGGTTAACGGTGTATCTAAGACCTATGCCATGACTGGTTGGAGGATTGGGTGGGCCTTAGGGCCAAGAGAGGTTATCAGTGCCTGTGCCAAAATTCAGGGTCAAAGCACCAGTCATGCTACATCTTTTGCTCAAAAAGGGGCTGAGGCTGCTTTGAAGCTCTCGGATGAGGTAGTTATGGATATGGTTAGAACCTTTACCAGACGGGCTGAACTATTAACCCAAGAACTTCATAAAATTCAAGAGTTAGAGTTTATTCCACCTCAAGGTGCCTTTTATTTTTTTGTAAAGGTATCTGCCTATTATGGGAAGGTAAGTCCCACAGGCAAGAGAATTGTAAATTCCATTAGTTTAGCGGATTATCTCCTGGAGGAAGCAAAAGTAGCCATTGTTCCAGGTATAGCCTTTGGTGAGGATGATTTTATAAGAATATCCTTTGCCCTCTCAGAAGGGGCTCTCCTAGAAGCCTGTAAAAGAATTAGAGAGGCACTATCTAAATTGAGCTAACCTTTAAAACCTTACGGACAAACCTTTTTTGTCTCTTCTTTAACTAATTTTCCATATTCATAGTATTGAACCTTTATCCACTCACACTTTCCTTCGGATTTAACTGGTTGAGCATAAACCCTTTGCACTTTATCCTCACTTTCATAGGTTACAGGTTTTTTGTAAGTGGCGGATTCTTTAGAGGCCTTCTCCATGATAGCACCTGCGGTGCCACCAATCAAAGCTCCAAGTGCTACTCCCAACACCGCACCTCTCCATCTGTTGTGTTTATCAAATAAAACCCCTAGGACCCCTCCAGCCACAGCCCCAACTGTAGCCCCTTCTTTAGTTTTCTGACTTAGTTCAGTGGTGGTGCAGGATGTTAGAGAAGATAAGAGAAACAAACAAACTATAAAGAGGCTAAGTGACTTCTTCATAGGTAGGCCTCCTTAGTTGATTTTAGTTCTTTTAGGGGGTTGGAATTCAAATAATTTATTTGACAAATTTAAATTATATTCTAAATTTTGGAGGGCTAGCCTCACTCGCTCCCCAGAGTAATAGAAAAGGACTATTTCTTTTACCTCACCATTATCAAGGTTAATTTTTAGGGCTATCTTTTCAATTTGGCTATCCTGATAAGCAGGCAAAAAGGTTAGTTCCCAAAAGTTATTTTCAAGAACTCTAAAACTTTCCAATCTTAGATCACGCCTTATATCACCCCTTCCACTCATAAATCCTAAGGCTAATTGAGAGGAAAGGGCTTTCCCACCAGGATATACATAGGCCTGATTTTCTTCAGGGTAATAAACATAAAGGTTTCTGCTGTCGGAGATTATGACAAATTTTTCGGGAGTAAGATACTCCCACCTGAATAAGCCAGGTTTCTTAATCCAAAGTTTGCCTGAGCGTAATTCCCTTTGGCCATTTTTAAAATGGGTTTCCTGTAGAAAATTACCCCTTAGACTTTGCACCTCTTGATAAAAGTTATTGATTTTTTCAATAACTTCTTTGATCTCTTGAGCTTGTAAGAACTCAAGAGGATTTACGAGGAGTAATAACAGGACGAGGGCGAACGCCATCACTAGGGCCAATTATACCTTCCTCTTCCATTTTTTCAACTAGTCTTGCAGCCCTGTTATAACCAATGCGAAGTTTGCGCTGTAGCATAGAGGTAGAGATCTTTCCATATTGATAGGCAATTCTAAGGGCCTCTTTGTATAGCTCATCATCTAGGGATTCGCTCTCCGATAAATCTTCTCTGTTCTCCTCCTCTAACGGTAATAAATCAGCGAGATATTGAGGTTCACCAAAGGATTTTAAGTATTCGACTACTCCTTTCACCTCTCTCTCAGAGACATAGGGGGCATGAATTCGCTGTAAATGTGAGCTTCCTGGGGGCATAAAAAGCATATCTCCTGCTCCCAGGAGTCTCTCTGCCCCTTGCACGTCAAGTATGGTGCGGGAATCAACCTTGGAGGTCACTTGAAAAGAGATACGGGCTGGAAAATTAACCTTTATTAGACCTGTAATTACATCTACAGAGGGCCTTTGAGTAGCTACAATAAGATGGATACCTGCTGCCCGAGCCATTTGAGCAAGTCTTGTGAGTAAGGTTTCCACCTCCTTTGAGGCAACTACCATGAGATCTGCAAGCTCATCTATGATTATCACTATGTAGGGAAGTTTCTCCTGAAACTCTTCGTTGTATGAATCTAAGTTTCTCACCCCTAGTTCTTCAAAGAGACCGTATCGTCTCTCCATCTCTTGAACCGCCCATCTCAAGGCCTGTGTAGCCATTTTAGGCTCTAACACCACAGGATGTAAAAGATAGGGAATACCATCATAAACAGATAATTCGATCCTCTTGGGATCTATCATAAGAAAGCGAACCTTATCTGGAGTGCTTTTGTAAATTAGACTTAGAATTATGCTATGAATAAATATACTCTTTCCTGAACCGGTACTCCCTGCAATTAAAAGATGAGGCATCTTCTTTAGATCGGAAACTACCGGGGCACCAGATATATCCTTACCAAGGGCAAAGGTCAAAGGAGAGGGGTGTTTTTGGAAGGCCTCGGTGTTTAAAATCTCCTTAAGATAAACCCATTCCCGGTGAGGATTAGAGAGCTCAATGCCAATGACATTCTTACCAGGAATTGGAGCCACAATTCTGACGCTCTTTGCTGATAATCCAAGGGCTAAATCATCAACCAAACTGAGGATTTTACTTAGTTTTATTCCAGGGGCAGGCTTAAACTCAAAAACCGTAATAACAGGCCCAGGATTGATTCCCACTACCTCGCCCTCTATACCAAACTCCCTTAACTTTGCCTTTAAAAGTAAAGCTCTCTCTTTGAGTTCCTCCAATTTTACTTTATGCAAAGGAATCAAGGGATCACTTAAAAGTTCAAAGGGAGGTGGTATCTTTAGTTCTAAATTCCTATTTGAGGATGTCCCTGTGTCTTTTTGTAGAGTGTCTTGGAGAACCTGACTTTTATTAATCTCCCCTTCGGAGAGAAATTGATTTTCTTTTTCCATAATTGATATTTCAGGTTTATAGCCCTCACTTCGCTCACTATAAAAATATCCCTTTAATTCTTTAATTCTTTTTAGGATGTTAAGATTCCCAAAAATTACAAAAAGTGGAAGGATTAAGAGAGTTAAAAGGAATAAAAGTAAGCCCGAGACACCCAAAAGATCACTTAGAGGTGAGGTTAGCTCTCCAATAAGGCCTCCATTAAGTGGATATCTTTTCCACAGATATTGATTTTTAACCCCTATTAGATCAAAGAAAAGAGAAAAGCCCAGTGTTAGAGCGATGGTGATAGAACCGAGGATAAGGGTCACCTTTTTTAAGGATAAAAGGTTATAGTAATTTAAAAGTAGGCCAAAGAGGGTGAAGAGGGGAAGAAAAAGAGAAGAAAAACCAAAGATAAAATAGACTATAGAAGCTACATAAGCGCCAAGGACTCCCATTTGATTTCTCACTTCCTTAGCCCCAAGGATGTTAAGCCCCGGATCTTGAGGATGGAAAGAGTAAAGGGATAGTATTAAAAAGATAAGAAAAAGGACTAAAAATACATTCCAGGTTATTTTTTTAAATGATAGCATATTTTAAAATTTAAGATAAAATTGTTAAAAGGAAAGATTGAGCTTAATTAAGGGGGAAAATATGTTTGTCTTAATTAAAAGAGCAAAGAAAATTTTCCGGGATCTTAGTCTTGCTAAAAAGGTTGGATTTGGCATTTTGGGAATATTTCTAGTAGTTGCTTCAGTTTTTATCGGTCTATCTATTATTGAATTTCAGCTAAGGGAAAATTTTAATTCTCAAATTGAACGTATCTCTAGGAGCATGAACGAATTGCAAGAACTTCGAGCAGAGCATATTCGCTGGAAGGTTAATTTTTTGACAAATTTACTCAATGAAGACTATAACGCCATATCTCCAGATACAACTATAGATAAATTGAAGAAGTATCGGAAAATCGACGGATTTGAGGTTAGTTCTCAGGTGTGGACCACCTTGGACAGGGACTCTTCCAAAATGAATGAGTTAGTTTTGGAAATGAAAAAGGCTAAATCGTCAGAAGAACTATTTAATTTATATAGCCAATTTCAAGAGTATTCGCGCAGATTTCTTTGGGAAGGATTAGAAAAATTAATTGAAGAATACAGAAAGTTTTTAGAGCTGAAACAGACGGAGCTTAAAAATTTGGGAAGGATTTTTAAAGCATTATACTTTGTGATTTTAATTTTTGTTTTAGCAGTCGTGATGTTTGGCTCTAGGTTTATCGGAAAAAGACTTGAAAAGGAACTTGATAAAGCTTTACAAGCAAGTAAAGAGATTGCTAAAGGAAATTTTAGAGTGGCCCTTGAAATAGAGAGAAAGGATGAAATCGGAGCAATATCTCGAGCTCTGGAGGAAATAAAAACTTCTTTTAATGAGATTATTTTAAATATAAAGGAATTGGGCGATAGAATAAAGCCAGTTGTAGAGAGTTTTAAGGTTTTAGGAGAGACCTCCTCTGCTAAAAGTCTCTTAATTGAGATGAGGATTGAAGAGGTGTTGGTGGAAGTTGACAGTAATTTAAAGGATTTGGAGGAGCAAAGCAATCTTTTAAGTCAGATGAAGCAAGCAGTGGACGAGATTAATAGAACCGTGCTTTATACCTCGAATGTAGCTAATAAAGCTATGGATCAGGCTTTAGAGACACAAAAATTGATAACTACTCTGGAAAAGGCCTCTGCAGAAATTGAGGGGATTGTTAAATTTATAAGAGAGGTGGCGGAGCAAACTAACTTACTCGCTCTAAATGCTTCTATCGAGGCAGCAAGAGCTGGAGAAGTAGGTAAGGGTTTTGCGGTTGTAGCTAACGAGGTTAAGGAACTTGCCAGACAGACCGATCAAGCGGGTGTAGAAATAACGAAAAAAATAAAGGCCATCCAGAATCTCCATACAAGTATTATAACCACGGTGGAAAACATGATCTCTATCTTTAGGGAGGTAAAGGATTATGCTAATACTGTTGCCTCCGCTGTGGAAGAGCAAACCATAACTCTTGCTAATATTGAATCCCAAGCTCAAGTGCATAAAGAGCGCGCAGAGGCAACTTTAAAGGCCTATCGTGACCTTCAAGCAGAATATAAATTGATGGTGGAAGATATTCAAAAAAATATCAATTTTGCCATAAAATTAGAAGAAATAGCAAAAGCCTTAATCTCCTCTATAGAACACTTTCAAACTTTTGAGATAGATAGAAGGAATTTTAAAAGATTAAACCTCTCCGAAGATATAAGCTTAGAATTTGAATGTAACAAGAAGAGCTTTTCGGGGATTTTAAGAGATCTCTCAATGGGGGGCGCCTTTATCATTTCGGACTTTAAACCAGAGCTAAATAGCCCTATCACGGTTAGATTAAAAACAGACTATGACTGGGTCGAATTTGAGGGCACCGTGGTGAGAGTTGAAGAAAAGGGCTTTGGTCTGAAGATCACCGAAATTCACCAGACATCCCTATCTAAATTAAAGGCTTTGTTAGCTCAGATATATCCCTCCGATCTTATTGAAAAAGAAGAAACTCTTTTAATTAGAAATCTGAGGGGTACAAAAGAGGAATTTTAACCCACTTGTGGAAATTTTCTCCTAAAATTTTTAGGTTATCTTTTTAAAAATAATGCTATTTACATTGTTTCATAGGGATTTTTAAAAAGAGAAATTGGCATAATTTTTGAAAGTTAAGGGGACGCCTTTTAGACCTAAAAATAATTTAAGGAGGTTAAATATGAAGCTTGATCCCACAAAAATGAAAGATT
>JANXCE010000042.1 GCA_025059715.1 Caldimicrobium sp.
TCACCTGTAAACAGTGCTTTTAGATAGGAAGAAGCTTCTTTAGTAGAGTTTAAGTCTTTCAGAATACAATACATAGAGATTCCACAGTTACCTTTTTCCCTTTTTTCATGGAGAGGCTCTCCTGGGATTGATTTTTTGATTTTTAATTTTACCACTTTTTTACCTTCTAATAAGAAGCGGAACTTATGCAGGGGAAAAAAGGTTGTTTTAAAACTAAAAGGTATTAAAATTTCATAAAAGAATATATTAAACCTTAAGGAGAGTGTTGAAAGAATATGCTTACTAAGGTTTTATCTTTTATTATGGGAACCAAGAATGAGAGGGAATTAAAGAGGCTTAAACCTATAGTAGAAAGGATTAATGCTTTAGAAGCTGAAATGAAAAAACTTTCTGATTTAGAACTTCAAAGAAAAACTATTGAATTTAAAGAAAGATTAGAAAGAGGAGCCACTTTAGATGAACTTTTACCTGAGGCTTTTGCAGTGGTAAGGGAGGTTGCTCAAAGAATTCTTGGAATGCGGCACTTTGATGTTCAAATTATGGGAGGAATAGTTTTACATGAAGGAAAAATAGCTGAAATGAAAACCGGAGAAGGGAAAACCTTAGTGGCCACTCTTCCAGCCTATCTTAATGCTCTCACAGGCAAGGGTGTTCACATCGTAACCGTAAATGACTACTTAGCTAAAAGAGATACGGAGTGGATGGGTCCTATTTATAGATTTTTAGGTTTAAAGGTAGGGTATATTGCCTCAGGAATGGACGATGTGGAACGAAAAAGGGTTTATGCCTGTGATATAGTATACGGAACCAACTCTGAATTTGGTTTTGACTATCTCAGAGACAACATGAAGTACTCCTTTGAAGATATGGTTCAAAGAGGACATTATTATGCTATCATTGATGAGGTGGATTCCATTCTTATTGACGAAGCCAGAACCCCTCTTATTATTTCAGGTCCTGCTGAAGAGTCTACGGATATGTATTACTTTATTGACGAAATAGTAAGAAAATTAAAGAAAGAAATTCATTTCACCTTGGATGAAAAGAGTAAAGGTGCCCATTTAACTGAAGAGGGTATTGCTGAATGTGAAAAACTTTTAGGAATTAAAAATTTGTATAATCCGCGATATGTAAGATTAATTCACCATATTAATCAAGCTTTGAGAGCTCATCATCTTTTTAAGAGAGATGTGGATTATGTAGTTAAAAACGGGAAAATTATTATTGTAGATGAATTTACAGGAAGACTTATGCCTGGAAGAAGATGGAGTGACGGACTTCATCAGGCCATAGAAGCGAAGGAAAGGGTAAGAATTGAAGCCGAAAATCAAACCTTAGCTATGATTACTATTCAGAACTATTTTAGAATGTATGAGAAACTGGCAGGCATGACAGGAACAGCTGAGACTGAGGCGGCAGAATTTAAGGAGATATATAATTTGGATGTAGTGGTTATTCCAACCCATAAACCTATGATAAGAGTGGATAATTCTGATGTGGTTTTTAGAACCCAAAAGGAGAAATTTGAAAAAATTGTAGAAGAAATAGAGGAATGTTATAAAAGAGGACAGCCGGTTTTGGTAGGAACTACTTCTATTGAGAAAAGTGAAATACTTTCTAAAATGCTTAAAAAAAGGAGGATACCCCATCAAGTTTTAAATGCTAAACATCATGAAAAGGAAGCCCAAATTATAGCTCAAGCTGGACGTTCTCATACCGTAACTATTGCTACTAATATGGCAGGAAGGGGAGTAGATATTTTATTAGGAGGAAATCCTGAGGGACTTGCTAAAGTTCAACTTGAAGCTGAAGGATATGACCTTTCCGAAATAGATGAAAGGTCTTGGAATGAAGTTCTAACTATGGCTAAACAGGGATTAGACCCTACTACTAAATATCCAGATTATTGGGCTAAAGTTCTTTATGAAAAATATTTAGAATGTCAAAGGGATGCTGAAAAAGTTAAAGCCTTAGGAGGGCTTCATATTATTGGAACAGAAAGACATGAGGCTCGTAGGATTGACAATCAACTAAGAGGCCGTTCGGGTAGACAAGGAGACCCAGGTTCATCCCGTTTTTATCTTTCCCTGGAAGATGATTTACTTAGGCTCTTTGGTTCAGAAAAGTTAAAAAGTTTTATGGAAAAAATAGGTCTTCCTGAGGGTGAACCCTTAGAACATCCCTGGTTATCTAAAGCCATAGAGCAAGCTCAAAAGAAGGTAGAAGCCTATCACTTTGAAATTAGAAAACACCTCTTAGAATACGATGATGTGATGAATAAACAAAGAGAAACCATCTATTCTCAAAGAAAGGAAATTTTAAAAAATGCTTCTATAAAAGATTGGATTCTCTCCATGATAGATGAAAAGTGTGAGGAATTGGCTGAAGAATTTCTCTTACAAGAAAGGAATACAGATAAGATAGATTACACTCCCCTTATAGAGAGATTTAAAGAAATTTTTGCCTTTTCTATTACCTTAGATACCCAACCTTTATATAAAAAAGAGGAACTTTCTAAACTTTTAAAGGAAAAAGCCTTAAAAAAATATGAAGAAAAGGAAAGAAACCTTGGTGAAGAAAACTTAAGGCACATTGAAAAGTATATACTTTTAACTACCATAGATACCCTTTGGAAAGAACATCTTTTACATTTAGATTATTTAAAGGAAAGTGTTGGTTTAAGAGGTTATGGTCAAAAAAATCCTTTACAGGAATATAAAAAGGAGGCTTTTCATCTCTTTGTTCATCTTATGAAAAGAATAAAAGAAACTACCCTTTCTTATTTATACCGAGTTGAATTAAAGGAAGTTTTGGAAGAAATAGAAGGATTAGAGGAAGAATTTCAAGAACCTGAAAAGGTTCAATATAAAAAGGAGAATATTTTTGAAGAAAAAAAAGAAGAAAAGCTCCAACCTCTTAAGGTTCAAAAAATAGGAAGAAATGACCCCTGTCCTTGTGGAAGTGGTAAAAAGTATAAAAAATGTTGTGGTAAATTTTCAGAAAAGGAGGAAAAAATAGAAGATGAGATGTCCAAAATGTAGATATGTTTTTTCCGAAGAATTAAGAATTTGTCCTCGTTGTAAGGAGGATATGGTATCAATCTTTGAAAAGATAGGTTCCTTTCCTATTCCTTCTAAGGAACCCTTTCTTTTGATAGAAGACTTTTTAGAAACTAAAATTAATTCTCAAATTGAAACTCCATCTAAAGAAACCCAAAGAGAAATTGAGATGAGATTTTCCTCTTCTGAAGAAACTTAAAAAGTCGCTCTTTCCTTTCAAAGGACTTCAGCTTTTCCAAAGTTTCTTTTTAACAACTGAATTTTTTTTCTTAAAATCAAATTTAATTTTTTAGAAAGGGAATCCCTTTTGATTAAAAAGGCATTATAGGCTATTACTGCTGGTATAGCACAAAATAGTCCCATAGCAGTGTTAATTAGAGCTTCTGCAATTCCTGGAGCCACAGTGGCCAAACTGGCACTTCCCCTTAGACCAATCTCGTGAAAGGCTTGCATAATCCCCCACACTGTTCCAAATAGCCCGATAAAAGGAGCCACATTTCCTGTGGTAGCTAAAAATCCTAAACCTCTATTTAACTTTAAAATAAATTTTTCCTCTTCAATCCTTACCCTTTCTTCCAACTCTTTTTCAGCTAAATTTAGACTTAATTCACCCTTTAAAGGATTTAAAAATTCCCTTTTTTCAAAATAAAACTCAAAGATTTCTTTAAAATGACTTAAAATTTTTTTAAAAGTATCTATCAAAAAATTTTCTTTCCAGTTCTTTAATTCTTTAACCCACTCAGAAAGATCCTTACAATTTTCTATCAGAGATTCTGCTGTTTCTAAGATTTTTTCAAGATGACGATATTTTAAATAATTAAAGATAATTAAATACCAACTATGAAGGCTCATTAAGATTAAAATGAGTACTACTAATTTTCCCACATAGCTTGTTTGCCAAAAAAAAGTCCAAATATTCATAGAGTTTCTTCTTCTAGAATTAAATTTTTCAAATCCTCTTTTATTCCCAAAAGTTGAGCTAAGACCTTTAAGGCTTTTTTTCCTTCATCCTTTAACTTAAAGGTATTCTCATTTACATAAGTTTCTATGTGTTTTTTGATAACCTCTTTTTGCATCTCTTGAGCGTAAGTTTGTAAAAGGGGAAAAATCAATTCTTCATTTTTTTGAGCCCAAAAAAGGCTTGCTCTAAAAACTCTTAAAATTTCCTTTTTTACTTCGTAATTAAGACTTCTTTTTATAAAAAACCCTCCTAAGGGAACAGGCACTTTATTCTCACTTTCCCAAACCTTTCCAAGGTCTACAATAAAACATAAATTATATTTTGAAAAGATAAACCTTCCCTCATGAATAAGAATCCCTAAATCTATAGTTTTTTCCAATAAAGCAGGGATTATTTCATGGTAGGGTAGGAAAACCTTTTGAATAGTTCCAGAATAGAAGAAATTAAAAAGAAAGTGAGCTGTAGTGTTAATTCCAGGAATTCCTATTTTAAGGTAGGGAAATTCCTCTAAGGAAAATTTTTTTCTTCCCACTAAAATTGGGCCTACCCCAAAACCTAAGGCACATCCTATTTCTAAAAGTTGATAGTTTTGATAAAGATCATTCCAAATAGCCAAAGAAGCCTTAATTACATCCATTTTTTCCTTTTTAGCCAACTGATTTAGAGTTTCTATATCTTCTAAAACAAACTTTAAATCTAAAAAGGTAGGAATTTTTTTAAGTAGGAGAGCTGAAAAAATATAGACATCATTAGGACAAGGGGAAAGAGCTACTTCCAATCTTGGATTATGCACTTCCAAACCCCTTTTAGGACCTGAGAGGCCCTTTCTATTTCCCATTTTTTTTCTGGTTCTCTTAGAAGATTGCTTATTACTCTTATTTCTATTAGATGAACTTTAAGTTTTTGAGCAGAATAGGCTACCCCAAAACCTTCCATGTTTTCAGCTAATACTTGGAATTTTTTTTCTATAAAATGGGCTCTTGTAGCATCAAAAGAAGCTGAACACACCGTGGCTAAAGGTCCTGCCTGGGGAGAAAAACCGTTTATCTCCAAAAGATAGATTAGTTTTTCAGTATAGGCATGATTTAAAGAGCAATAATTTAAAGTGTAAAGATAGTTAGGTAAGGGTGTAAAGTGAGTTTTATACTGTCTTCCTAAGTCGACAAACTTTTCACAAGTGGCTACTATTACATTTCCTATTTCTAAATTGCTTTCGGGATAGGCTCCTGCAAATCCAGTTAAAAAGGCTAAAAAAGGCTTTTTTTGAAGAAAAATTTCATAAGCGGAAATAGCAGACTCAACCGGTCCTATTCCTGTTATATAAACTTCAAGAGGAAGTTCTCTTAAAATTTCAGCCTCTAAGGAGCTGGGAACTAAAACTAAAAACTTGGACATCTTTCCTTTTCCTGTTTATCATCTAAATAAAAAGTTTCTACCAAAATTCCTCTTTTTTCTATCTCCAAAACTAAAAAATCTACTTCGTTAACCCTAATTAAGTTTCCTTCTGAATAAAAAGGTAATTTTAAAAATACTTGAGGAGGTTCAATTTCAATTACCTCAACTTCTATTTTGGGTAACTCTGTCACCCCTTTTAAACTGTTTTTTAAAATTTTTTTAACTAAATTCCGAATTTCCTTTTCCGTTACCCTTTTGGGTTTTAATTTTTTACTCATTAGTTTAAGTGTTTAATTTTTCCAACCAAAGTTCCTATTATAGGTAATTCTCCTCTAAGTTCTAAGGGGTATTTCTTTTCTTTAGAAAGTAATACAAAAACCTTATGAGATCTTTTTAAAAGTTCACTTTTCTGGGGAAGTAAAACTTGAAGTTCTAAGCAATTTAATTTCTGAGTTTCAAATTCACAGACTCCTTCCTTACTTAATTTAATTTCTACAAAATGTTTTTCACCCTCTACATAGAGAGGAAGTTGATAGGTTTTTCCTAAGGAATAGTTTAATCTCCAGGAGGCAATAAAAGAAGAAAGTTCGTCATAGAGTGGAAAAGAAAGAGAAAAGGTTTTTTCTGGTCTTTTTTTGGGCAAAAGCTTTTGATATCTAACTAAGGTTTTTTGAGCCTCAAAGATGAGCATCTTTTGTCTTTCTTTTTCTTTTTCCTTAGAATAAATTATAGTTTTTTTTGGATATCCCCTTTCATCTACCCAGGTTTCCCACTGAGCATAGTAAGGAAAAATAGTATTTCCTATTCCCACGGTATAAACTATACCTGTATACTTCGAAGAGTTAATTATTATTTTAGCTTCTCCTACTTTAAAGGGTCCATAAAATATCTCATAAAGATATTCACTACTTAATAAAGTAGAGATGTGAAAGAGCACCAATCCAAAAATAAAGACTGAAGTTTTTAAAAAAAATTTCATTTTTATTTCCAATAATAAAACTTTTAAAGAAAAAAGAAAGGGTTTTTAGCTTAATTTTTTAGAGAGTTTCCCAGTTAAGACAGTCAGGACAAACCCAAGTTACACCACTTCGGGTAAATCTTTTCTGATTTTCTATAAAACAGGTTTGACATACGGTGAATTCACATTGAGTACAGATGTAACAGAGGGGATGCTCCTTTCCACAAAAATCACAGATTCCAGAGGCTAATTTTTTTCTTTTAACCTTATCCTTTATAAAAGAGGTTGGGCAATTTTGTTTCTCTTCTGACATAGGTTAGGAGTGGATTTCTCTTAATTTTAATAATTTTAAATAGGAATTAATTTTTATAGTTTTTCTTTCAGCAAATTCCTGTTGTTTCCCAGGGTTCCAGTTTTGAACCGGTCTAAAATATCCTACTACCCTTGAATAAACTTCACAAGGTATTACCTCCACTTTTTTAGTTTCAACTTGGGTTTCCATGGTGTTTTTTTCCATATTACCTTACCTCCCTATCTTTATAGTATTGTTTTATAAGCTTCTTGGGGTAACTTGTCTATTAAACTTATAGGCAATTCTAATTCCACACCAAATTTTTCTAAATCCCTTTCTGTATGAGGATAGGGACAAAATTCATGTTTTCCTGAAAGGTATCCATGAACTGGACATACAGAAAAGGTAGGAGTAATAGAGAAATAGGGCAAACGAAAGTTGTAAACTATAGCTTTGACTAATTCTTTAATTATAGTTCTATCTGTAATTTCCTCTCCTACAAAAAGATGAACCACTGTGCCTCCTGTAAACATAACTTGAAGCTCATCTTGATGGGTAAGAATTTCGAAAAGATCCTCCGTATAGTTTACCGGAAGGTGAACTGAGTTAGTATAATAAGGTACTTCAGGAGTTCCCTGAGTTTTAATTCTTGGAAATTTCTTTTTGTCAATCTTAGCTAATCTGTAACTTGTACTTTCAGCAGGTGTGGCTTCTAAATTGTAAAGATTTCCTGTAACTTCTTGAAATTCTGCTATTTTTTCTCTCATAAATCTCAAAACCTTTAAAGCAAATTCTTTGCCTGCAGAAGTATATATAGGTTCTCTTAAAAAATTAAGACCACATTCATTCATTCCAACGATTCCAATAGTTGAAAAGTGATTGCTCCAATAGCGTCCGGTTGCTTGTTTAACACTTTCTAAGTAGAATTTAGAATAGGGATAAAGTCCCCTTTCTGTAAAGTCTTCAATTACTTTTCGTTTTATTTCCAAAGAAGTTTTGGCAAGTTCCATTAAACTTTCTAACCTTTCAAAAAATTCTTCCTCACAGGTTGAAAGATAACCAATTCTCGGAAGATTAAGAGTTACTACTCCAATAGAACCTGTGAGGGGATTTGCTCCAAAAAGGCCTCCTCCTCTTTTTCTTAATTCTCTTTGGTCAAGCCTTAATCTACAACACATACTTCTGGTATCCTCTGGTTCCATATCAGATTTTACAAAATTAGCAAAATAGGGAATTCCATATTTTCTGGTCATTTCCCAAAGAGGTTCGTAATCAGGATTTTCCCAATCAAAGTCCTTAGTGATATTGTAGGTTGGAATAGGAAAGGTAAAAATTCTTCCCTTGGCATCTCCTGCCATCATTAGTTCACAAAAGGCTTTGTTTATCATAGACATTTCTTTATGAAACTCTTCATAGGTTTCTTTTTGAAGTTTTCCTCCTATAATCACATTGGTTTGAGCATAAAGCTTAGAAGGTTTTAAATCGAAGGTTAAATTAGTAAAGGGAGTTTGAAATCCTACTCTGGTAGGAACATTTACATTGAATAAAAATTCTTGCATACACTGTTTTACTTCTTCATAAGAAAGCTTATCATATCTTACGAAGGGAGCTAAAAGGGTATCAAAATTTGAAAAAGCCTGGGCCCCTGCACTTTCACCTTGCATGGTATAAAAAAAGTTTACTATTTGTCCCAGGGCCGATCTAAAATGTTTGGCAGGTTTACTTTCTACCTTTCCTGATACTCCACCAAATCCCCGAAGCAAAAGATCATATAAATCCCACCCTACACAATAGGGTCCAAGAACCCCAAGGTCATGAAGGTGGAAATCTCCCTCCCTGTGAGCCTGTGCTACCTCTTTAGGATAAAGTTTTTCCAACCAATAACGCGCAACTACCGAAGAACTCACATGAAAGTTAAGTCCCTGTAAACTAAAATTCATATTAGAATTTTCTCTAACCCTCCAGTCTTCATTTTTTAGGTAATCCTCAATAAGATTAATTCCATCCACTAAAGCTTGACCAATTTCTCTGGCTTGACGCCTCTTTTCACGATAAAGTATGTAAGCCTTGGCAACCTCTGGGAATCCTCTTTCCATTAAGGTTTTCTCAATGATATCCTGAATAGTTTCCACATGGGGAATATCACCTTTTTTGAAGTAGTGTCTATAAAGATAAACCGAAACCATGTCTGCAATTTTTTCTGCATCTTCCTTTAAACCCTTTCCTACAGCCTTCATAGCTTTAGAAACTGCCCTTACGATTCTAAAACGGGAAAAGGGCTCAATATTACCATTTCTTTTTCTTACCAAGGGTTCCATTTAAATTCCCCCCTCTTTTTTAACAATATATTGTAGTCTTTTGTTAAAAAAACTACAATATATTGTGTATAAAACATTTTAAATCAAAAATTAAAATTTGCCAAGAGCGAGATGGTAAGAATTTTTAAAGAGCCTTTAACACTAAGCAGGCATTGATTCCACCAAAGCCAAAGGAGTTTTTTAAAACGGTTTTCACTTTTTTAAAGCGAGAAGCATTGGGAACATAATCTAAGTCGCACTCAGGATCCGGATTTTCTAAATTGA
>JANXCE010000043.1 GCA_025059715.1 Caldimicrobium sp.
TCTGAGAGGCGACTTCTTATGTTACCCGATATGAATTTAGCCCGTTATGTGCAGAGATTTTTTCCTGACAAGGAAATTCTCTATTTTGAAGGTTTTTGCCCCTTCCATCATATGCTTACTCCAGAAGAGGTTATAAGGGCTAAAGAGAGACATCCTAAAGCGGTATTCATAGCTCACCCAGAATGTAGACCCGAAGTCATAGATCTTGCGGATTATGTAGCTTCCACAAGTGGAATGATAAGACTTGCTAAGGAACTCCCTCATGAAGAATTCATTATAGGAACAGAAGTAGGCCTCCTTTACCCCCTATCTAAGGAAAATCCCCATAAAAGATTCTATCATCCTGCTCCCGAAAAGATGCTGTGCCCCTCTATGAAGAAAATAAGGCTGGAGGATGTGGTAAATGCCTTGGAGAATTTTGAATTTGAAGTGCATATTCCAGAAGAGATAAGACAAAGGGCCTATGAAGCAGTAAAAAAGATGCTTGAAATAGTATAGTCAAAGGAGGTAGAGATGGTCAAGAGATTTTTTCTTTTATGGGCAGTTCTATTAAGTTTTTATGTCTCGGGGTTGGCTTCCGAGGGGGAAAAAATTTTTCATGCAAGAGGGTGCGCTGGTTGCCATGATAAGGCAAGGGATTCTATTGGGCCAGCTTTGTCCACGATCTCCCAGAAGTATAATAGAGATCCTAATAAGCTTCTTAAATTTTTTAAAGGACAGGCAGAGCCAATTATATGGCCTGATAAATTCAGAATAATGGAACCCTTTATGAATATGCTAAAACACATGGAAGATAAGGATTTAAGAGCCTTGGCGGACTATATCCTTTCCTTTTAAGGTAATAGAATTTTCTTGACAAATTTTAAAATTAGCTTAAATTATGCCTAAGTTTTATTAGGGAGGATAAAGCTATGTCATCTTTTTTAACAGCCCAAACACCTTGGGTAAAAAAGGAAGAGGTCAAGAGAAATTGGTATTTGATTGATGCTAAGGATAAGATTTTAGGTAGATTGGCTTCTAAGATTGCTTATATGCTACAGGGGAAACACAAACCAGACTATAGTCCCCATGTAGATCAGGGTGATTTTTTTGTGATTATTAATGCGGAAAAAATTAAATTGACAGGTAGAAAACTGGAGAATAAGGTTTATTGGAGACACAGTGGTTATATGGGTGGTTTAAAATTGGAAACTGCAAAGCAATTGTTAGAGAGAAAACCGGAAGAGCTTATAAGGTTAGCGGTAAAGAGAATGCTTCCCCGAAATCGTAAGCGAAAGAAATTACTTAAAAAGTTAAAAATCTATGCAGGTTCAATCCATCCCCATCAAGCTCAAAATCCAAAAGTATTAGAAATTTAAGGAGGGACGATACAAGATGAATAGAATTTATGCCACAGGAAAGAGGAAGACCGCGGTGGCAAGAGTTTGGCTTACCCCTGGTAAAGGAGAGATTCAAGTTAATGGTAAGTCCTATAGGGAATATTTTAGTGATCATTTAGTGGCGGAGGATATTCTTTTTGCTCCCTTTAAGGTTACCAATTTAATAGATAAGTTTGATGTAATGTGCACTGTAGAAGGTGGAGGCAAAAGTGCTCAGGCGGAAGCTATTAGGCATGGAATTGCTAGGGCATTGGTCTCCTACATGCCTGATCTCAAAAAACCCTTAAAAAAAGCTGGATTCATTACCAGGGATCCAAGAGAAAAGGAAAGAAAAAAGTATGGCTTAAGGGGAGCAAGGAGAGGTCAACAATATTCCAAGCGTTAGGTCTCCTTTGTGATTCCCGTTGGTGTTATTGGGGCAAGCGGATATACTGGGCTTGAACTAATTCGCTTATTAGAAAGGCACCCTGTATTTCAGTTAAAGGTAATTACTTCAAGAGACTTAGCAGGAAAATCCCTTGGAGAGAGCTTTGGTTTTCAGGGTAAATATAGAGAGCTTATCTTTGAGGAGCCAATTCCTGAGGTCATTGCGGAGAAGGTAAAGGCGGTGTTTTTATGTGTTCCAGCAGGCACTGCTCAAGAATTAGCTTTTTTCTTTATAAACCGGGGTATCAAGGTCGTAGACCTTTCCGCGGATTTTCGTTTTAAAAATGTTGAGCTTTACCAGAGTACCTATAAGATTACTCACCGATATCCTCAACTCATAGAGAAAGCAGTATATGGCCTTTCGGAGATATTTGCAGAGGAGATCAAAGATGCGGAATTGATTGGTAATCCAGGTTGTTATCCCACTGCCATTCTACTTCCTCTCATTCCTTTAATCAAAGGAGGTTTAATAGAAGGTAATAATATTATAGTAGATGCAAAAAGTGGAACCAGTGGTGCGGGTAGAAAAGTGGAGACCTATTATAGCTTTTGCGAGGTAAATGAGGATTTTAAAGCCTATAAAGTTGCCAGTCACAGACATACACCTGAAATGGAAGAAAAATTGACTTTTTTTGCAGGTCATAGGGTGTCAGTAGTCTTTACCCCTCATCTCTTGCCCATTAATAGAGGTATCTTAGCTACCATTTATGTGAAATATAAAGCTTCTCTGGAGAGTCTACATAGCTATTTAAGAGACTTTTACCGCAATACTCCCTTTGTAGAAGTTTTACCCTTAGGAAGTTATCCAAGAATATCAGAGGTTCGAGGAACTAATTCTTGTAAAATATCTCTCTTTGAGGACAAAGAAAGGGCTCAGGGAATAATAATTTCGGTCATCGATAATTTAGCAAAAGGGGCAAGTGGACAGGCTATACAAAATTTAAATTTGATGTTTGGTTTACCAGAGGATATGGGACTTCCCCAAAATCCTCTATTTGTATGAGTCCCACTTACCCCGTTTATCAGACTTCATGATTTTATGGTCAGAAATATTAGGCTTTTTATAGCTTATGATGGAACTAATTATCTTGGTTTTCAGATTCAACCTAAAGGGCCAACTATTCAAGGATTACTACAAGAGATTTTAACACAGGTGTTGGGGCACAAGGTCAAGGTGCGCTCTGCTGGTAGAACCGACGCTGGAGTGCATGCCCTTTGCCAAGTTGCTCACTTTCTGACCACCTCTGATAAGTCCTTAGAGACTATATATAGAGCCTTAAATGGACTACTTCCCAGGGATATCTCTGTGTGGCAAGTAGAAGAGGTAGATCTTAAATTTCACCCTCAGAGAGACGCCCTTTGGAAAACTTACCAGTATTACATATACAACAACCCTGAAAGAAATCCCCTTCTTAGGTTATATTCTTGGTGGATTCCAGAGAAGCTTGATGTAGAGGCAATGCGAGCCTGTCTGCCAGAGATTTCTGGAACAAGGGATTTTGCAAGTTTCAGGAAAGCAGGAACAGACATAAAGACCACGGTAAGAACTATGTATGCGGTAGATCTGAAGTGGTCACCCGCTATTGAAGGCCTTTTGATATTTGAAATTACTGGTAAAGGCTTTTTGAGATACATGGTTAGAAATCTTGTAGGAGCTTTAGTAGAAGTTGGGAGGGGTAGGCTTACCGTTTCTGAGTTTAAGGAGATTATGGAAGCAAGAGATAGAAGGTTGGCTCCTCCTCCAGCTCCACCCCAGGGACTCATCTTAAAACATATTGAATATAAAGAGATTGAAGTATTGGGAAGGTATCCCCAAGAAAGGAGAACTTTGGTATATTTTTAGAGAATTATTAAACTTATAAAGGAGGTCTCATGGTTAAACTTTCCGATCGAGTGCGGGCATTAAAGCCTTCTGCAACCTTAGCTATTGATGCCAAGGCAAAGGCCTTAAGGAATCAAGGTGTGGATATAATAAATCTCTCCGCTGGGGAGCCTGACTTTGATACCCCTGAGCCTATAAAAGAAGCTTGTATAAAAGCCCTTAAGGAGGGCTTTACTAAATATGTGCCAACCGCTGGTATTCCTTCCCTTAGAGAGGTTATTTGTGAGAAGGTTAAATTAGATTATGGTTTGGAGTATGACGTTGAGGAAGTGATTGTGACAGCGGGTGCAAAGCAAGCCATTTTTAACCTTCTTTTGGCCTTGGTTAATCCCGGAGAGGAAGTTTTGATTCTTTCTCCCTACTGGGTATCCTACCCCGAAATGGTAATCTGTGCAGGGGGTATACCTAAAATTGTTTCTTCAGACTTTTCGAGGAGATTTGAACCAACTCTGGAAGATATAGCTAAGGCTACATCACCACGAACTGTAGGAATAATCTTAAACAGTCCCTCAAATCCTACAGGTCTAATTTATTCCTACGAATTCTTAAGGGACTTAGCTAATTTTATAAAGACTAAGGATTTATGGGTTATAAGTGACGACATTTACGACAAACTTAGATTTGATATGAAAAAACCTGAGAATATCCTTACAGTTGACCCCTCTTTAAGAGATCAGGTGTGCCTTGTAAATGGGGTATCAAAGAGTTATGCTATGACAGGTTGGAGAATTGGTTGGGCTTTGGCACCAAGGGAAATTATATCCGCCTGTGCTAAGATTCAAGGTCAGAGCACCAGTCATGCTACCTCTTTTGCCCAAAAGGGGGCAGAAACTGCTCTTAAACTACCAGACGAAGTAATTGAAGTTATGTTGAAGACCCTTATAAAAAGGTCAGAAATTCTCACCCAAGAATTAAATAAAATCCCCGAAATAGAATTTATTCCACCTCAAGGTGCCTTTTATTTTTTTGTAAAGGTATCCGCCTATTATGGGAAGGTAAGTCCCACAGGCAAGAGAATTGTAAATTCCCTTAGTTTAGCGGATTATCTCCTGGAGGAAGCCAAAGTAGCCATTGTTCCAGGTATAGCCTTTGGTGAGGACGATTTTATAAGAATATCCTTTGCCCTTTCAGAAGAGGCCCTCATAGAAGCCTGTAAAAGAATTGGAGAGGCACTATCTAAATTGAGCTAACCTTTAAAACCTTACGGACAAACCTTTTTTGTCTCTTCTTTAACTAATTTCCCATATTCATAGTATTGAACCTTTATCCACTCACACTTCCCTTCGGATCTAATTGGTTGAGCATAAACCCTTTGCACTTTATCCTCACTTTCATAGGTTACAGGTTTTTTGTAAGTGGCGGATTCTTTAGAGGCTCTCTCCATGATAGCACCTGCAGTGCCACCAATCAAAGCTCCAAGTGCGACTCCCAACACTGCACCTCTCCATCGGTTATGTTTATCAAATAAAACCCCTAAGACACCTCCAGCCACAGCCCCAACTGTAGCACCCTCCTTTGCTTTCTGACTTAGTTCAGTGGTAGTGCAGGATGTTAGAGAAGATAAGAGAAACAAACAAACTAAAAAGAGGCTAAGTGACTTCTTCATAGGTAGGCCTCCTTAGTTGATTTTAGTTCTTTTAGGGGGTTGGAATTCAAATAATTTATTTGACAAATTTAAATTGTATTCTAAATTTTGGAGGGCTAGCCTCACTCGCTCCCCAGAGTAATAGAAAAGGACTATTTCTTTTACCTCACCATTAGCAAGGTTAATTCTTAGGGCTATCTTTTCAATTTGGCTATCCTGATAAGCAGGCAAAAAGGTTAGTTCCCAAAAGTTATTTTCAAGAACTTTAAAACTCTCCAATCTTAGATCACGCCTTATATCTCCCCTTCCACTCATAAATCCTAAGGCTAATTGAGAGGAGAGGGCTTTCCCACTGGGATATACATAGGCCTGATTTTCTTCAGGGTAATAAACATAAAGGTTTCTGCTGTCGGAGATTATGACAAATTTTTCGGGAGTGAGATACTCCCACCTGAATAATCCAGGTTTCTTAATCCAAAGTTTTCCTGAGCGTAATTCCCTTTGACCATTTTTAAAATGGGTTTCCTGTAGAAAATTACCCCTCAGACTTTGCACCTCTTGATAAAAGTTATTGATTTTTTCAATAACTTCTTTGATCTCTTGAGCTTGTAAGAACTCAAGAGGATTTACGAGGAGTAATAACAGGACGAGGGCGAACGCCATCACTAGGACCAATTATACCTTCTTCTTCCATTTTTTCAACCAGTCTTGCAGCTCTGTTATAACCAATGCGAAGTTTGCGCTGAAGCATAGAGGTAGAAATCTTTCCATATTGATGGGCAATTTTTAGAGCTTCTTTATAAAGCTCATCCTCAAAGGCCTCTTCCTCGTGAGATTTTTCTATTTCCTCTTCTTCACTTTGAGTAAAATCAGCAAAATAGGAGGGCTCACCTAAGGATTTAAGATACTCCACTACCCCTTTTATCTCCCGTTCTGTAACATAGGGAGCATGAATTCTCTGGAGATGAGAGCTTCCCGGAGGCATAAAGAGCATATCCCCTGCTCCAAGGAGTCTTTCTGCACCCTGAGTATCTAAAATGGTGCGAGAATCTACCTTAGAGGTAACTTGGAAAGAAATACGGGCGGGGAAATTAGCCTTTATTAATCCAGTAATCACATCAACTGAGGGTCTTTGGGTAGCTACAATGAGATGAATTCCCGCAGCTCTGGCCATTTGGGCTAATCTTGTAAGTAAGGTTTCTACTTCTTTGGAAGCTATAACCATCAGATCCGCAAGCTCATCAATAATCAATACAATGTAGGGCAATTTTTCCTCATATTCCTCATTATATGATTCTAAATTTCTCACTTCTAACTCTTCAAAGAGACTATAACGCCTTTCCATTTCCTGAACTGCCCATCTCAAGGCTCGGGTAGCCATTTTGGGTTCCAAAACTACAGGGTGTAAGAGATAGGGAATACCATCATAAACAGACAATTCAATCCTTTTTGGATCAATCATAAGAAACCGAACCTTATCTGGAGTAGCTTTGTAAATAAAACTTAAGATAATACTATGGATAAATATACTCTTGCCCGAACCCGTGCTTCCCGCAATTAAAAGATGGGGCATTTTTCTCAAATCCGCCACAACTGGGCTACCAGAGATGTCCTTTCCTAAAGCAAAAGTCAGAGGAGAAATCTGTTTTTGAAAAGCCTCCGTAGTAAAAATTTCCTTTAGAAAAACAAACTCTCTATGGGGATTTGAAATTTCTATCCCTATAACATTTCTCCCAGGAATAGGTGCTAATATGCGAACGCTTTTTGCAGATAAACCAAGGGCTAAATCATCAACCAAACTCAAAATTTTGCTTAGCTTTATCCCCGGCGCAGGCTTAAACTCAAAAACCGTAATAACAGGCCCAGGATTGATTCCTACTATCTCGCCCTCTATTCCAAACTCCCTTAACTTTGCCTTTAAAAGTAAAGCTCTCTCTTTGAGTTCCTCTAATTTTACTCTATGCGAAGGAATTAAGGGCTCACTTAAAAGTTCAATGGGCGGTGGTATCTTTAGTTCTAAATTCTTATTTGAGGATGTCCTTATGTCTTTTTTAATATCTTTTTGGAGATTGTCTTGGAGAGTGTCTTGGAGAACCTGACTTTTGTTAATCTCCTCTTCGGAAAAAGGTTTTTTTTCTTTTTCCATAATTAAAATTTTAGGTTGATAGACCTCACTTCTCTCACCATCAAAATTCCCCCCTAATTCTTTGAGTCTCTTCAGAATATTTAGATTCTCAAAAATTACAAAAAGTGGAAGAATTAAGAGAGTTAGAAGGAATAAAAGTAAGCCTGGGACACCTAAAAGATCACTTAAAGGAGAGGTTAGCTCTCCAATAAGACCCCCATTAAGGGGATATCTTTTCCATAGATATTGATTTTTTACCCCAATTAGATCAAAGAAAAGAGAAAGGCCCAGAGTTAAAGATATAGCTATAGAACCGAGGAGGAAAATCACCTTTCTTAAGGATAAAAGGTTGTAGTAATTAAAGAACAGGCCCAAGAGGGTGAAGAGGGGAAGAAAAAGAGAAGAAAAGCCAAAGATAAAATAGACAATAGAAGCTACATAAGCGCCCAAGACTCCCATTTGATTTCTCACTTCCTCAGCCCCAAGGATGTTAAGCCCTGGATCTTGTGGATGGAAAGAGTAAAGGGATAGGGTTAAAAAGATAAGAAAAAGGACTAAAAATACATTCCAGGCTATTCTTTTTAATGATGGCATATCTTTAAATTTAAGATAAAATTGTTAAAAGGAAAGATTAAGCGTAATTAGGAGGAAATATGTTTGTCTTAATTAAAAGAGCAATGAAAATTTTCCGGGATCTTAGTCTTGCTAAAAAGGTTGGATTTGGCATTTTGGGAATATTTCTATCAGTTGCTTCAGTTTTTGCAGGTCTATCTATTATTGAGTTTAAGCTAAGGGAAAATTTTAATTCTCAAATTGAACGTATCTATAGGAGCATGAACGAATTGCAAGAACTTCGAGCAGAGCATATTCGCTGGAAGGTCAATCTTTTGACAAATTTACTCAATGAAGATTATACCGCCATATCCCCAGATACAACTATAGATAAATTGAAGAAGTATCGGAAAATCGACGGATTTGAGGTTAGTTCTCAGGTGTGGACCAC
>JANXCE010000044.1 GCA_025059715.1 Caldimicrobium sp.
TACCCCTTGGGAGTTTTTGATCGGCTCGAGGTAATTAACGAGGAAGGACAAATTAGGGCTTGGTATACAAATCAAAAGGATATTGCGGTAGCCAGAATTTTTTTAGCAGACTTTGCTGGTTACGAGGAAGCCTTGGATAAGATCGGAAATGGCCTATTTCGCGCAAGGCCTGGAGTGACAGCCTTTCTCTTTGCTCCCAGTTCAGCAGAAAGAGGTAGAATCCTCTCAGGGGCTTTAGAGGGATCTAATGTAGATCTTGCTATGGAAATGGTTAATCTTATAGTGCTTCAGAGGAGCTTTCAGAGTAATTCCAGAGTTATTACCACGGCAGACGGTATGTTAGAGGACTTTCTAAGACAAAGATAGGAGGATATGGCTAAATTAAAGAGAATAGAAGAATGACCGAAATAAACAAGGGGGTGATTTTATGGGTTTAACCGATGCGTTATTTACTGGCACAAGTGGTCTAAGGGCCCTTGGTCACGGAATGAGTGTCATAGGTGATAATGTAGCTAATTTAAACACGACCGCCTTTAAGGGTGCTCGAATTACCTTTTCTGACATCATGGCTCAAAGTATCAACACTGCAGCAGGTTCTGGACAGCTGGGAAGAGGAGCGGGAATTCAGGCTCTTTATCAGCTCTTTACGCAAGGGGCCTTTGAATCTACAGCCAGCCCTACCGATATGGCCATTGCTGGAGCAGGTTTTTTCATCGTTAGGAATCCTCAAACTACAGGAGGCTTGGTTTATACCAGAGATGGACAGTTTGTGATAGATAAAGAGGGTTATTTGGTAAATCCCCAGGGATTAAGGGTTCAGGGCTGGAGGATCGATGAAATAACCAACGACATCACCGGCGCTCTAACCGATATTCGCATTGACAGAAGTTCTCCCCCGGTTAAGACTACTAAGATTGATATGATTACCAATCTCGATGCCCGCACTGAGACAAGAATGAGAACCGTAAATTTAAAAGGAACAATAACAGACACTAACCTTCATGATGATCACTATGACTTCATAATTAGAGACATCAACGGAGAGGATAGAAGAATAAGAATAACCTTAGCCTATGATACTTCAAGGAGCTTATGGAGTTATCGCATTCAGGATATTACTTCCGCTCAAGCTACTCTTTTGGCGGAAAATACTATAGGAACGACTGCCACTCAGGCTACCATTGCTTTACCTGGCACAAAGGAGTTAATAGTTATTAACTGGAGTGGCGTTACTCATAACGCTGCTGGCACAACTAATCTAAGTATAGGCGGTAGAAGAACCGCAAGAATAGAAACTACTGACCCTACTGGAGGAGGATGGAATTCAGCATACAATAATACATGGAATTATCGGGATATTACTATTAAAGATAGTAACGGTGTAGATAGAATTATAAGACTTTTTTTAAAGGCAGGCACTGGAAACACCTGGGATTACTATGTTTTTCAGGAGCCACTACCAGGGGATCCAGGAGGAACCTCTCCAGAGGATCCTTCAAATGGCACTTTACTGGCAAAGGGTGTGAACTACAACTTAGAGAGGGAGGGACCAGTATGGTTTTTCTTAAATGGCACCACTGAGAGAATTCACTGGGACTGGGATCTAAACAGAGTTTATGCAACTGGAACTCCGCCAATTTTTAATAGTTACGATTTCGATCATTATAGCTTGGACCCTGGTAACGATACTACTTTTAACCTCTATGAGGTTTATGATGTAACCACTCTTATTGATTACTGGAATGCAAGAGAGGAAAATCCAATTCCTTCAACTGCCTACGCCTATCGCTCAACTCTTTTCGTTTATGACTCCCTGGGAACACCCCACGAAGTGACTATTTATTATAGTCCTACATCCAGGGATAATGTCTGGGAGTTTATGGTCTGTTGTAACCCTGCAGAGGATTTAAGGGATTTTGTTCGAGACGAAAAACCTATGCAATGGTATAAGGCTGACACAGGCACCACTATAGAGATCCCCTCAGGAAAGACCTTTACGGAGGCTAAGAGGGGAATTCTTATGTATGGAAGGTTGGAATTTGATAATCAGGGCAACATAAAACAATTTTACGAGACTTATAGAATTGATGCCAATACAGGAGCGCTTGTAAAAATCATAGACACTAACGGTTCTCCAATGACTCCTCCTGCGGATCTTTTTGGAGCAACGGGAGACAATGGCTATCCGCTGTTGGTTGCGGACTTTTTGGGAATTGATTTAGAAGACAAATATCCAAGTAACGACCCTAACACTCAGGGGACGAGGAGATTAGATCTTCAAACTATTGAATTAAATTTTGGTTACTATTTAAAGGGAGGAAGCACCTGGGCTTCGGAATCGGTTCGCACCACTCAATATGCCACCTCTAACGCTACCCTTTTTTATGACCAAAATGGCTTTGGGCCCGGGGCATTAGAAAACATCTCGGTAGATAACGAGGGTAGAATAACTGGCATTTATTCCAACGGCCGTGTTATCCCCCTTTGGATGGTTGGTTTAGCTAATTTTAATGCCCCAGAAAGGCTCCAAAAGGTGGGAGGTAATCTCTATAAAGAAACCACCCATTCAGGTCCTCCAGTTACCGGAAAACCTGGAACCAATGGTCTTGGCACCATTGCTCCTAACTCTATAGAACAGTCTAATGTAGATTTGGGCGAACAATTTGTGAAGATGATCATTTTCCAAAGGGGCTTTCAGGCGGATGCTCGAATAATTACCGTCTCTGATACGATGTTAGAAGAGTTAATCAATCTCAAGAGATAATTATCTATCTTTGGTTGGCCCTCTCCCAGTCGTTGGAGGGGGCTCTCTATCCCTCCTTTAAAATTACCACTTGCCAAGGTTATTATTTGAGATTATTCTTAATACTCATGGAGAACTCTATTATCATTTACCAAGCAAGTGCTGGTAGTGGAAAAACCTTTCAAATATCCTTAGCTTATTTATCTCTACTTAAAGAAAACATTACCAAGGAAATTCCCTTTAAAGACATTTTAGCTATTACCTTTACGAATAAAGCAGTCTATGAGATGAAAGAGCGAATAATTAAGTTTCTTAAAGAGATAGCCCATCAGAGCGAAGTGGGAACGAGGCTTTCTCAAGAAACTACTCTAACTCCAGAAGAAGCCCAGATGCTACTTAATAAAATTTTTTTATACTATGACTTTTTAGAAATAAGAACCATAGATAGTTTTTTGCTGAAACTTTTTCGGGGTTTAGCCTATGAAATGAATCTATATCCAAAATTTTCGGTAGTTCACTATGTGGATGAAGATTACTTGGAAAAAGCCTTACTTCTTCTCTATGAAGAAGCCTTGGTCAACAAAGATATAAGGGAATTTATAGAAAAATTTGTAGATTTTATAATTGATCAGGAGTCAAAGGTTCAGATTCACTTTAAAAATAGGATACTAAGGGAGTTAATGGAAGTAATAAAAGTATCCACATATCGGGAAGAGTTTCTGAGGGCTTTGGACACCTTGAGGGAGAAAGAGGTAGAGGATGAGCCCGTTACCCTTAAAAAAGCTCGGTTCTCGTTAGAACTTTGGCTTAAATTAAAGGAAAAATTAGAGAAAATTCTCTCTGAAGAGGGAAAACTATATATGGGAATATGGAAAGAAAAGTTAGCTCAAACTCTATCTCAGGAGCATCTTCCTTGGATATACATGAAACTGGGGAGACTGGTAGGTTTTATTATTGACGAATTTCAAGATACAGACAGACTTCAATGGCTAACTATTTATCCGCTACTTGAGAACATGATAAGTGAGGGAAAGGCCTTTATTTCCGCAGGTGATCCTAAACAATCTATCTATCGTTGGAAAGGGGGAGATCCAGCCTTAATCACCACCATGCTTGAGAAGCTTAAGCCCTATGGGGCAGTTGAAAAGTCCTTGAATGTAAACTATAGAAGTTGTATCAACATTGTAAATTTTAATAATGCGTTTTTTGAGATCTTAAAGGAAGGAGACTTACAAAGAACTTTGATGAAGAGGGTTCTCTTTGGAAAATCAGAGAAGGACATAGACTATAATCTGCTTGAAATTGCCAAAGAAGAATTTGCTAAGCTATTTTCCAAAGTAACTCAGAATTCAAGCAGAGACATAGATGGCAAGGTCTATATTGACTGGTTAGTTTGCAAGAAAGAAACCGAGCAAGATGGAGCAAAAGAGTTAATTAGATATAGAATTAAAGATATTCTTGGTGAATTAAGAGAAAGTGGCGAACTAAATGATACCGCTATTTTGCAATTTAAAAACGATGACATTACAGAATTATCGGGATTTCTTCTCGATCATGGTTTCCCAGTCCTGGGTAGTTCCTTTTTAAAAATCAGAGAGTCTCCAGTGCTTAGGTCTCTTCTTGCCTTTATAAAGTTTCTTTACTATCCTGAAGATGAGTTAGCTTTAGCAGCACTAATTTGCGGGTTATACGGAGAGCGGGGAAGAGAGATCCTTTCAAAGTATAAAAGCTTTAAAATCATAGAAGAAGGAGCTTTTAATTTCATTTCCTATCTACAAACCTACGAGAGCGATATATGGGATGAGTTAGAGAAATTGCTAATAAAGGGTTCTTGCTTGAATCTTTACCAACTTCTACGAATGTTAGTGACCTATTATAAACTTGAGGAGCTCTATCCAGAGGAAAGACCGTATGTTTATAAATTATTTAACATTGCATTAAAATACACCTCTCAGGGTATGGATGGAGAGGAGTTTTTGAAAAACTGGGAGAGTCATGCGGAAGAGGAACTAGAGTTGCCGGAAGAGGATAACTTGATAAGAATTTTAACTATCCATCTTTCTAAGGGCCTTGAATTTAAAAATGTGATTTTACCCCTTGATTTTAGTCCAAAACCTTACAAACCACCCTTGGGTCTTGTCTTTACCACAGAGGGTGTTCATAGAGGTAAGAAGGAGGATTTATCTGCAGAGGTTCTGAGATTTTATTATTTAGAAAGAATTAGCCATTCCTTAGAGATTTTCAACCTACTCTATGTGGCCTTTACCAGAGCAAAGAAGAATCTCTTCCTAATAGTGCCGATTGGTCTTAAGCGTAACTTTACTTCCGCTGAAATTTTTATTAAAACCTTTGAGGAAGTTAAGAGGAGGTATCAAAACTCATGGCCCTTTCTTCAAGAAAGGATTTTAACTCATTATAGTGGTGGATAACCCTGAGGGCTTGTAGATTAGGATTTTTGTAAGAAATAAAGGGAACGTGGCAAGTTTTACAAAGGTTTTCATCAACCTGGGAATCGCCAATGTAGAGAGCTAAATCAGGTTTAATTGAGAAATAATCTAATATTGAAATAAGGGCCCGGGGATCGCTCTTTGGATAATCCAGGGCAGTTCCTATGTATTGGAAGTAATGAGTTAATTTAAAGTGGTTAAGGAGAGGAATGGTTGAAGTAGTGCGATTTGTGCAAATAGCTATGAGGTATCTGGGATAAGCCCAATCTAAAAATTCCCTTAATCCATCTTCCATAATCATATAATCGAAAAAAAGGCTATAGGATATTTCTTTAGATATCTGGAGGGCCTTCTCCAAAAGATGAGGTTTTTCTCTACAAAGGTATTCCAAACATTGCGATAGAGAATGAACATGCACAAAATCTAACTCTTCAGGAGTTAGAGGGTGTCTTCCTATAAGATTAAGGATATAGTTATAGTATTTTTCGTTGGCCAGTTTGGAATCAAAGAGCACTCCGTCACAATCAAATATCAGTAGTTTGGGGTGAAGGCTCATTTTTTCCTTTCAAGAATAAAATCCGCTATGAAAAAAAGTGAATCTTTATAAAGAGAATCAGGTATTTCCTTAAGGAACTCTTTGGCTTGCATAGTGAAATCTTTGGCCTTTTGGAGAGAGCGCTGAAAACCTCCGTTTTTCTCAATAATTGAAAAAGCTATTTGGAAATCTTCTTGTGAAGAATCCCTTTTTTTAAGAAGTGTTATTAGCCTTTCTCTATCTGTTTCTGAAGCGGAATCTAAAGCAAGTATTACGGGAAGAGTAATCTTGCCCTCTCGAAAGTCCTTTCCCCGATCTTTTCCCGTCTCAGAACCCAAGTAATCAAGGAGATCATCTATGATTTGAAAGGCCATGCCTAAGTTAAGTCCATAATTTCCTAAGCTATCTACCTGTGAAGAGGAACCACCACTTAAAATAGCCCCAACTTTACAACTACAGGAGATTAGGGCAGCGGTTTTTCTATAAATTATCTCGTTATAGGATGCCTCACTAAGATAAGTGTCATCAAGATGAAGTAGTTGTAATATTTCTCCTTCACTCATCAAAAATGTGGTTTCGGTAATAGCTTCCATAATATTTGGATTTTTGAGAGAACTTGCAATTTTTAGGGCCTTGGCATATAGATAGTCTCCTACTAAAATAGTGGCTTGATTTCCCCATAAGTTTCTGGCCGCCTTTCTACCTCTTCTAAATTCTGCAGAATCAACAACATCATCGTGAAGCAGTGTGGCCACATGCAGATACTCAAAAAGAAGGGATGTTTGGTAAAGTTGGTCCTTTGAATCTTCACCAAGAGCTTTAGCGGATAGGACGCACAAAAGAGGTCTTATTCTTTTTCCTCCTGAAAAAAGAATATACTCACTAACTTGATTTATAAAGGGATGTTGCGATATGCAGAGCCTCTGTAACCAAGTTTCAATTTGAGAAAGTTCCTCTTTGATTAACCTTTTAATTTCCTCTCTCATTGTGTTATGTATTATAGTAACCAATAACCCTTTTTACAAGTGCTTTTTTTGTATGGGTTCAAGCGGATTTTAGACTGAAGGGAAAGTCTTGTTAGGAAAGTTAGGGATATCTAAAAAAGGGCTTTTTGAAGTATTGTAGAATGTAGGTATAAAGAATCACTTTGAGTTTGGGTAAGCAAAACCAAAAAAATAATAAAATGCATAAGTTCAAGATCTTTTTAGAAGGAAAAAAGTGTTAAAATTGAAAGTCAATACCAAAGAAAGGAGGGAGAAATGTCAAAGAAAATAAGAGGTAAGTTCGGTGTTCCTATGTTTAGCTTCTCACTAACCCC
>JANXCE010000045.1 GCA_025059715.1 Caldimicrobium sp.
CTTTAGTCTTTAGAGGGGGACTTTCTTCCTTTTCCATCCTCAACTCCACATGCACCGGACTGAAGTTTTGCCCTTTGAAACTAAGTAGAGCAAACATAATAAGAGCCATAGTCATATTAACGAATAGGGAGAAACTTGCGGGTTTTACCTTCATCTCTCCTGAACTCCAAGAGCTATCCTCTCTATGCCGCGCTCCCTTATAAAACTTATGACCTTCATAAGCATCTCTACTGATGCCCTTCTGTCTGCCCCTACAAACACTGCCTTATCTTTTTCTAAATTGGAAAGAACCTCTTCAAATTCATAGAGAGTGAGTCTCCTATTTTGATAATAAAGGTCCCCCTCTTTACTTACATAAATACGAAGGGGCTCAAGAGAGGGATCCCCTTTGGCTTGAGGAAGGTTAACAGGGATTTTTCCCACCACAATAAAGGTTGCACTAACAAGCACAATAGTTAAAAGCACTAACATGATATCTACAAAGGGTATCACGTTCATGGAATTAATTTCCCTCTCTACCATTGATCTCCTCCCATTCAAGAATTATTTCTCTTACCTTTCTTATTAAGTGGTTGTAAAGAAAGGTTGCTGGTATAGCCACAAGTAAGCCTACAGCAGTGGCTTTAAGAGCCAGTGAAAGCCCCACCATAATTTTCAGAGTATCTGCTAAACCCCCTTGGCCCATAGTATAAAAGGTGTGCATTATACCCAGAACCGTTCCTAACAACCCTACATAGGGTGCATTCGAAGCAATAGAGGCAATGAGATATAGCCCTTTAGTTAATTCCCTTTCTAATTTTGATTTACTCTTATGCTCTCTTAGAGGGAGGCTTCGGTAAAAAAGGAGCCTTTCAAAATAGATGTAAAAAGCAATCAGACTCATCAGGGCAAGGATGACCATAAGTATAGGTTCAACTAAATTCCACATCATTTTTAATTCCTCCTAAGCTCCGGCTAAAAGGTGCCCCTTATACCGAAATAGAATTGTCTTCCCAAAATAGGTAAATCAAAGTCTTTTTTATGGTTTATGTTAGCTACCCCTCCATAAAACTCCAAAGCCCGATGCCATTTGTAAGAGCCTGAAAGATGAATAAGGGTATAATCCTTTTCCTCTGTGCCAAAGATAAGATCAGAGGTATGCTCAACTACTAAGGATAGTCTAAGCTCCTTTAGAGGATTGATTGAAACCTCTCCCACCCCTTTGTGGCGAGGTCTTTGATCGAGTCTCGTATCCGTCTTTTCATCTTTAGCCTCAAGATAGGCATAAGTAAGCCTTCCTGATAACCAGGCTAAGGGCTTTACAAGAGCAGAAAACTCCAATCCCGAAAACTTTGCTTCTTCAATATTTGCGTATTCATAGTAGGGAGTCCTATTAGGCACGGTCTCGCCTGTTCTTGTTTTGCAAGTTCCCAAATTATCTCCTCTGCAGATAAAAACTGTGCCAATGAAATCTTCTGCCCTTTGATAGAAGAGATTAATTTTAAAGCTTGCCTTTTTCCCAAAATCCTTTTCTATACCCACATCAAAACCCTGGGATTTTTCACTCTTTAGATTTGGAATTCCCCAAATCCAATGGGCCGGAACCTGTATACGATAATAAAGTTGTTCAATAGAAGGATTTCTAAAACCCTGGGCATAGTTTATCTTGAAGCGTAGGTCAGGAAGTAATAAATAGGTAAGTCCTATCCGAGGTGTGAGGTGATTGTCTAACTTGTCGCTATCATCATAACGAAGCCCAAAGACAAAAAAGAGTTTATCAGTTGGAAACCATTCATCTTGCAGAAACAAAGAATAATACTTAATTGAGCCCTTATTTAGGGGATACATCCTTCCTTCATAGTATCTTGAACCAGCACTCCTATTGGTTACAATTCTTGTTAAAGTTCCTGTATATTCTGCTTTCCTCCAATCACCTCCCACAGAAAGCCTATGCTTTTTAAATATCCCTGCGATAATGTGTGCTTCAAGTGCTTCAAGTTTCTTCTTAAAATAGTCGTAATCCTCAAGGGTTCCATTTAAAGCCCTTCTAATAGGCTCACCCTCGAATTTACTTTTGTAAGCTTTAAAATCAAAGGTCCAATTTTTGAAGCCCCACCTGAGCCCAAGAGAAAGATTATTTCTCTCTGTCTCATCATAGTGTCTCCTTGCTCGCCCCAGGAGAGGATAGATAAAGAAATGATCATATTTCATAGTATCATACTCTAATTTGATCTTGGATTTAGCTTCCCTATCTAAATAGTAAAGAAGCTTTACTCCACTTTCTTTTACTTCCCTCTTTGGAGTTAGTTCAAGGTAATTTTTAGTCTCAACAAAGGGGTCTTCCTTCACATATCGACCAAAGACTCCCAGATTGAAATTTTTAAATCTTCCCGTATAAGCGGAAAGCGAGAGGTTTTTACTTTCAGGGTTTTGTCCTCCAGAGATGACCCCATATCTTGCACTATAGGATATCTCCGGTTTTAGAGGCTCCTTAGTAATTATGTTTATGACTCCACCTAAGGCATCAGACCCATAAAGGGCACTTGCTGGTCCCTTCAATATCTCAATCCTTTCAATTCCCTCCACTCCAAGCATATCCACTTCAAAATCCTTATTTAGTCTTCCCTCGATTCTTTTACCATCCCTAAGGATTAAAACCTTATCAGGGGACATACCTCTTAAAACAAAGCGACGATCTGTGCCACCATGATAGGTAAGCTGAAGCCCTGGCTCAAAGAGCAAAAGGTCTCTAAGATTCTGTCTATACCCCACTTGCTCAAGGGCTTCTTTTTTTATAACATTAACAGGTTGGGGGGAAAGCTTTGCTTCAAGCTCCTGTTTTGTTGCCGTTACTACCAGCTCCTCTAATTTTTCTTCTTGAGTCTCTTTCGCTGATACCGGCTCTACCTGAATAAAAGCACTAAGGGCTAAACAAAGCACCCCCAAAAAGGGAGCTTTTTTGCTAATAACCCAGGCTCTTTCCAAAAAATCTACTCTCTTACTTTGTTAGCCTTTCTCATAAAGGCACCTCCTTTAAAATTATTTCTTTCTAAAACTCCCAAGGGCTTCATCAGAGTTCCTTCAACAAGGACTTCAATTTTACCTACCAATCACTTCACCCACTTACCTCTCTACCTTTTCATCAGTAATAAAATCACACCTCTAAAGCATTTTAACTACTTTCTGTTGCTTATTGCGATCCCTTCACCTTCTTTTAAACCTTTCCATCCACACTTTATCTCGTCACCCCAAATTGCCTTCACTAACCCCCAGCTATAGTTTCTTGACCATAATTTTCATCGCAAGTTGCCTATTAATTACCAAGAGGGTATTCTCAAAGGCAACAAGCAGAGGTTGCCAAGGATCATTCTTTCTTATCTCCACAATCACCCCTGGTCTTAGCCCTAACTCCTTTATCCTTTCAAGCTCTTTGTTCTTACGTCTACAAAATAAACATCCCCCTTCACAAGTCTTGTTATTAGAAAGCTCCATAAAAACTAAGGGCTCCTCAAAGCCCCTTATCTCTACTACCTCACCCCGCTCTTTCTCACTCAACAACCCTAAAGGAACCATAGTTCCCACCTTATTTTTATTGAGTTTCATTCTCAATTATGGATTAAATTTTTTTGCTAAGACTGTGTCGATCTCCCTTTTAATTTCACATACACCAGTCTTAGCGCAAAACCTACATTTTCCCTGGGCACATCTTTTTGCCAAATCTACCATCTCGTGGGCAACAAGCTTGGTTACCACTAAAACAAAATCAGCCTTAGAGAGAGCCTCCTTCATGTTTCTTTTAGACTTAGGCTTGTTTATAAATTTGAGATTTATACCTCTATCCTTGGCATAACTCTGTAGTTGTGCTTCAAGCCTGTCATGCCCTCCAAGCACTATTACAGTCATGGTTTTAACCTCCTTTTTTTCTCTTAGTTCCTTCCTCTTCCCCTACACCCTTTGTAGCATGCCTTTCCTCCATCAGCTTCTCAAGTATATTTTCCATCCTCTCCAAACGCTCACTTATCTGCCCCTTTTCCCTTATTTTTGAGATATAAAAAGCCCCTATCAGGACTGTGCCTGCTCCCAAAGCCACATCCACTGCTTTTTTTAAATACTTTCTACCTTTCATCTCTATCCCTCCTTCTTTCCTGAACCCTTTTTCTCTACAAGATTTTCCAGCTTCTCAAATATTTCTCTTTCCTTTTGTATTATCTCCTTAGTATCTTCAAGCTCTTCATGGTAGCTATATTTAGCTTCTGCCAGAATATCCTCAATATTTTCTTTTATTTCCTCTCCCTTTCCCCTTAACCACTCTTTAAAGGCATAAGCCTCTTTAGTGACACCTATCAAATGGGGCTTACCTTTCTCAAGAAATCTTCCTAAAAGTAGCCCTCCTAATGCCCCTAAGGCTCCACCTATAAAATACTTTACCCTTTTCTTTTCAATCTGAAAAAAGTCACTCCTTTTCCCTTTAGTCTCCATTCTGAGCCTCCCTGTTATAATTTTTCTGCCTTTCTACCCTTGAGAACATAAAACTAATTCCCATACCCCTTTGCCATAGCTAAAGCCAAGGCAATCCTTAATGGTTTGGGCAATAATTCCTTTAAAATCTCCCTAATAATTTCTCCCCCTAAGCCCTGTTTTTCTCCCTGTTCTCTCCTTTCATGGTATACAAAAAAAGAACTAACCTTTCTTTCACTCCTTTGGTGATATCTCACCTGATCCTCTAATAAAGCTAAGAGTTCTTCTTCACAGAGAAGCCCCTCATCATAATATATCAAAAGATTCCCATTTCTGGGGTTAAGCTCTAACCTTCTTATTCCTCTCACCGAACTTAAGGCCTTCTCCATATTTATGGCTAAACTATAATCTTGTCTCAAATCCTTACTTTTTAATCTAATTCTTCCGGGAAGTTTGCTAAGCACCGTCATCTCTTACCTCCAAAGCAAAGTATTTCTATACTTATATACATGGGCACTCAGAAAAATTAAGAAAACAACTCCACCCCACAAATGGAGCCCTATATGATTAAAAATCAACCCTGCAAGAGAAACTAAGAGACCCAAGAGCATACCCATATTTATAGGCTTAAGTCTTGAAAGCGAGCTTGGAAGAGAAAGCCCTCTTTCTTCAAAGGTATATTTTTTAAAAGCTTCTCTCTTTTCAAGACTTAGCCATTCAAAGAGTTTATTGCTCTCTAAAAGGTTTTCGTCATAAATCACAAGTAAACTCCCCACTCCTGGATTACCTTCAACCTTTAAGACACCCTTCATGTTTAATAAATAACTCTTTATCCTTTCTAAGAAAACCCTACTCTTAAGTTCTTCTCCCTTAATTCTAAGTCTTCCTGGCAGATGACTCCTTACCATCATAGCTCCAATCCTTTAGTTTCAAATTGTATAGAGCTATAACTAAAGTGATTAAATTATGCACTACCCCTGAAAAAACAGGACCAAAAATTCCTAAAGTTGAGCCCAAAAGGAGCAAAGTATTACTCAAAAGTATAGTTTTATAGCTAAAATTAAGACGCCTAAGGGTCTCCTTAGCAAGTCTTAGACCAAAGAGGACTTCCTGGAGGGAGTTTCCTTCAAGGACAATGCCACTTACTTCCTTTGCAAGGTCTGCACCACCTCTAAAGGAAATACCCACATCTGCCTGCATCAAGGCTGGAGCATCATTAAGACCATCTCCAAGCATAGCCACCCTATAGCCTAAGGCTTGATATCTTCTCACCAAGTTAATTTTATCCTCAGGTAAAACCTCACTATAGTATTCATCAATACCCAAGGTCTTAGCTACTCTTTGGGCAGAACCGTGGCTATCACCTGTAACAAGTGCCACCTGTTTTATACCTGCTCTTTTTAAAGCCTCAACAAAGGCTAAAGCCTCATCTCTAAGAGGCACTTCCATTAAAATTGCTCCCACAAGCTCCCCTCCCATGGCTACATACAAAAGAGAATATCCACTTTGATAATAGAGCCTTTCTAAATTTTCATTCTCCCTTATGCCCAGATCCTCAACTATGAAATGTCTGCTGCCCACGGCAACCATTTCCTCTCCCATAGAGGAGATAATACCATGAGCTATGATATGCTTTACCTCAGAATGCTCCTCTTCATGGTGTATCCCCTTAGCCTTGGCATAATCCACAATGGCTCGTGCTAAAGGATGGGGATAATGTTCCTCCACACAGGCAACAATTCTAAGCAACTCTTCAGGAGATATATCCTCCTTGAGAGACAGAACTTCCACAACCTCTGGCTTAGTGGTAGTTAAAGTGCCAGTTTTGTCTAAAAGAAACAAATCAATCTCAGACAAGGCTTCTAAGTGCTTTCCTCCCCTAATGATCAAACCCTCTCTCTTGGCCCTCAAAATTGCAGAGAGAAAAACAATTGAAGAAGACAATTTTAAGGCACAAGAATAGTCTACCAGAAGAAAAGAAAGAGTCCTCATGGGATTTGCCGTTAAAATTCCGGTCAGTATTGCTCCCCCAAGGACAAACTTAACTAATTTCTCAGAGACCCTCTCCAACTGCAACTGAAGGGGAGCTTTATTTCGCTCTGCTATACGAACTAATTGTTCAAGCTCTGCAATCTTGGTGCTCTCTCCAGTTTTTTCTGCCCTTATTTTTAAAAACCCCTCTTCCACCACTGTGCCTGCAAAGACAACGCTTCCTCTTCTCTTTAAAACTGGCAGGGGTTCTCCGGTAAGCCAACTTTGATTTACCATAGCCTCACCTTCAAGGACCTTGCCATCAACAGGAATCCTTGAACCCTCCCTCACAAGCACAATCATACCCTTCTTTAAACTCTGGACAGGAACCTCCCTCTCTCCCCTCTCATCCACAATCCAAGTAGATGCTTCCTGTAAGGCAAAATAATCCCGTAGTATTCCTGAGGTCTCCTTCTTTGCCCAGCTATCAAGGTAATCCCCAAGTCTTAGAAGAAAACTAATAAATCCTGCGGTGCGATACTGCCCAAGAAACAGAGCTGAAGCCAAAGCAAGCCCATTTAATAAGTCAAGGTCTGCTTTTGGGGAT
>JANXCE010000046.1:0-6717 GCA_025059715.1 Caldimicrobium sp.
ATTTTAATTTAGGTAAAGCATCTTTAAGTATTTCTCCTGCAAGTCTACTTAATATGGTATCTGAGGATAAGAGATAAATTTCAAAAGCATCTTTTAATTCTTCAGAAAGTTTAGCAAGACTTTTAACCTCTGCAGAAATATTTTCTAATTCTTTATTGATTTTTTTAGTTATCCACGAATTTATATAACCCCTCAATCTCTTGCATCTTTCTTTTTCATCTTCCCATTTCTCTGATTCTATATCTTTCAAATCCTCAAAAAATCGCATACATCCAGCATCATCCCCTTTTTCTCTACGATAATTCTCAAAAATTGAGGTTCCAACCATGGTTATTATTTTGTTCATGGCACATCTCCCACTAAACTTAATCCAAAACCCTCTTCGGGATTTATATCTGAGATGTTTTTTAGATGAAAGGTGTTCCTAATTTCCTCCTCAGTGGTATTATCTAAAACTTCAAAATAATAAACACTTCCTGCAGGCACGGCTTTATACATAGGTTTTGGCTCTTTTTTGGCTAAATCCCATCCACCAATTCTTACATACTTCCCTATAGCACAACAAATTAGCTTCAATTCAATTCCATTAAAATTACCTTCCAAGGAGTTTTCATCAATCCAATTAGGAAGCCATCCCTTCTCGAATATAGCAGGTGTGGCAAGATAAATTTTAAAAACTCGGTTGGTTAAGTTTAGTGTTCCATTTACAAAAATCTCCAGAGGATTTCCCTCTAATTTTTCATAATAAACGGTCTTACCTTCGCCCCCAAGATTAAAGACCCCCTTTTCTGGCATGTTTAAAACCTTCGAAACTCTAACCAGGATAAAGGATTCTCTACTTAATCTAATCATTGGTATTCTATAAAGATGTCCTTCTTTTGAAGTAAGGGTTAATCTCTCTCGGGCAATTCCAATTTTAGGCTCTATTAGATAAAGTTTACTTTTTTTAATATAAAAAAATTCTTTCTTCTTGCCTTCAAGATAGTCTTTCAACGTGAGGTCATCTATAAAAACGTTTGCCTCCTCTACCTGGTTATCACCTTTAAACATTAATAAATTATCATGGGGATAATCCGAAAAGAAAATTTTGGGTCTACTGATTTTTGATAAAAGAACCAATTTTTCGTTTTCTTTCTTCTTCACAAGATCAAGAGGTGCTGGGAAAAGAATAGCTTCTCTCAAAGCTAGTAGTGGTCCAATAATTTTCATATTCCCTTTATTTTTGGAAGAGCCAATATCTTCGTAACCTTCCTCCTTAAACTTTTTTAAACTCCCCCTATTAAATAATAAGTAGGTTCTGAGAGCTCCATAAATGGTTGAAGGATAAGGTGGAAAAATAGAATCCGTCCAGGTTTCTGAACCCATACCAAAGGGTCTTCCTGTGCGAAAAAATAAATTATCATTGGGCACTATTTTAATCCACATCTCATTCCTCTGCATCTCATTCCTCCGCTTTATGTATAAAGGTTAAAGTAGTAAGAAGGTTCACAAAATTATCTAAATTTTCACCCGTATCCCAGAATAAATCCTTCATTTTTTTACAGATACCGCTTATAAATTGCTTTTTTTCGTCATTACTTAGTTTTTTACCTTTAGGCGGAATATACGATCTTTCAAGATACCTTAAAAGTTCTACATTAAAAATTTCACCTGTTATATTAAGCTTCCCATCCTCAGTTCTCAGGTGGATAAAATCTTTGGCAATTTTTTGAATAAAGCTCTTTGATATGTAACCAAGCGAATTTTTCTCATCAAAGGCCTCAACCAAGTCTTTTAAGGTCTTCATAGTATCTCTTAAGGTTTTCATAGTATCTTTGTCCTCATAGAGCCATTTTGCCTGAGCTACTCTTTCTTCCCCTGCGCGCCTCATAAGACAGATGGCAAAGCCATCTCGTCCTTTTTCCTTAGCAAGTTTTTGCATCTCAAAAACCTTATCGAGAACGATCTTGAGTGGTGCCTTGTAATGAGCTACAACTACTCCCATTGAGGCACTGGCTCTTGTTCCCATGGTCAAAAGATACCTTCCATCCTTTTCTACAAAGCCTATTTTGTTTTCTAAATCTACTTCAATTTCGCCCTCTGAATTAAGCTTTATCTGTCCTGAAAAAGCCCATCTCAATTTGTGCATTACATCTAAAAGATCCCTTAGATTCACAAAAGCCAAAACATCATCTCCTCCAGCATAGACAAGTTTTCCTAAATGTTCCTCTTCAACGATTTTCCTCACAAATTCTAAGGCATAATTTCTAAGAGCGTTTGAGATAGAAGCATGAATGGCAGGTGTAAGAGGCTTTGTCTTTCTTATTTGGCTTAAATTCTCTTTAAATTCTTGTGGTAACTCGTTCCAGGTATCAGATGCATAGGCATGTTCTATTTCAGGAAGTTTTTCTCCAGAAAGCCACTTTCCCATGTGATCGCCATCTAAATAGATAATTGCATAATATGAATTTGGTTTTCCTATCTTTTTGGTAATCCCATTTAAGGTTTTTCTTAACTCTTGTAGTTCCTTTGAACTTACTTGCTTCTCAAGTTGTTCACGAATATACCTTTCATTTAAATTTTCCTCATAAAACCATGCCCCTTCAAGATTTACGATTGCTTGTCTTTCAGAATCTTCAAAAAGTTTTTCTAATTTTTTCAAGGGTTTAACAGGTTGAACTCCAAGAGATTTTAAGTGCTCTAAATAGTCCTTATATTCCTCTTTAACCTCACTTAGCATTTTGCTTTTAAAATCTGAGGAAGCAACTTCAGCTGTAGAGGGAAAACTCAAATCTTTAAATATGTCTGAAACTTCCTTTTCTAAATATATTTCAAAGGTTCTTTTCAGAAAACATATAGCACAAAGTCCTTCGCCATCAGCAAGAAATTTAAGAGAAACTTTAGGATTATATGTCAAATCAATTAAATATTGATTATACCTGGTAAATTTATTTTTATTCTGAGTTTCTCTAAAAAAGATTACATCTCTTTCGCCACAAACTGAACATTTTCTTCCCTTTTCTTCAAGCTCTGATTGTTTAAAGGTTCTTATATTTTTTCTTGCTCCCATAAATCGTTCAAGTAAAGAATAGAGGAGTTCATAGATTAAGCCCACATTAGGAAGATAATTACCTTGTTCTGTGGCAAACTCCCATAAATCATTAAACTTCTTTATGACATCTTCACTAAAAAAGGAATCTAAATCTGATATACAAAGATCTCTTTCTTCAATCTTCCAAGGAACTGCAACCCAATAAATCTCTGGAAATTCCCCAATTTGTGCAGTAATTTTTCTCTTTATTTCCTCTCCTTTTACATTTTTTGGGAGTGCTTCTTGAATGTTTAACTCTTTAAAGATTACTCTCAAAGCTTCATGTATTGTTTCATAAATCTTTTCTTTCATCTTATCCGCAATACATTTAATTTCACGTTCATCAGTTGTAGGCAATATGGCTACAAATCTATTTGGTATAGTAGGTAGATGTAAATCCTCCTCATGGAAACCTATTGGATCAAATTTAAGTTTCCTTTTAATCCACCAATCCATTAAAGGTTGCTTATACAGATCTGGATAGATTATATTAGTAGGACCAAACTCATCGAGAATAACTTCCATGGCTTTAAAGGTTAAAAAGGAGAGCATAAAGCTTCCCATGTAAAAGTCTTGGGTTTTTCTTGCCTGTTTAATAAAGCCCTGAACAGGACCTATGGTAAAGAGAAACAAGGAGTTATTTTGTATGAGGTTTTTATTATAAAGATAGGCAGATACTGCCGAAGCTATCTTTAGGTGTTCCCAGATAGAATGGTCAGGAACTCTTGTGTCTGCAGGAAGAATGGAAAGATATTTAACCCAGTTTTTGTCCTCTGCTTTTTCAAAAATTAGATCCTGCAGATTTCTCCAGAGATAGAAAAATCTTTTCTTGTCATCCCATTGAGAAGTCTCATTTTTAATTTCATTATAAACATTTTCTACATCCTTAGAGATTTCATCTATATCAAAAGTATCAGTCAGCTTCAAAAAACTGTCACAGAGCGGATGTTTAATTTCGTCAAAATCATGGGTTAGCTTCTTTGGTAACAAACTTCTCTCCATACAAGATGCTATCATGTCAGGTCCTTTGAATTCGGAAACACCTGATACATCAATGATTTCAGCATATTTTTTAGCTCTTTCTTCATGCTTAGGTATATCAAAACACTTATCAATAGAGTCGTGAAGAAAAGCTTTTAATTTTTCTGTGAATTTTTCTGCAAAGTCACTCATAGATTCCTCTCCTCTAATTGCTCTCTAACTTTGTTAAACAAGTGTTCAAACAAGCTAAGATACTCAAGTTTAACTCTTTCAAAAACTTCTTTTGACTCTTCAAAAGTGTATGTATGAACAAGAAGATTTCTATCTTCTAACAACTGATACCATTTTTCTACATCATGTATTAGGTCATTCTGAAAGGCTTGTTTAAAACAATCTCTTGGATTTCTACATATTATTCCCAGGTCTTCAAGATAGACCTTTATTAATTTCCAAGCAAGTTCATAACACAATTCAAACCTTTTTAAAGTTCCATCTATATCTAAGTCGTTTTCTGAAGTTTCTACACCTATCTTAAGATTTCTTAATGCTTTTTGAAAATTTTCAAAATATTTTTTAACCCTTTCTCTCATAAAGCAAAACCCCTTCCCTTTGTATCTTTTCTTTTAGCTCCCCACTGACTTTATTTAAACTCACAATATCCGCATTGTTAATAATGGTAAGATTCTCAATAGAAATATCAGTTTCCACAACAATATCTATATCTGATTTTCTATAAGCATCACCCCTTGCTCTCGAACCATAAAAAATTATTTTTTTAGGATTTAACTGGTTTTTAATTTTTTCCACCAACTCCTTTAGTTCATCAGGTGTATTGAGTATACATTCATATCCTTTTTGCCTTAATTCATTCCAAAAGTCATCAATTAGAGAATAATCTGGCTTTTGAGTTTTAGTGTTATTATCTTTATCCTTAAAATACAAAACACCTCCCTCTGGTAAAAACTCACCAAACAATCTTAGCACCATCCAATAGTATTTACTTTCAGATTCTATTACTTTAAAAATTAATGGAGAACTCCTTCTATTGAATTCTTCATTGGCAAATTTTGACAGAACTCTTCCCTTTCTATGAATTACAGGTAATCCAAAAACCCCTGTTGGAAGAAGCTTATCTCTATTTTTAAGCCTAAAGGATAAATAAATCTCACCAATCTCATTCAGTGCTTCAATCCAGCTATTTTTTCCTTCTTTAGAAATTATAAATCTTGAGAAACTTAAATTAGAGTATGAAAATGTAAACTTACCTATACCATTGGGGTTTATAAACCTCAAAGCCTTATTAAAATTTTGTTTAATCCACTCTGCAACTTCTTTTGAATTTTCGCCTTTTACTACAAAACTGAGATTAGCACAATTGGTATGATTCTGGATTACCTTTATATTTCCTCCTCCCCTTCTTGATCTACTCCCAAATCCGCCAAGAAAAATCGCACACCACAAAGATGCTAATCCTTGGCCTAACATTTCGTTATCATAGGCCCCAATTACAATATCAAATTCGGAATCACTTTTGATATAGGCTCTCTCTTTTCCAGGTAGTAAAGTGGAATAAAGCAAATAACCTATACCTCTATGAGGCCCTTCTAAGGTGTTTTGATCTCTATCAAATTTCCAATTAAGTTGATATTCCTTCTTTAAATTTGATCCTATGTTAAGCTTTTTATTATTAATTCTTATCCAAACTTTACTTTTGCCTTCATCCCTACCGGTTCCGCCGAAAATCTTTGCCTCTTCTCTTCGTAGTTTCTCTAAGTCATCTTCTGCCTTTATAGCACGCCACCACCAGCGCATCATTCCTTTAATCTCCGATGGTCTAAGCTCAGGAGTTCGTCCATCAGCTCCCGCCATAAACAAAGGAGTTATCACCCTACAACTAAGTTTTAATTGATACACCTTACACCTCCTAATATGTGTTTAACTTTAACTTAAAAGTTTTTACTAATAGATTTTAGAAAATATCAAATAGAAGTCAAGATAATGTATAAGTAGCCAAGATTGATGTATGAGGGCATATGATTTGAGATTAAGTAAACTTTTGACCTGATTTTGCCAAACCATCTTAGCGATAATTGATTACAAATCCATAATTACTCCCTTTCCACACTTTACTATATCATATACCTTATAAACTCCTTTTATACTCAATAAACTCCTCCTCCAATATCCTGTTAAACCTCTCTACATATCCATTCCCTCCTTCTCAAGCTCAGTCTGCGCGCCCAGCTACAGCCTTGAATTTTCTCCAAAAGTTCCTCCCACTCCTGCTTGATAAAGGTACCTCTCCTCCCTCACAATAAACCTTTCCCCTCGTCCCATAAAAACTAAAGCAGCATACTTTGTAATCCTTTCACTCGCAAATACTAACATCAAAGCTGTGACCCTCTCCATGCAAAGTCAATCCACTAAGGGCTTAAGCTTCTCCTGGCGAGAATCTTTTCTCCTATAATTCAGGATAAATTCAATTACCTCCTTTCGCCACCTCGTGGAGCATTTCCTCTTTGGTCAACCTGTGGCTTCGGTGCCAAAGGAGTTCTGAAATTCGATGCCCCTTAGTCTAAAGGTAAGTTCTTTTCTTTGGGATGCATCCTTGATTGCTTCAAGTCTTTACAGCATTTTTAAGTCTTTGATGGGAGAAGAGGTTAGTG
>JANXCE010000046.1:6727-6969 GCA_025059715.1 Caldimicrobium sp.
TTTCAATTTTAATACCCTTTTTCCTTCTAAAAAAAAACCTTGAACTTATGCAAGCAAGAGGGGTAGGGGGAATAAGCTCTTAGATTAGTTCCAAAACTATTTCCTAACCCTCAATTAGATCTATTGACATTAACATATTATATTTTAAACTTTAAATACTGCTAATAAAATGGCTTACTTGAGGTTAAGAGAACTTAAATTAAATCGGGAGGAAAGAAAAATGAAACAGAAGCTTTTTTGTA
>JANXCE010000047.1 GCA_025059715.1 Caldimicrobium sp.
CTTTGTTCAGTTCTTTTTTGGGCCTCAGCGAGTTCTTCAATCCTTTGTTCAGTTCTTTTTTGAGCCTCAGCGAGTTCTTCAACCCTTTGTTCAGTTCTTTTTTGGGCCTCAGCGAGTTCTTCAATCCTTTGTTCAGTTCTTTTTTGAGCCTCAGCGAGTTCCCTTTGAGCCTCTGCCAGAGCTTTTGCAATTGCTTTTAACTCGTTAAAATCACTAATTTTTACGATGTCATCAAGGAGATTATAGAATTCAAGGAGAACTTTCGCTTGATTAGGAGGAAACACCTCTTGAATTTTTTTTATAATTTCTCGCGATTTCATATAAATACAAATTATAATCCCACTAATTAGAAAGTGCAAGAGATTGTGTTGTCTTGTTAGATTTTAGCATAGAGCCAAGTTTTTTGCCTTTGAAATTTTCCTATTTTATAAGATTCTAAATTTTCTTCCATCCAACTCTCTCCCACCTTGTAGTTTTTGTTAGTTTTCAAAATCTTCTGGCCTTGCTTAACCATTAAACACCCTTCTCTATGGTCCCCTCTATAAATAGTAAGGTCTCTACTACTATTACCTCACCTTTTGACCCTTTTATGTATTTCATTGGAAAAAATTGCCATGAGGAGTGGTTCGCTCTCCCTTTTGAACAAAATAAATCTTAGGGTTAATACCAAAAACATAAATCACTCAAATCCCTCTGAGGCTGAATTGCCAAGTAACTTCTTTGCTGCTACCAAAAGATTATACGGAGTATCTCAACACTAATGAGCAATTTTTTATTACCTTAAAGATAAGAATTCAATTCATGTTTTCCCTCTTACCCTAAAGAGGACTTCTAAATAATAATTAACCACATTTGCGACTTTCTAACAAAGATAATCTTCTCTCCTCTATGAGGAATAAGATATGTTCTAAGAAGGTTTTCTTTAAAATTTTTCAAAGTTTTAATCAATGTATGTGGTCTTAGTCTAAATGTTTTTAATGTTAATGAGACCTACTTGAAGTATATAAGATAGGAGATAGGATTAGGAGTTTGTAATTTTGTCATTATGATAGGTTAAATACGAGAACATATTGCTAAGGAAAGCGCCCCTGGCAGGAGTCGAACCTGCGACCTTGAGATTAGGAATCTCACGCTCTATCCTCCTGAGCTACAGGGGCACAAGTAAAATAATAAACATGGGCGGAAGAGGATTCGAACCTCTGACCCCCGGCTTGTAAGGCCGATGCTCTCCCCCTGAGCTATCCGCCCTCTTTCTGATCTTTCTAATAATTATACTATTTTTCAATTTTGTCAACAAAATGTATAAGTTCCATAGGATTTTAGACTGAGGGGAATTCTCGTTAAATTTATAACAAACCCACTCCAGAGGTGATACATTCCCAAGCCCACTTTGCACCCTCTCCGTATTATACCATATCAAGTTCCTCATAAGCTCCCTATACTCAATAAACTCCTCCTCCAATGTCCTGTTAAACCTCTCTACATACCCACTCCCTCCTTCTCAAGCTCCTTCGCAAATTCCCCTAAAAACTCACTCCCATTATCTGTCTGCGCGCCCCGCGTCTCAAAAGAAGCTTCCGCCTTAAACTTACTCCAAAAATCCCTCCCAATGCTACTCGAGATTGGATCGCTCCCCTTTTTTCGGACAAATTAAATGTTAGGGTTAATACCTAAAACATAAATCACTCAAATCCTCTCTGAAGCTGAGTTGCCAAACAACTCCTTTGCTGCTACCTAAAGATTATGCGGAGCTTCTGAACAAACTCTTGACAAGCGGAGACAAAAATACAAAGGTCTATCCTCCGAAGAAGCTAAAAGATTAAAAGCTCTTGAAACTGAAGACTCAAGACTCAAAAAATTGCCAGCATGTAAGAAACTTGAAATACAAACAAAAAACTCTCCTATTCCAAGACCCTCTCCCTGAGTTATTTACTTGAGAGATGGTCTATTCCTCCTTCAACTTACTATTACCAAAAACATAGGGAAATAAGGTCAAAAGATAGAGAAATAAGAGTAACCTTTTTATTAAGGGCTGGTGGCTACAGGGTAAATCATAAGAAGGTATTAAGGTTATGGAGGGAAGAAGGATTCAACAGATATGTGTTTTTCAGGAGAAGAAGACAGAATAGGGGTAAGAGTAAGGGATTTAGAGGAGTAATGGCTAGTTGCAAGGGGGAGCTATATGTGGTAGACTTTATCCATGACAGTCTTGAGAATGGGAGAAGATTCAGGGTATTTAATGTGATAGATGCTTATTCGAGGTATGTATTTCCGGCATTGGTTAATTTTAGTTTGAGTGGGAAGGATGTAGCGGAGCATTTAGAGTGGATATTTAGGGAATATGGAGTTCTGAGGGTGATAAGGAGGGATGAGGGCCCTGAATTTAAATTCAAAGTCTTTCGTAGAGTGATTGAGAGGTGGGGAATAGAGGAGGAGGTAATACCAGCTGGACAACCTTATAACAATGGGCACATAGAGAGTTTCCACAGGGTATTGAGGAGGGAATGTTTGGATAGGGAGGTATTTGAGGATATAGTATCTGCGAGGATGAGGATAAGTGGATGGATAGTATAATAGGGAGAGGGAACACTCTTCATTGGGATATGTAGTGCCTGAGGATATTTGGAGGTTAAGTAGAGAGGACAGGGATGAGGTTAACAATAGAGATGTCCAAGAAAGGGGGCCGAAAAACAGACCCTAACATTTTAGTTGTCCAAAATTTGGGGGCATCCCATTAATCTGATAATGTTAAAATATAAGAGTTAAATATTCTCTTTTTAAAAAAGGCAAAACGCTCTCTAATCTATCAAAAGATAATGATTCACCTCTTTTATCCCTTTTCAAGTAACCATATAATTTTGGGAAATTTAGTAATTTCAAATGAGGTGTCAAAAGGAACCTCAATCTTACCTGTATTTCAACCGGACCAACCGGATAGTCAAGCTCCCACAGAGGATTTATATACCCCTTGCAAACATTAATTCAATAATAACTAATTCGCTCTGTTTGATAAAACTAAGTAAAGATGAGTTAGATAAATAAATCGATGGACATGCTCATCCTATGTCTAAATTGATAACTGATTCTCTACCTATTTCATTTTCTATCAATTTCGTTTTAATTTCAAAAGGCCTTATCATAGTGCATCTGTCCCAAATCGCAAAACCAATTGTTTCTGCTGTTATCCCTGTAAAAATCGCAACAAGCATCCACATAAAAGTCATTATCTGCTCTAACTTCTTATCAATTTCCACAAGTTTTGCCTCTGTCCGAATGATTCTATCTCTATCCTTAAGGGTAAAGGGCACCTCCTTACAATAAGCTCCATAAGCAATTGAAATGTACTAAAATTTAGTTTTACTTAATCTTAACTTTTTGAATGGCGAAATCGTGTATGATTGGGAAGCTAATTGTGTATGATTGGGAAGCCGAGGTAAAAAAATAAAAAATAAAAAATAAAAAAAAATGCATAAGTTCAGAACCTTTTTAGAAGGAAAAAAAGGTGTTAAAATTGAAAATCAATATCAAAGAAAGAAGGGAAAATTGTCAAAGAAAATAAGAGGTAAGTTTGGTGTTCTTATGTTTAGCCTCTCACTAACCCCTTCTCCCATCAAAGGCTTAAAAATAAGAATTAGAAATGCTACAAAGACTTGAAGCAACAAAAGATGCCTCCCAAAGATAAGAAGGCGCCTCTAAACTAAAGGTCATCGAATTTCGTAACTCCTTTGGCACCGAAGCCACAGTTGACTAAGAGGAAATGCTCAAGGAGGTGGCGAATGAGGTAATAGAGTTTATCCTGAGTTACAGGAGAGAACCCTTTGGCAAGGAGAAGCTTAAACTCTTAGTGAATTGACTTTGTGAAAGGAGGGGCATAGCTTTAGTGTTCGTCTCCTTTAATGTTCTTCTCTACGATTGGAAGGATTTTAAAGTATTGGCCTTAGTTATTATGGGAAGAGGGTGGGTTTATTGAGGGCGAGAGGAGGTTAGTAAGTTTGGAATTGGCATTGAAGAGTAGTCCTTTATCGAGCAAGAGTGGGAGGGACCTTTGGAGTAAAGTTTAAGGCTATGGATAGAGTCTTTCAGAGGGTTAATTTGCAAAATATAGTTTGTTCTAAACAATCACAAGGCTTGATTGATGAGAGTAGTACGGAGTTAGGGGTTGCAACCCGCCCCGCCTCAAAAAGGATTGTAGAGAAAGGAATCGCTCCGCTTTCAAGGGGATTCCATGAAGAAAGAAGTAACAAAGTCAAGAAGACCTAACAGAGAATCCTCTCTAACAAAACACCCAGATACTCATATAAATCAAAACGCAGAAACATAATTCCAAAGCTTTCTCACATAACCTCTTGTCTTCTCAACAGATTTCGCTTATACTTCCTCTATGGCAGAACCAAAGGCTTATGATCTCTATGCC
>JANXCE010000048.1 GCA_025059715.1 Caldimicrobium sp.
AACTTTTTGAGAGAATTTTGTCAGAAATCTGTTCAGAATTTAATCTTTAATATATAAAGGCCAATACTATGAAAAAAACTACTCTGATAGAAAGAGAATTAGCTGAGGCACTTGAGATGTGGAACAAATTTGAAGGTCCTATGGAAGTGGATAAAATTTCTCCGCCTAAGGTTAGGGAGCTTCGAGCTTTAAATTCCATGCCTTCCTTGTATTTACTTTTGGCTGAAGAGGCATGCTTTCATGAGGAAAAAATTTTTAAAGCTTTGATTTTTACTGAAGATGTAATTTTGGGCTACTTAGGTAGAGGCACTCCTATTTTGGGAATTCCTTCCCAAAGGCTTCTCTTAGTAGGGCTTCCCCTCTGGGTTTATTTGTTAGAGGATTTTCTGAGCAAATATTCCTATCCAATAGCAATAGTTCTTCCTTTAGAATTGGAATCCTACTTACAATTTGCGGAAAGTTCTTCCATACCTAACACCTCACAGGGGATTTACATAAAAAAAATAGCGCAAATTTTAGCCCCCTTTAACACACAAAGCCTTCTTGACCTAGTAGAAGACTTAGAAAGCGCCTCTAGCTTTCTCTTAATAAAGCCAGAACCAGTTGTATTTGATGCTTATCAGGGATACCAGTATCTTGCAGTTGCAGGCTCAAAATTTGTATATAAGGGTAAGAATTGGTTAGGCCTTGTGGAAAGGCTTGAAGGAAAGGTTAGATTAATCCTTTATTTGCCTCAAAACCTTCTTGGTGAAAGGGTAAAGATTTATCTTAAAGACAAGCTTCTTTTTGAAGGGGAACTAACTTCAGATAAAGTAATTGTGGAACCTCTGCCAGAGTATATGGATTACTCCTTTCTTGAGGAGGATTTGTATGTTCAGATTTGAAGCTATGGAAGAGGAGCATTTTCTTGTCTTTTTAAAGGAAGGCCTTCTTGATGAATACATGGAAGAGATTACCCGAATTTTCAGCACCTTTACCCCTAAAATACAATTTGCCCTGATTAATCACTTAAGAGCCCATAGAGAACTCGTAAACTTAAAGAATCTGGCTCAAGGTTTAGGAGTTAATAAACAGGATGCAGAGCGTATAATTTCTGGAGAGGCAAAGTATGTGAATATACTTCTTGCCTCTAAGGAGTTACCACATGGTGATACAAACATTCGCCTCTCAAAGGCTATTGCCATCCCTAATACCTCTAAAATTATTACTAATCTTTCTCATCTAAAGAAAAATTTGAGCATTATCTCTTCTTGGCTGAACTTTCCCTTTGCAGTTTTTTTTGAAGATTATTTTACTGGAGAGAGTTTTATGTTACCCTTAGCCATGTCTTTGGCTGTGGAGAGAATTCCCGAGAATCTTTTATTTACGGGAAAATTTAATAAAAAGGGAGAGATTTTAGAGGTTGAATATTTAAGAGAAAAGCTTGAGTTTGCAAGGGAGAGGGGATTTAGATTAGTTCACCCGAGAAATACAAAGTCCCTTCAGGCATTAAGGGAAGCCCTTGAGAAGAGACACTGGGAGATACCCTTTTATATCACCTCTGAGTCAGAAAGGGAGTGTGAGGTTTTCTTTAGGAGTTTTATGGAAAAGGTAGATCTATCCCAGAGTGAGTTTTTTTCACATTTAGAACTGCTCTTTGGGCTTCCCAAGAGTGATTTTTGCTTAATCACAGGTCAATTGAAAAGCCCTGAAGATTGGAAAACAACTTGTATTGAGTTCCAACAAAGGATTCAAAAAGTAAGAGATTTCCTCTCTGGAAACAAGGTATTTCACTTTGGAATAAGAGGAGCTTCCGCCTTAGCCTTTGCCTTGGGAGTTCTCTTTAGCCATTTAGATCCCTTTGTTTTATATCACTATCAAGTCATTGGGGGTAAGGCTGATTATCATCCTGTTAAAGTAATGAATCCTCGTGAGATCAAAGAGATTTGTAAAGAGTATTACTTACTTAAAGTTCAAACTGAAGGAGAGGGAGAAGATTTAATAGTTCTGTTAAATTTTTCCCATCACGAGCTTTTGGGAGATGTGAAAAGATTCGTTGGAAACACCGGTTTGGCTCCGACCTATCTTGTGTTGCAAACAGAGCATAAAGGTAACCTTCCCATAGAGGCTTTTCTTCCTCTTGCCAAGGAGAGTGCAAGCTATATGCAACAACTAAGGGCAGATAGGTCCTTTAGGAGTTATCATTTCTTTTTCTCCTGTCCTGTGCCCCTTGCCTTTATGATCGGACTTGCCTTTGGCCACTATGTGGATGGCTGGATTTACAATTATCAAAAGGAGGGCAACACCTACGACGCAGTTCTTGAATTCAAATTTTTAAGAAAACTAAGAGAGGGTAATGTCAGAATTACATAGTTTTGAGGATTTTATATTAAATAAGTAGTTCAAAAACAAGAACGGAGAGATTAAAATGGATCGCTTTTCCTCAGATCCTCTCCACTTAAAAGTTATCCTCGCAAGTTTACTTCATGATATAGGGAAGCTCTATGAAAGAGCAATAAAACTGCCCCCTGAAGACTACATAAAACAAAACAGCGATTTTAATCAACTTGGTCATGGAGGAGAACATCGCTATTTGCATGCTCTTTCGACTGCTTATTTTATTGAAAATTTTGGAAAATTTATACCTAAGGAACTCAGAGATATTACCCACTCTTCAGAGGATGCTCTGGTGAACTTAGCCTCCCTTCATCACGAACCCTCCTCAGAACTTCACTCTATTATTTATGAGGCAAATCTTTTGAGTAAAGGTTATGAAAAAGGAACTTTAGAAGAGATTAAGTCATCCTCAGAATCAACGACAGTAGAACAAAGACTCTTCTCGCTCTTTGAAGATATTTCTCTAAGTGAAGACTGGAAGAAAAAATTAGAGGACTATAAGTATGTTTACGAAATTGCTCCTATAAGTCCAGAGAGCATTTTTCCTATCAACAGAGACCCAAATATTACTACTCAACACTTTATTGATACATACACGGATTTACTAAGAAAGTTTGAGGAAGCTTTCAAGAACTTACCTCATAGGGAAAATCCCTATCTCTGGTTGACCCACTTAAATTGTTTATTGATGAAATATCTCTCTCTTATTCCAATGGCTACGGTTTCTGCAATTAATGAGAAGAGTTTCCTGCTAAGTGATGTATCTCTTTATGATCACAGTTATTTGACTGCAAGTATTGCCTCAGCGCTGTATGTGTTTCACAAAGGGACCAATACTTTGCAAAAGGAGAAAATAAGCGATAGGGAGCTTGAGAAATTTCTACTAATTGAAGGAAACTTTTATGGAATTCAAAGTTTTATATTCTCCGCAGGTGGTGCCACAAATAAGTTTGCTGCTAAGCTTCTTAGAGGTAGATCCTTTATGATATCGTTGCTTAGTGAGCTTACCGCAGAACTCATTCTCGAGGAACTGGGATTAACCTTCGTCTCAGTGCTCTATAACACCGCAGGCAAATTTTTAATCCTAGCCCCCAACTTGCAATGTATAGAAGAGAAGCTAAAAGACATAGAATTCAGAATCAATGACTGGTTGTATCATCGCTTTTATGGAGAGACTTCTATCGGGATAGTATATCTTAAAGCTAAACCTAAGGATTTTATAACCAAAGAAGGCTACAAAGAACTATATAAAAAGCTGGGAGAGTTAGCGGAAGAAAAGAAATACCAAAAATTTGATTTATACTATTTTGGAGGAGCTCCTTCTGACTATTTTAAGAGCTTTTCTGGAGCTGGTGTATGTGAGCTCTGTGGTAAAAGACCCTCTCAGGAAAAA
>JANXCE010000049.1 GCA_025059715.1 Caldimicrobium sp.
TGTGTGGCAGCCTTTGCCTGTGAAGGATTTGAGCCCGAATATCATAATCAAGGTTTAACAGCAAATCAAATGAGGACTCAGGCCTTTCACGGAGAAATGTTGGAAGAGGTTGGAAAATATTTGGTTTTATAATCTTTAAGGAGGAAAACTATGAGCTACAAGGTATGCTTTTTGATAGCTAATAGACCATATATTGCCGATGGGTTAAGATCAGCTCTTGGTTTAGCAGTGGAAAACATGTATTCCTATTCCTTTATATTTTATCAAAAAATGCCTGCAAAAACAGAATACTTGGAGGAGAATCTTGCCTGGATTAGGGACATGGAAGGAGAGGTTTATGCGGTAACTGAAACCATGGATGAGGAGACAAAAAATTACAATCTTCAAGAATGGGAATTAGCAGAGGCAACCCTTGATGAGGTGGTTGAGAAGATTTTGGAATCTGATTTTGTGGTAGGCTACGGTTTGCCTGCCCAAAAAATTCAAGCACCACCGCAATGTGCTTAATCCTAAAAGGAGGTATTAAGGATGAGGATTTTGAGTATTTACAGACATAAAGTTAGCGCGGAAAATGAAGATATTAAGAAAATTATAGCAAAGCTTAAAGAGAGAGGTCACGAAATAATCGAGTTTAATCTCTTTGAAGCTAGCAGTGATGCAGATTATGATAAACTCATAGATCTCATCTGGGATGCCGATAAAACCATCTCCTGGTGGTAAAGATCAGGTCTAATTTTTGAATCCCCCTTTAGATAGGGGAGCATGATCAGAGAGCTCCCCTGTCTCTGTTCTTCTAAGTGAAATCTTCTATTATAAAAAGGTAAAAGAAATTTTTACGCAATAAAAATTAGAAAACATATTGTAATTTTTGTTTTTGAGGCTTGACTTGATATGGTTGTACAATTATATAGTTATTAGTTTAATTTATTAACAAATTGTTTTCAGGAATTCCTCTATGGACTATACCATCAAAATTGGCGGTGAAGCAGGACAGGGAATACAGACAATAGGTGATGTTTTGGCTCAAATTTTTACTCATGTTGGATATCATGTTTTTATATATCAGGACTATGAGTCACGAATAAGAGGTGGGCACAATTTCGTTCAACTGAGATTTTCAAATACTCCAATAACTGCCCTGAAAAAGGGAGTTGATTTACTTGTCTGTCTTAATAAAGAGAGTTTTTATCGCCATTTCAATGAGTTAACTGATTGGGGTCAGATCCTGTATGATTCTTTGATGGTTAAAGAAAAGTTTGAATATCCAAATGTTTTAGATATCCCCCTTCAAGAATTAGCTCTGAAGGAAGGGGGTAATAAATTGATGGTTAATGTTGTGGCAGTAGGTGCTATCCTCGGAATGTTTGGTATTGACCCCAATCCTATGTATGAAGTATTAAGGAAGACCTTTTATAAAAAGGGTAAAGAGGTTGTTGAGAATAACATCAGGTCTGCAAAGGCAGGATATTCATTTGCAAAGGAGAATTGCCTGACCTGTTCATTCAAATTAAGTGAATATACAGAGCCTAAATTTTTGATTTCAGGCAATGAAGCTATAGGGCTTGGTGCGCTAGCATCGGGGGTTCAATTCTTTTCAGCCTATCCTATGACCCCCTCTACAGGTATTTTTAACTTTTTAGCTGAACATTCTAAAGAGTTTGAGATCTTAGTTGAACAAGCTGAAGATGAAATTTCAGCCATCAACATGATTATAGGTGCCTCTTTTGCTGGTGTTAGATCCATGACAGCAACTTCAGGAGGGGGATTTGCTTTAATGGTTGAGGGGATCTCTCTAGCAGGAATGACAGAAACACCTGTGGTAATAGTGCTTGCCCAAAGACCTGGCCCAGCTACAGGTTTGCCTACCAGAACTGAGGCAGGAGATCTTTTATTTTCGATTTTCGCTGGTCATGGAGAATTTCCCAAAGTCGTATTTGCTCCTGGTTCACCTGAACAGGCAATGTTTCTTGTTAACAAGGCCTTTGATTTGGCTGAAAAATATCAGATTCCAGCCATTATCTTATCAGATCAATACCTTGCTGATTCTCAATGGACTTATAAGGATCTAGATATTTCTAGGTTAAAAAATATAAATTATCGTCTAAGAGGAGAGGAATTTAGAAAATTAAAGGAGTATAAGCGTCATCAATTCACTGAAACAGGTATATCTCCCTTCGGTATTCCAGGAGATACCACTCATCTTGTAGTTACAGATAGTGATGAGCATGATGAAGAAGGTCATTTAATCGAAGATGTAGAGACAAGGATCCAGATGGTCCAAAAAAGATGGCATAAAAAGATCCCTTTACTAAAAAAGGAAATATCACCTCCGTCTTTTTACGGAATCGAGAAGCCAGATATTTTACTTCTCTGTTGGGGTTCAATGTTTGGAATCCTTTACGAGACTGCAAAATATCTTTCTAGGGATCATAAGGTAGCTTTACTTCATTTTAGCGAAATTTACCCCTTTTCTCATGATGAGAATTGGAAAAGACATTTTGAAGACGCAAAGGTGATAATCAATATAGAGCAAAATGCTACTAGTCAATTTGCTAAACTTTTGATGATGGAGGCAGGACTTAGACCGCATTATCATGTAAATAAATACGATGGTAGGCCTTTTACAGTAGACGAGTTAGAGGATAAAATCCGTGCTTACCTTTGAAGATTTCAAAGGCAGAGATCCAGCTTGGTGTCCAGGGTGTGGGAATTTCGCTATACGTAAGGCCTTTATCGAAGCTATGATTGAGCTCCAACTTGAACCTCATCAATTTGTTGTTGTCTCAGGTATCGGGCAAGCAGGCAAGTTTCCCCATTACATCAGATGTCATACCTTTAATGGTTTACATGGAAGGGCTATTCCAGTGGCAACAGGTATAAAGTTAGCCAATCATAAACTAAAGGTCTTTGTGGTTACAGGTGATGGTGATTGTTATGGGGAGGGAGGAAATCACTTAATTCATGCTATAAGAAGAAACATTGATATAAAAGTCTTTGTTCACAACAATCAAATATATGGATTAACAAAAGGACAAGCTTCACCTACGAGCGTTGTTGGTATGGTTACGAAAACACAACCATTTGGAGTAATATCAGAACCACTCAATCCTATATCTTTAGCTATAGGATTGGGTGCAAGTTTTGTTGCAAGAGGATTTGCTGGAGATATAGAAGAACTAAGAAAGTTGATTAAAGAAGCAGTTATGCACAGGGGATTTGCCCTTCTAGACATACTTCAACCTTGTGTAACTTTCAATAAAATTAATACATATGAATGGTATAAACAGAGAATATATTATATTGAAAAGGACTATGATCCAACGAATAGGGAGCTGGCTATTAAAAAGTCTTTGGAATGGGAAGATGGAATTCCCTTAGGAATAATTTACCTCAAGCAAGGACCTACCTTTGAAGATAGAAATCCCATTTTATCTAAAGGACCAATAGTGGAAAAGAAACCAAAGATCGAAAAAGTAAAGAATTTAATAGCTATATTATGATAAACGCAATGTGGAATAAAATAATTTCTTTCATTAGGAAACCAAGCTTTTTAACTTTTAGATGGTGGATAATACACTTTATTGGAATTTTTTTGATTTATTTCTTGGGAGTGTTGTTAGGAAAGTAAAATGTTAAAATATTTTATGAAATTCCGATTAGGCT
>JANXCE010000004.1 GCA_025059715.1 Caldimicrobium sp.
TCCCTCCTTTCTTTGATATTGATTTTCAATTTTAACACTTTTTTTCCTTCTAAAAAGATCTTGAACTTATGCAGGGGGGGGGTTAGAAAAAAATGCTATTAAGCAGTTACTAGAAATTCAAGATAAAGATTACCAGGAGTGTGTTAACACGATAAAAGAAATTCAGGAAAAACTTAAACCTTACGGTCTACATTTTGGTTATAGAGTTTTTGATGAGATGCTTATGTTTATTTATAATGCAACTAAGGATACTCTTGATAATTACAAAATGTCTTTAAAAGAAGCATTAGATCTTGCTATAATGATGAAAGTTTTACCTAAATTTCATGGCACAAAACAAAAACTTGAAGAACCCATAAGAGAGTTACTTGAATTATTTTGGAAAAAATCATCTCAAGGTAAAGTTCCAAAAGAAGTTTTAGACCCAAAATCTATGCCTATTTTCCGAGGTTCAAAATTGAAAGTTGATAATTTAGATGTTAATACTGATTATCCTCATACTGTGAAGAAGTTGATCGAGATTTTGTATAAATTAAAAACACAAGGTTTTGCAAGTTTTATGTAAGAGTTGAAGTCTTAGTTTTTTTGGTAAGCTAAAACTTAAATTACTCTTCACCGTGAAAATTTAAATCTTTGATCAACATCATTCATCACTTAGGACTTACTTAGGAGTCCATCCCCAGCCAAATACATAAAACTCGTCTTTGATCTTACATTAAATTGAATCGTTTTAAGATTTCTGCTACTTTTTCATCGGTCTTTGCGAGATTTCTAAGGGCTTCTATAACTAAATTAAGCCTTTCTCTTTCTCTGCTTATTTCATCTTCTATCAATTTTGTTTTGATTTCAAAAGGTCTTATCATGGTGCGTCTGTCCCAGATTGCAAAACCAATGGTTGCTGCCGTTATCCCCGTAAAAATCACTACCAGCATCCACATAAAAGTCATCATCTGCTCAAACCTCTTATCAATTTGCTCAAACCTCTTGTCAATTTGCTCAAATCTTTTATCGATTTGTTCAAACCTCTTGTCAATTTGCTCAAACCTCTTATCAATTTCTGCAAGTTTTGCCTCTATGCGAATAATTCTATCTCTATCCTCAAGGGTAAAGGGCACCTCTTTACAATAAGCCCCATAAGGAGTTAAAAGAAGTATTAAAAAAGCCAAGACCAGAAATACTCTCTTCATTTTTTGACATCCCCCATTTAATTTTCTTTGACCTTCTCTTAGCGACAACCTACACATCTCCAATTTTAGTCTTATTTCAAATTCGCTCTACTCCTTTTCTGAATACAGGCTTTTCATCTACATACCCATTAACTTCAAGCCTTTTAGCTTGATTTTTCAAGATTCCCTCCCCAGCCAAATACATAAAACTCCTCTTTAATCTTACATTAAATTGAATCGTTTTAAGATTTCTGTTACTTTTTCATCGGTCTTTGCAAGATTTCTAAGGGCTTCTATAACTAAATCAAGTCTTTCGTTTTCTCTACCTATTTCATCTTCTATCAATTTTGTTTTGATTTCAAAGGGTCTTATCATGGTGCGTCGGTCCCAAATTGCAAAACCAATGGTTGCTGCCGTTATCCCCGTAAAAATCCCCACCAACATCCACATAAAAGTCATCATCTGCTCAAACCTTTTATCAATTTCTGCAAGTTTTGTCTCTATGCGAATGATTCTATCTCTATCCTCAAGGGTAAAGGGCACCTCCTTACAATAAGCCCCATGGGAAGTTAAAAGAAGTATTAAAAAAGCTAAGACCAGAAATACTCTCCTCATTTTTTCACATCCCCCATTTAATTTTCTTTGACCCTCTCTTAGCGACAACCTACACATCCCCAATTTAGTCTTACTTCAAATCCGCTCTACCACTTCTGCCACAGGCTCTCCATCTACATATCCATTACTTCAAGCCTTTAGTTTGATTTTTCAGGATTTCATGCCCAGCTAAATACATAAAACCCTCAATACTAACTCAAGAATTCCTGAATCTTGGACTTTTTTTTAAAAATTCAATAAATTCAACTTGTTCATAGTCTATCCCTTATTTGCTGAATAGTAATAGCATTTTTTTAAAATTTTACATTAAATTAAACCGTTTTAAAGTTTCTGCTACTTTCTCATCGATCTTTGTAAGAAAAGATTGGGATGCCCTCATGTTTTGGACAACTAAAATGTTAGGGTTTGTATTAAAGCTTAAGGTTTTAAATTTGAACCCCATATTCCTTAAGTTTACCCCTTAAATGCTCCGTTACCACATTATCTATCAAACTAAAATCAACCAATGCCGGAAATACATATTGAAAAACACATATCTGTTAAATCTCTCTTCCCTCCATAATCTTAATACTTTTAATATAGCTTACTTTGTAGCTCTCAAGCCTATAAGTCAAAATGGCTATTTTATATATCTCTATATTCTGACCTTATTTCGCTTTGTTCTTGGTAATAAAAGGTTAAAGGAGGGATAGAGTATCTCTTGGGTTAAAAACTCAAGGAGATGGTATTTGGGTTGGAGAGTGTTTTGTTTGTATATCAAATTCCTTACATGTTGGCAATTTTTTAAGTTTTGAGTTTTCAGTTTCGAGGGTTTTTAATCCTTGAAGAAGCTCAAGAGTAGGAGCCCCTGTATTTTTGGCCTTTACTTGTCAAGAGTTAGTTCAGAAATTTTATGTGATCTTTGGGTAGCCACAAACGAGTTGTTTGGTAACACAGCTTTAGAGAGGATTTGAGTGATCTATATTTTAGTTATTAACCTTAAGACAATTAATTTGTCCAAAAAAAAGAGCGATCCAGAGCACCTTTATTAATTATCCTCGGAATCCCAGAGGGAATGGGTATGTAGAGAGGTTTAACAAGACATAGGAGGAGGAGTTTATTGAGTATAGGGAGTGGATGTTGAAGGATGATTTGGAGGAGTTTAAACAGGGAGCTTATGAGGTATTTGATATGGTATAATACTGAGAGGGTGCATAGTGGTCTTGGGAATGTATCGCCTTTGGAGTGGATTTGTTATAAATTTTATGAGAATTCCCTTCAGTCTAAAATCATATGGACTTATACAGTTACTTGACTTTTTGTTTTTTTGCTTATAATTATAATATTAAAATTTTTTTGGGGAATTTCTTATGGAAGAATTGGCCAGATTTGGGGTATCTATCCCAAGTGAGCTTCTAAAGGCCTTTGATAAATATATTGAGCGGAAACATTATGCGAATCGTTCAGAGGCTATAAGGGATCTTATTAGACAAAAGTTAGTAGAAGAGGAATGGAAAGAATCCCGAGAAGAAGTTGCTGGGGTAATCACCTATCTCTATGACCATCATAAAAGGGAATTATCGGAAAAACTTTTGGATATTCAACACGAATACTACGAGAAAATTATAACAACCCAACATCTTCATGTAGATCAAGATAGATGTTTAGAGATTATTCTCGTAAAGGGTAAAGCTAATGAAATAAGGGAACTTGCGGATAAGATTCAGGCTCAAAAGGGAGTTTTACATCTAAATTTAGCCTTAACGACCTTAGGTAAAGAAATTCCAGCTTAGATTGGAGGTGCAAGAAATGGCTCAGAAAGAGAAAATCGAAAAGCAGGTTAACAAAAAGGAGTTGCTTGAATATTTGAGAAATCTGATCTCTCAAGTAGAACAGGGCTATGTCTTGATAGGAGATAAAAAGATAGAACTTCCCGAGAGTTTTGAACTGGAGATAAAATACAAAGAAGAGGACAGGAAAAAAGAAGTAGAATGGGAAATTGAGTGGAAGCTTTAGTTTCGGATTTAAACTAAGAGAAAGTTTATTTGAAATCTTATTAAATCCACCTCTTTTACTTTTACTTTTACTCTTTGTCCTAATTGAAAAGTCTTTCCTGTCTTTTTACCAATTAAGCAAGTTCCCTTTTCATCTAAAATATAATAATCATCGGGTATGTCCACTAATCTTACGACCCCACTTACTAAATATTCTTCAAGGTCAACAAAGAAGCCGAAGGCAGTAAGCCCTGAGATAATTCCTGTGAAGATCTGTCCTACTTTATCTTTCATAAAGAAAGCTTGAAACTTTTTCAGGACCTCTCTTTCCGCTTCTTCTGCAATCCTCTCTCTTAAAGAAAGGTGTTTTCCCATAATTTCGAGCTCTTCCGCTGTGTAGGGGGCTCTTTTCTTTCTTAAGGCTTTCTTTAGAATTCTATGCACTACAAGATCAGGGAATCTTCGAATTGGAGAGGTAAAATGGCAATAACAGGGGGAGGCTAAGCCGAAGTGCCCTACATTCTCAGGGCTATATTTAGCTTGTTTAAGGGATCTCAAAAGCATGTGATGATACAGATAACCCAAAGGATGGTCTCTGATGAGCTCTAACAAATGCTGAAAAAATTTGGGATCAGGCTCTTCAGGAATCTTAATTTCAATTCCCTCTAAGGGGAAGAATTCCAAAAGTTCCTTTAATTTATTAAGATCTGGAGTTTCATGAATCCGATATAGTAGGGGATAGTTATTCTCAGAGAGAAATTCCGCTACTGCCTCATTAGCGGAAATCATGAAATCTTCAATAAGCATGTGAGCTAAATTTCTTTCTCTTTTAACTATATTTTCTATTTTTCCCTCTAAGTTTAGAATAATTTCTGGTTCAGGTAAATCAAAATCAAGACTTCCACGTTCCATCCTCTTTTCTCTCAATATTTGAGCTAATTCTCCAGCCTCTCTTAACATAGAACAGAGGTCTTTATATTTTTGAAGGAGCTGAGCTTTTTCATCTAAAAGTATTTCCTTTACCTCAGTATAGGTTAACCGCGCCTGGGATTTAATAACCCCCTCATAAAATTTCTGGCTCCTTATCTTTCCTGTGTGAGTATAGTCAATTTCAACCACCATAGCCAATCTATCTACCTTTGGATTAAGACTACATAAATGATTGGACAGCTTTTTAGGAAACATAGGTAAGACGAGATTTGGAAAATAGACACTGGTTCCTCTAAGATAAGCCTCTTTATCAAGATGAGAACCCTTTTTGACATAGTGAGCTACATCAGCAATAGCTACCCATAGTCTATAACCCTCGGAGTGTTTCTTAACACATATCGCATCGTCAAAATCCCTTGCATTTTCACCATCAATAGTTACAAAGGGAAGATCTCTAAGATCCACCCTACCTATTTTGTCTTCCTCCCTTACCTCCTCTGGAAGTCTTGTTATTTCTTTTTCTATATAATCGTTAAATTCATGGGGTAGATCCTTGGTAAAAATTGTAGCCCAGGTATGAGATTCTAAGTTTGTGGGATCACCTAAATCGTGGACAATTTCACCTAAGGGAACTCCAAATTCTGAGGTCGGTTGAAGTATTTTAGCTACAACAAGGTGTCCCTCTTTTGCCTTATGACGCCTTTTTTTGGGAATAAAAATTTCAAAGGGAAGCCTCCTATCCTCTGGTTCGACAAAGAAAAATTTATTCCTTTTTACAAGGTAGCCTACAAAATGTTTTCTTGGCCTTTCCAGCACACTGATTATTCTACCTTCTGGCCCCTTTTTGCTAAGCCTTTCAACTCTTACTAATACTATATCACCATCTAAGGCTTGTCCGAGCTTTCTTGGAGGAATGAAGATTGTTTCCTCACTTTCAGTTTCTACAAACCCAAAACCATCAGGATGAACCCTAAGTTTGCCCTTCTTTAAAGAGAGTTTTTCCAACAAGGCATAGCGTCTTTTCTTTATTTGAACCAATTTTCCTTGAGAAACTAATTTTTTAATTAACTCTCTAACCTTTTCTCTATCTACTGAAGGAACATTTAATAAATGATAAACTTCCCTTAGAAGAAGAGTGCCTTTGGTTTTTTCAAAAAGTTTTAATACTTCTCTTTCATCTAAATAATCTTTTTTAAAGGCTCTTTTTCTCATGAATTGAGTTAGAAAGACATAGAAAAACTTATTTAAGATTTAGATATATAATAGCTCTTTCAATATCCGCATCGGTGCTTGTGACGTGTAAGCCCGCTTTAGGGCCTTTACGAATGAGAGCTCTTAATTCTTCTGCAGTTTTTATATTTTTCTCATAAACATACTTCTCTAAACTGTCTTTTCCCTTATGACATTTGAGACATTTAAAATCTTCCGCTGTGGTGTTTTCAGAAGAATATTGTAAATAAAGGACTGTGGCTATTAAAATAACAACTAAAACAAAGTAATGATTTATAGAATTTTTTTGTCGTAGCATTTTAGACCATTATACTTACTTTTAGGCCTTTTGTCAAATATTCGTATGAGTCCACATAATTTAGTCCATGTAATTTCGAGATTGAGTAAAATTTTGACATAATTTTTGCCATACCCTCTGCACGGCGATTTATTAATCAATCCATAATGCCCCCTCTTCATATCCTATATCCCTCCCCAACTCCCCCATTTAGCTCTCTCAAATCCTCCTTCCACCTCCTGTTAAATCGCTCCCCATAACTATTCATCTTCTGATTCGTTAGATAATTAAAGTAGTGCCCTATCCCTTCTAAAGACATTCCCAATACCTCCAACCCATAGGGAAATTCCAATCTCTTGCGCATATCTAATCCAGCTATTATATACCTTTTTATCTTGCCCCCAAAAACACCCTACTATCTCTTGTCCTCTACCTCCCTCTTTAGCCTCCCTACAAGCCTAATTATCCATAAATAACGAGGGGCTTATGCATCTCTTTACCTGTTTATTCCTTTTACTCTCCACTGCTTTTTGTCTTCCTTCTTCCATTCCCGGTCCCTTTAAAGTTTGTTACACCTGAAAACATTGCGGTTAGATACTCCATAGGCTTTCAAAGTAGCTTGAGGGCCCTATTTGTTGAAAATTTTTGAATGATGCTTTTTTAATAAAGTTGAAGCTTTCAAAGAGTTAGAGCTTTCAAGCCTTTTTGGGATCTAAATTCCACACTTACCTTTGGGATTTTTTTACTTTTCATTGAGATGCCCTCAGGAATTGATTTTTTTGATTTTTATCTTTTTTCTACATTCTAATAGGAAGCGGAACTTATACAAAAAAGAAATATTAAAATTTGAGATGAGGCATTTAACAGATTTTAATTATTATTGAAGGTAAGATAAAAGGCATTAAAATATATTTTGTTGCGGGGTGTAGCTCAGCTTGGCAGAGCGCTGGCTTCGGGAGCCAGGGGCCGGAGGTTCAAATCCTCTCACCCCGACTTCGATTTAACTCAAAGAAGTATCCAAGATCATCATCGTCAAGAAGCCTAACCCAAATCCAATACTTGCAAGGTCTGAGGTTCCATACTTTTGAGCTTCAGGAAGGAGTTCTTCAATTGTCACAAAGATCATAGCACCAGCTGCTAAACTCAAGGCGTAGGGTAGTGCAAGTTTTATCCACAGAGTAGCTACAGCGCCCAACAGAGAGAAAAGGGGTTCCACAAAGGCGGAAAGCGCACCATAAAGGAAACTTTCTACTTTACTAAAACCGGTATGCCTTAGCGCTAAACTAAGAGCTAAGCCTTCAGGAATATTTTGAATCCCTAAAGCTAAGGTAAGATTAAATGCGGATATAATAAGCTCCTTATTTTCTTCCACACTTCCAAAGGAAACCCCTAAGGCAAGCCCTTCAGGAATATTGTGAATAGTTATGGCTAATAAAATAAGAACACCCTTTCTTAAGGGGATTTTAAGTCCCTCTTGCTCTTCAGGTAATGAAGTTAAGTGAAGATGAGGGATAAAGAGATCCATAAGTCTTAGTAAAATTATCCCAAGGATAAAACCTACGGTTACCGGAAAAAAGGCAAAACTATGATGGCGCTCTGCTAACTCCAAGGCGGGATTCAAAAGGGACCAAAAACTGGCAGCAATCATTATGCCACCAGAAAAACCTAAGGAGAGAGAAAAAACCTTGGGATTTACTTTGTTTAGAAATAGGGTTCCACTACTTCCTAACCCAGTTAGCAAAAAGGTTAGGAATCCTGCCCCCAAGGAGAGTAATACTAAGGAATATGATTCAGTTAACTCCTGTAAAATAATCATAAATTGAATTTATATAATAATCTAAGGAGTTATTTTTTAAAGGGTTTTTTTAAAATCAGGGAGTCTCTAAACAAAATCAATGCTTTAAAATAACAGAGAACATAGTAAAATTATTCTATGTGCTTTATAGCTTTTGATTGTGAAGGTCCCCTAACATTAAACGATAATGCCTTTGAATTTACCTCCTATCTTATTCCCAAAGGAGAGTATTTTTTCACTCAAATTTCCCGCTTCGATGATTATCTTGCATATATTAAGGCCAAGCCTGGTTACAAGGCAGGAGATACCCTTAAATTGTTACTCCCCTTTTTAAGACTTTTTGGAGCAACAAACAAACTATTAGAGGAATTTTCAGAAAGAACCCTAAGCTTTCTTAAGGGAATTCCTGAAGTTTTACCAAAGCTTTATAAATCCCTTCCCCTTTTCATTATCAGCACCAGTTATAAACCCTATCTCGTAGCCTTGTGTAAACGACTATCTCTGCCTTATTCGCAAGTCTTTTGCACGGAAGTGGATTTAGATAGGGTTATTCTTAGTAATGAAGAAAAAAGGATTCTTAGAAGATTTTACGAGGAAATAATTAATTACCCCCTTATTGAGCTTCCTAGAGAGGCAAAGAGTCCACAGGATCTATCTCAACAGCAAAGAAATATTCTTGATCGTTTAGAGGAAATTTTTTTTGAAGAAATTTGGAACCTTGAATGCGGAGTGTTTTTAAGGGAAGTTAATCCCATAGGTGGAGAGGAGAAGGCCAGAGCCTGTGCGTTAATTGCTGACAATCTTAGTGTTTCTCTTAGTGAAGGTTTTTATTGTGGAGATAGTATAACGGATGTGCAAGCCTTGGAGCTTATAAAAAAACAAGGTGGAATAAGTCTTTCTTTTAACGGAAATAGATATGCCTTAAAGAGTGCGGAGTTTTATGCCTTAGCTGATCATGGTTATATCTTTGAAGATTTAGTGAAAATATTTAGGGATAAAGGTCCAGAGGGATTTAGAACTACACGATTAGAGGTTAGTCCTACCTTTGAATTTGGGTGTATACCCCCTGAGGGGACTTGCGAATTTCTGGAGCTTGTAGAGAAAAGTGAAACTTTTCGCAAAAAAGTGCGAGGTGAAGCCATAGGATCCTTAGGATGATACCCTTACAGGATTTGAATCCTCGTATAAAACCTCCCATAGTTACCTGGACACTCATTGTCATCAATGTATTGGTTTTTCTATATGAAATCTCTTTGTCTACCTCTGAAAGAGAGATCTTTTTTAAAACTTATGGTTTTATACCTGCTCTTTTCTTTGATAATTATTTTGCAGTTCTTATAGGAAAAGCTCCCTGGGAACCCTATATCTCTATCCTCACACACCTCTTTATTCATGGGGGATGGCTTCATCTTATAAGTAACATGTGGAGTCTCTGGATATTTGGAGACAATGTGGAGGATAGATTGGGATCTCTTAGGTTTCTGATTTTTTATCTTTTAATGGGTGTAGCAGCATCTCTTGTGCATAGTTTAATTTATGCGGACTCTGTTATTCCTTTGGTAGGAGCAAGTGGAGCCATATCCGCAGTGATGGGTGCCTATTTTATGATGTATCCCTTTGCCAGAATATTGGTTTTGGTGCCCGTTTTCTTTGTTCCTCTATTTATAGAGGTGCCCGCTTTTATCTTTTTAGGACTTTGGTTCCTTCTTCAGTTTTACAGTGGGCTTTTTACCCTTGCCATGCCAGGCTCATTAGGAGGAGTTGCTTGGTTTGCCCATTTGGGTGGATTTATTGCCGGAGCAATCTTTTATAGGTTTTTCTGTAGAAAACACTGTAGGTATTTTAAAGATCAATATGGAATCTTTGGCTCTCTATTTGATTTAGATAAAACATAGGAGTGAAAAAATGGGAGGCTTTGAATTATTGTTTATACTTCTACTTGCCTTGGCGATGCAACCCTTTTTAAGGCAAAAGTTTTTGGAAATGGCACGGGCTAAAATGATTGAAAAAATAGAAGCCCAAAGGGGCTCACGGGTAATACTTTTGGTCCATAGACAAGAAACTATGAGTTTTTTGGGATTTCCGCTCATGCGCTATATTGATATAAATGACTCAGAAGAAGTGATCCGTGCTATTCATCTCACCGATAAAGATGTCCCCATAGATATAATTCTTCATACTCCTGGAGGTTTAGTCTTAGCAGCTTTACAGATAGCCTTAGCTATCAAGAAGCATCCTGCTAAGGTTACAGCCTTCATACCCCATTATGCAATGAGTGGGGGCACCTTGATAGCCCTTGCCTGCGATGAAATTGTCATGGACGAGCATGCAGTGCTTGGCCCAGTTGATCCGCAGATAGAAGGCTATCCCGCTGCCTCAATATTAAGATTATTGAAAAGGAAACCTTTGGATAAAATAGAGGATAGAACTCTTATTTTAGCCGATGTAGCAGAAATGGCCCTAAGACAAATGAAAGACAATCTACGACTTATCTTAAATGAACGCCTTTCTGAGGAAAAAATTGAAGAATTAGCAGAAATACTTTCTCAAGGTTACTTTACCCACGATTATCCCATTACTTTTGAAGAGGCAAAAAGGCTTGGTCTACCAGTATCCAAGGAAATGCCCATTGAAATTTATCAACTCATGAAATTATTTCCCCAACCTACGAGAAGCTTTCCCTCGGTAGAATACTTACCCCTTCCTAAAAAGAAAATTGAAAGGGCCTGAAAATTCTAAGATTTGGATCAAAATCTTTCCCTTTAGTTTTGAACTCGAGTTAGATTCCTATGGAAGAGTAACATATTTAAGATTTGATCTTTATCTGACTTACGATAAGCCCCAATTTTCAGGGGAACCTGAAACTATCAATCAGGCTAATTCATTTGTGAAAGAATTCTTGTCCTACTTAAAAGGGACTAAAAATTATTTTGAAATTCCCCACAGTTTTAAAAGGACCTCCCCTTTATCTCAAAAGGTTCTTTTAACCCTACGAGAAATACCACGAGGAGAGGTGCGAACCTATGGAGAATTTGCTAAAAGAGTTGGCTTAGTCTCCTCTCCAAGGGCGGTTGGACAAATCTTAGCCCATAACCCATTACCATTAATTTATCCCTGTCATAGAATTATTAGTAAAAATCATCTTGGTGGATACTCTGCTAAGGTTCTAAATAAATGGCTCTTATTATATTGGGAAAAAATTTTAAAAACTTGACGCCCCATAAGTCAAAGTTTTGACATTTGAATTTAACTTGAAGGGTTTATGAAATTTTTAGTTAGAAATAGGCAATAAGAATTTCTTAGGAAGATTAGGCACATTTTTTGTATCTATTTTTTTGTCAAGGAGGTATTATATGGCAGAAGAAGTTAGGAGTGAAGAGAAGAAAGGGGGTAAAAAGAAGTTATTAATCTTTTTTCTTTTAGGACTTTTGATCATTGCTGTATCTGGAACAGGTGTTCTACTTATGTTAGGAAAAAAAGGGTCTGATGGGGAAGTTAAGGGTAAAAAGGCGAAGAAAAATCAACAAACCCTTTTTATTGATTTTGATCCGATTATTGTCAATCTTCTCGATCCTTCTGGAAAGAGATATCTGCAGATTAAGCTTAGTTTGGAGGTAGCAGATAAAAAAGCAGAACAAGAGATAAAGAGAAAGGAACCTAAGATAAGGGATAGAATTTTAACCATACTAAGTGGAAAGACCGTGGAGGAGGTTATTATTCCAGACGCCAAAGAGAAGATTAAAGCAGAGATCCTAAGAAAACTGAAGGAAGATATAGATGAGGAAATGATAATAAATGTCTACATAACTCAATTTATCGTGGAGTGAAAAGTTTATGGAAAAGGTTCTTTCTCAGGAAGAGATTGATGCCTTACTTGCTGGGTTAGACAGTGGGAAAATTGATATCACTCCTGAAGAAAAGGGAGAGATCGAGGCTCGCTCTTTTGATTTTAAAAATTATGTTATTTCTACCAGATTAAAAATTCCAGGGATTGATGTTATTAACGATCATTTAGCTAGATCCTTAAGAATTAGCTTTTCCACACTTTTAAGAGAAATCGTAGATCTTACAAATATTCCCACACAGATGGAGCGATTTAAAGATTTTATGAATAAAATTCCTGTTCCTACTTCTATACATGTATTCAAGTTGGAGCCTCTAAAGGGCAATGTTCTCCTAATAATTGATGCACCCTTAGTGTTTGTCTTTGTGGAGAGATTTTTGGGTGGAGGTGAAAGAAAGATAATTAAAGTAGAGGGCAGGGAATTTACCCCTATTGAGCAAAGACTGATTAAAAGAGTGGTAGATATGATTTTTATTGAACTTGAAAAGGCTTGGAAAAATATCTATCCTGTCAAAGCAAAGTATATCAGAGGAGAGGTAAATCCTCAGTTTGCAAGAGTGCTTCAACCAGAGGAGACCGTAATAGTAACTGGTTTTACTGTGGATTTAGAAAGTCTCAGCGGAAAAATTCTCTTTTGTTACTCTCTTAGTGCCCTTCAACCTATTAAGGAGAAACTTTACTCTCCTTATCAAATAGAAGAAGTAATTGATGTAAAGTGGAAAAGGGCCTTAGAGCAAGTAATCTTAGGTAGTCAAGTTACTCTTAAAGCTTTTTTAGGTAAGGGCCAGATAACCTTAGGAGATTTGCTCCATTTAGAGGTAGGCGATGTGATTGTGTTGGAGAGAAAGATTGAGGAGCCAGTGGAAATCTTGATTGAGGATACACCTAAAATATTGGGAAGACTTGGTGTTTATAGAGGACACTTAGCGCTAAAAATTGATAACTTTATAACCTCTGAACAAGAGTAAGGAGGCCTAATATGTCTGAGGAAAAATTAGAGAACAGAGAGGAGCACATTAATCCCGATGATTTGATGGCCATGTGGGAGTCTGCTCTAAGAGAAGCTCAAGTTGTTACAAGCAAGGAGGAAAAATCTGCGGAAGAGATAGTTTCTCAAGAGCAGAGGCCCTCAATAAAGGAGACTCAACCCATTAAACTTCAGGAATTGACGCCTTCCAAAGAAACAGGCCATCCGCAAGAGCTGGACTTTATTTTAGATATTCCTTTAGAAATTTCTGTAGAAATAGGCAGAACAAGAATGTTAATCAAAGACCTCTTAAAGCTTAATCAGGGGGCTATAATTGAATTGGACAAATTTGCTGGTGAACCTGTGGAAATATATGTAAATGGAAGACTTATGGCAAAGGGAGAAGTAGTGGTGGTGAATGAGCGCTTTGGAGTGAGGATAACCGAAATCATAAGTGCTCAGGATAGGATCAAAAGGTTGGGGTCCTAATAATTATGGAATGGATAAATTATATTCAAGGTTTAGGTGTTCTTTTTCTTATATTGAGTGCCTTACCTTTGGTTTCCTACCTGTATAGCAGATTCCAAAAAAAATCTATCCAATCTTCTCAGATAAAGATACTTGAGATCAAGCCTATTGCCTATAAGGCACAACTAATGTTAATTGAGATAGAGGGAAGAAAACTTTTAATAGGGCTTTCAGATAAGGGATTTAGTTACTTGGGGGAGTTTAAAAGTGATAGCTAACCTTTATCTATTGACTCTACCTGCTATAAAACTTACAGTAGAGTCTACCCAAAATCCAGCCCAATTTAGCACCCTTCTCCAGATCCTTCTCCTCTTAACAGTATTATCGGTTGCTCCTGCCTTACTTCTTATGCTTACCTCTTTTACACGACTAGTAATTGTTTTTTCCATACTGAGACACGCCTTGGGACTTCAGCAAACTCCACCAAATCAAGTATTAATCTCCTTGGCTCTCTTTTTAACCTTTTTTATCATGAGCCCCGTGTTTCAAGAGGTATACAAACAGGCCATTCAGCCCTATCTTAAAAAAGAAATTGATGAAAAAACTCTCTTTGAAAGAGCCAGTCTTCCCTTTAAGAACTTTATGCTTAAAAATACTCGAGAAAAGGACTTGGCGCTCTTTATCAAACTTAGAGGTGAGGAAAGACCAAAAAGTAAAGAAGAGATTTCACTCCTCACTCTTATTCCAGCCTTCATGATTAGCGAACTAAAAACCGCCTTTCAAATTGGATTTCTTCTCTATGTTCCTTTCTTAGTGATTGATATTGTGGTCTCCAGTGTTTTAATTTCTATGGGAGTTCTCATGCTTCCTCCTACAATGATTTCTTTACCTCTTAAACTTCTCCTTTTTGTCCTCGTAGATGGTTGGAATCTTCTTGTAATGTCATTAGTGAAAAGTTTTTATTAGGGAGGGAGGATCATGACGGATACCGTAGTAATAACCTTAGCCAAAGAAGCCATTAAACTTAGTCTATTACTATCCGCCCCACTGCTAATAACCGCCTTAGTTGTTGGGCTGGTGATCAGTATTTTTCAAGCGGTAACCCAAATTCAGGAAATGACTCTTACCTTTGTTCCCAAAATACTTGCCATGGTAGTGGTTTTGTTTATCACCTTACCATGGTTTTTGAAAAAATTAACCGAGTTTACCGAAAGGCTTTTACTCAATATCCCAGGGATGCTTAAATGAACCCGGGACTCATCATCTATATATTAGAAAGAGAACTTCCCCTTTTTCTCCTAATTTTTTTGCGAACCCTTTTTCTGTTAGTAATCTTTCCCATCTTTGCCGGAAATTTCTTTCCCACTAAGGGAAAAATCGCTTTGTCCTTAGTTTTGGCTCTATCCTTAACTCCTTTTTTAAGTTCCAAAGTAGGTGCTCCAAAGGATCTTGGAGAGCTCTTTTTTTTAATAATCTCTGATTTTTTTCTCATGTTTGTAGTAGCCCTTTTTTTCAGACTTATTATTGGAGGCTTGCAATTAGGTGGTGAACTGGTGGGATTACAGATGGGATTCGGTATATCGCAAACCTTTGATCCCATAAGTGGAGTGAGTATGCCTGTTATAGCTCAGTTTATATACTTTATTTTTATATTTTTCTTTTTTTCCTTAGATGTTCATCATAACCTCATTTATTTTTTAATTAAGTCCTTTTATGAGCTTCCCCCTGGAATTCTGTTCAATAGCGAAAATTTCTTTAGGTTTATAATTAAAAAGAGTCACCTCTTATTTGACATTGCTGTCAAATTTTTGGCACCACTTATAGTTTTTATGTTCTTAATAAATGTGATTCTGGGAGTAATAGGTAGACTTCTTCCTCAGATAAATGTTCTTTTTGTAAGTTTTCCCCTTACCCTTGGGTTAGGATTATTTTTCCTTAGTCTGATGCTATTGGTAGTGCCTAAGGTCCTCAAACAATACTTTTTCCAATTTGGAGAGTTTTTGATCTCTATTTTAAGACTCTGAGGGTGCCATGCCTGAGGAACAGGCTCAAGAGCGAACGGAAGAGGCAACGCCACGGCGGAGAGAAGAGGCTCGTAAACGTGGCCAGATTGTAAAGAGTAGAGAGTTATCTTCTGTGGCCATTTTATCCACAGGTTTTATTTTTTTATTTTTCTCAAGTCTTATCTTTTTTCAACAGTATATCTTTATCACAAGGATCAGTTTTTCTAATTTTACCTCAGACTTGACTGACTTGGGCTATTTTCTTTACTTTTTTAAAACTTGCACCCAAGCCATGTTAAAATTCCTTCTTCCCTACTTAGTATTATTGGTGCTTGTTGCGATAGTGATCTATCTGATTCAAACCGGAGGTGGTGTTTGGGCTACAGAGGCTCTGGGATTGAAATTGGAAAGAATAGATCCTATCGAAGGCTTTAAAAGACTTTTTTCCATGGTGGCCCTCTTTGAACTAATTAAGTCCCTGGCTAAATTGGCTATAATAGTTAGTCTTGGTTACTGGATTGTAAGTCAAAATGTTGGCACCATAGTAAAACTATTGGGTCAAAACTCCTCTCAGCTCATCCTTGCTTTGAAATTTCTACTTCAGGAACTGATGAGTAAGTTACTCTTTGTTTTAGCCTTTCTTGCTCTTTTGGATTGGTTGTACAACCGTTGGGATGTGGAGAGAAAACTCAGGATGACCCGTCAAGAACTTAAGGAAGAGCTCAAGCAAACAGAAGGTGATCCCTGGGTAAAGGCTAAAATTAGACAGAAACAACGTCAAATTAGCAAACAGAGAATGCTTGCGGAAGTGCCCAAAGCGGATGTAGTCATAACTAACCCCGAACACTATGCGGTAGCTCTCAAATATGACTTAGGTCAGATGCCCGCACCCAAGGTTATAGCTAAGGGTATGGATCATTTAGCCCAAAAAATCAAGGAAATAGCCAAAAAACACGGAGTTCCTCTCTATGAGGATCCACCACTGGCACAAATTTTGTATAGAAAAGTTGAGATAGGAGCCTATATTCCAGAGGACCTATATGGGGCTGTGGCTAAGATTTTAGCTCAGGTATACAAACTAAGAAAGTGGAAGAATAGGAGCTCCTAATGGAAAGAGGCTTAACAATCAAATCTCTGATAGATTTCTATAGTATAAGTGCTGTTTTAGGTATTATAGTTCTCTTTTCTCTTATTATATTTCCTTTGCCAAGATTTCTCATTGATTTAGCTTTATCTCTCAATTTTTCTATAAGTCTTCTCATTTTGATCATGGCCATGCAGGTTAATAAACCTCTTGATTTTACAGCCTTTCCTGCTCTATTGCTGTTAACCACCCTTTTCCGATTAACGATGAACATTGCTACTACCCGAGTGATTTTACTTCGTGGACATGAGGGAGTTGATGCAGCAGGGCATTTAATAAAAAGTTTTGGAGAGTTTGTAGTGGGTGGGAATTATGTGGTAGGCTTTGTAGTATTTCTCATTTTGATTTTAATTAATTTTGTGGTTATAACCAAAGGTGCTGGAAGAATTGCGGAGGTTGCTGCAAGGTTTACTTTAGATGCCATGCCAGGAAAACAAATGGCTATTGATGCGGATCTCAGTGCGGGACTTATTGACGAGAGGGAGGCTAGACGAAGGAGAGAAGAGATTGCAAAAGAGGCTGAGTTCTACGGTGCTATGGATGGTGCCTCTAAATTCATTCGAGGTGAGGCGATAGCGGGGCTTATCATTACAGTTATTAATATCATCGGAGGGATTTTGATAGGAACTCTACAAAAGGGTTTAGATCTGGCCACTTCCGCCAGAACTTACACGATCCTTACAATAGGTGATGGATTAGTTTCTCAACTTCCCGCAATAGTAGTATCTACCTCCGCAGGTATTATAGTTAGTAGGGCTGCCGCTGAGGCAGGCATGGGGAAGGATATTGCCAAACAATTCGTTCATAAACCTGAGGCTATGTTTTTAGCCAGTGGTGCAGTGTTTGCACTGGGCTTAATTCCGGGGCTACCTTTTCTTCCCTTCTTTATTTTTGCCCTCTTTCTCTTGTCTTTGGGGTTTCTCTCTTATAGACAGATTCAAAGAAAAGAGGTTCAACCTCCAGTAGAGACACTACCTCCACCCCCTGAAGTAGAGGAAATTAAGCCAGTGGAACTATTAGCGGTAGAGTTAGGCTATGGACTTATATATCTTGCGGACGATACAAGGGGAGGGGATCTGCTTGAGAGAATAAAGGGATTACGAAAGCAGTTGGCTCACGAGTTAGGTATTGTTATCCCTGCAGTGCATGTCAGAGATAATTTGTCTTTGAAACCTGGAGAATATCAAATTTTGATAAAGGGTGTGGCGGTAGCTAAGGCAGAGCTGTTACCAAATTATTACCTTGCGCTTCCTCCCTATGGAGAAGCCATCCCCCCTGAGGGAGCGATTCCTACCATAGAACCCACCTTTGGGATGAAGGCTTATTTTGTGTCTGAAGAGCTTCGCGAGTCTGCTGAAATGGCAGGTTTTACCGTAGTTACATTATCCACAGTTATTACTACTCACTTATCGGAGATTATAAAGACTTTTGCGGATGAACTTTTAACCAAACAGGAGGTTCAAAAGATAATAGAAACTATGAATAAATACTATCCTAAGCTTGTTGAGGAGACCCTGAATACTGTAAATCTTAATACTATACAAAAGGTTTTACAAAATCTCTTAAAAGAGGGCATACCTCTAAGGGATATGGTTACCATTTTTGAGGCTATAAGCGATTATGGGACAACTATAAAAGATGTAGATATTCTTACTGAATATGTTCGCCAACGATTGGGAAGACTAATTATAAAACCTCTTTTGGTTGATAATAAGTTGCCTTGCATTCTCGTAGGCGAGGATATAGAGGAGATAATAAGAAAGAGTCTTCAGAAGACAGAGCAGGGAACTTTTTTAATGATTGATCCTAAAATTGGGGCAAAGATTGTAACCGCCCTGTCTCAGGCAGTTGAAAGATATACCCAGAAGAATCTAATGCCCTCTATATTGACTGGACCTACAATACGGAGACATCTCCGAAAACTTATAGAAAGGACACTCAGGCCAGTAGCTGTGCTATCTCAGGCGGAGATTCCAGGAGAGATCCAAGTGGAAATTTTAGAAGTAGTTAAATTGATTAGAGAATAGGAGCTATGAGAATAAAAAAGTTTAGAGCTAAAAATATGATTGAGGCCTTAAGAAAGGTTAAAGAAGAGTTTGGAGATGAGGCGGTAATTCTCGATTCTGGGAAAGTGAGAGAGGAAAATCAGGAATTCTATGAGGTTGTAGCTGCTGTCGAAGAAAGGGAAATAGAAATATCCTCTAATAGTAACTCTCTTTCTCATTCTTACGCCTTGGAAGTAGGGATGTCAAATTACAGGGAAATTCTCAAGGAATTGCAGGATATCAAGAATCTCTTAAAAGTTTTAGCTACAGATAAAAAGGATGTCTCGGGATATTTAGAAGTCGAAGGGGTTCCAGGGGATTTAGCACAAAAAATCTATGCCTTTAATGGCGATTTGAGAGAATTTTTGCGATATAGTTGGCGTAGTAAAGGTGTTAATCCATTATCTCGTGTGCAGGTTTTTGTAGGGGAGGCAGGTGTAGGCAAAACTACAGGTCTTTATAAAATAGCCTTTTGGTTTAAATATTATCGTAAACAGAAAGTAGCAGTAATAGAGACAGATAACTATAAGGTTGGAGCTAAGGAGCAGGCTCAAAGACTTTCAAATCTACTGGATATTCCAATCTATGTAACCGATTGGGAAGAATTAGGCAGACATTTAGATGTTTTGTTAGAAAGGCATGATTTTTTATTTATAGATACCCCAAGTCTTGGAAAGAAATTTTATTTTCAAGAATTAACAGAGATTTATAATCATTATCCTTCATTCAGATTCTATTGGGTGGTGAGAAGCACTGATTACTGGGACCACAATTTGGAAATCTGGGAGGGATTAAAAAGTTTACCAGTGGAAGGTCTTATTTTAACCTTTATAGATAAGTATTTAAAGGGATATAGACTTTTTTGGCTCCTGTATGAGGATATTCCCCTTCCGGTCTTTATTTCCAGAGGGGAGCGGATACCAGAAGATATTGAAAAAATTAATGAGGATAAGTGGTTAGAGTTACTAACTAGAGGAGTAAAGGAAGTTCAAAAAATTTAAAACATATGGAGGAACTATGAAAAGTTTATCTATAGCCAGTGGCAAGGGTGGGGTTGGTAAAACCAGTTTTGTTATAAGTTTAGCCTTAGCCCTACAGGAATTAAGTCAGAAGGTGCTAATTTTTGATGCGGATCTTGGGTTAGCTAATGTAGATATTATGCTTGGGCTTTCCCCAAAATTTGACATCCGCTATGTTCTGAATGCTCAACTTCAACTAAAGGATATAATTTTAGACACTGAATACGGTTTTAGTATAATACCAGCTGGATCAGGGGTGAGTGAATTAACTCAGTTAAATACTGCTCAAAAATTGATCCTGAAAAGTCAGATGGAAGAAGCCTTTAAGCCCTTTGATTTTCTATTATTTGATATCTCTGCTGGTATAAACGACAATGTTTTATTCTTCTCCAATCTTGCGGAAGAGCGTATTGTTTTGGTGACACCTGAACCCACTTCAATGGCAGATGCCTATGCCTACCTGAAGGTTGCTTATCGAAGATGTAGAATAAAAGAATTTCACTTAATTGTAAATATGGTTAGAGATGACGCAGAGGGAAAGAAGATCTATCAACAACTTCTCTATGTTAGTGAAAAATTTTTACCAGAATTAAAAATCTCCCTATTAGGTATCTTGCCCTATGATGAATGTGTTAAAAAGGCTATAAGATCTCAAATTCCCTTTGTAAAATATTGTCCTGATGCTAAAATATCTACTCGAATCAAAGAGATTGCTTTTAAGATGTTAAATAGGAAAAAAATGCAACATAACAAATACTTAACTGAATTTTTAGAGAGATTTTCTCAATTATAAGGAGTGTGTTTAATGGAAAATGTATATAATATTAAGCCTTCTATAGAAAAGGTAATTGAGGAATTTCTACCAAGGATTAATCATATTGCTAACAAATATGCCCAATTGGGTAATCCGGTTTTGTCTAAGGAGGATCTTATTTCAGCAGGTATTATTGGTTTGATAGAAGCTTATCATCGTTTTGATCCTTCAAAAAAGGTTAATTTCCGCACCTATGCGGAATTTAGAATTAAAGGAGCAATTATTGATGAGATCAGAAAAGTAGATATAATACCAAGGAGTATCAGAGAAAAGGTTACTGAATTAGAGGAAAAAATTCGAGGTCTCCATCTCAAATTGGGAAGGATGCCTGAAGAGGAGGAAATCGCAGAGGCTTTGGGACTAACTATAGAAGAATATCATCGTTTTTTAGAAAACATTAAGGGAGTTTCCTTTATAGACATTGAAGCTTTGAAACAAAGGATGCCTGATTTGGAGGAGGAGGATATCTTTGAATTTATTCCGGGACAAAAAAATGATCCCTTTGAAAATTATGCCTTAAAGGAACTTCAGGAACAACTTGAAAAAGCTTTAAGCTATCTTTCAGAAAAGGAAAGACTTGTTTTAATTCTTTACTACTATGAAGATTTGAATATGAAAGAGATTGCCAAAGTAATGAACTATACCGAGGGAAGGATATCTCAACTTCATAATCAGGCTATTATGAAATTAAGAGCTATAATTAATAAAATCCAGTAAAAACTTGGAGGGTGCTACTATGCCTATTGATCACAACATTAAAATTCTTATTGTGGATGATTTTTCAACCATGCGCAAAATAATCAGAAACATCCTTACACAGCTTGGTTTTAAGAACATAGTTGAAGCGGATGATGGCACCACTGCTCTAGATATACTAAATAAAGAAAAGATTGACCTAATCATTTCCGATTGGAACATGCCCAAAATGAATGGATTGGAGCTCCTGAAGGCGGTGCGGTCTAATGAAAATACTAAGGATATCCCCTTTATCATGGTTACGGCAGAGGCTCAAAGGGAAAACATACTTGAGGCAATTAAATACCGCGTGAGTCAATATGTTGTAAAACCCTTCACTCCTGAGACATTAAAAGAAAAAATAGAAAAGGTCTTGGGAGGCTAATTTGGACGAAGAAACAAGAAGAGAGCTAAAGGAAATAGAGGAGGAAAGCGAGGAGAAGAGGGCTTTTATAGAAGAGAGTCCTTTAGAAAAGACAGAAGAGCTAATAAAGGATTTAATTGAAGAACCCGAACAGAAACCCCAACTCATCGATAGAAAATCTAAAAATTTTAAAATCCTTATTTATATTTTCCTTTTCTCTCTTTTGTTTATCTCTTTAACATTAGGATTCTTAATTCTTTGGAATCTCTTTAAAGTATCCACCAAAAGACAGGCTAAATCATCCTTTATCTCAGAGACTTCTGGTATTATTAAAGAGGAAAAAGAAAGGACTGAAAAAGTGGGTGAACCCCTTTTAAACAAAACTCAACTTTCTCCTACAAATCAAAGGGTGGAAAAAAAATACGATTACTACATAAAAATTTCCAATCTGCTTTTTTTAACGAATAATGATACCTTTGTAAAAGTAGATGTTTTTTTGTATTTTGAAAACTATGAAAGTTATCAAAAAGCCTTAGGAAGGGAATTTGAATTACGAAGATTTTTTAATCAAGAGCTTAAGAGAGTTAGTAAAACCCTCTGGTTAAGGGAGGCCAAACTCAAAGATTTTGAAGAAAATCTAAAAGAGAGATTAAAAGGGGAAGTATTAGAGCTACAACCAGCAAAAATAGAGTTAGAAGGGGTTCTCCTTAGAACCTAATTATGGATAAAAATTTAATTCTTTACTTATTAATTATTCTTGATCTTATTATTCTCGTTTTTCTGTTAGTTTTATATTTTAAATTTAAAAGGGTCCTCACTCTGCCCTGGGAAGATATAGAGTCTTCCTTAGAGAAAGCACAATCTTTGGTTGCTAAGCTTCAAGAGTTAAAAAGCCAAAGTCAAAGGATTGGAGACACAGATAAACAAGCATATAATGTGAAGGAGGAGGTTATTTTGCTTTATAACAAAGGTTTAGGAATTAAGGAAATAGCTAAGAGATTGGGGCTTAGTGAAGGCGAAGTGGAGATTATATTGAAGAGAAGAGAAATTTCCTAATATAATATGCAGGTAACTGCTCCTTTCCCTATATTTTATTTACCTGAAAATATATGGTCGCTATTCTCCAGGCCTGGAAGAGAATTGACTGTGAGGGTATTGCAAATTGAAGGCAAACTTCTCCATTTAGAACTTGGAGGACATAAATTTCAAGCTCGCATCACTGGAAGTCTTAATCCAGAGGATTTTAAGATTGGAGAATTTATAAAGGTTAGAGTCGCTAAGTCCGAGGGACCTGTAGTATTAGAGGTATTAGAGGTCCCACAAGGTAAGCATGAAGCTAGTTTTTTGTATTTACTTGTTAAGAGGGGAGAGGCAATTAACATAAAGGCTGCTCAAAAGAAACAGGAATTTAATTTTATAATTGGTCTTTTGAAACTTTTATCAGAGAAGAAAGAGGTTAGGGATAAAGATTCTTCCAAGCGAGGATTAGAAGATTTGCTGGGAAAGGAAATAAAAATAAGTGAGTTTATATTGGAAGAGGACAGACTTTTTTTGCCCTTTGTTTTCAGGGATGACAAGTCCTGGGGTTATATTGAGATTCTTACTCCTGAAGAAAAAGCTGGGAAAATTAAGGTATTACTTTTAAAACTTTTTTTAGAATATTTGGGATTAGTAGAGGCCTCTTTTTGGTATCAAGATAATCATATAGAAATAGAACTTTTCTTTTCTGAAAGGGAAGCCTTAGAGTTTGCTAAAGGGCATTTAGCGGATTTAAAGGCGGATCTTTCTTTTTTTACAAAATTTGTTAAGATAATGCTTGAAAAAAGGGATGTTATTCCAGGGCAAATATTATCAAAAATTGGGTAAGTAATGATAGTTTATTTTGATAGACCTGGTCCTCAGAATACGGAAGTTTGTCTTCAGATAGTCCAGAGGGTTTTGAAGGAGAGGGGATTAAAACATCTTGTTGTGGCCTCTACCTTTGGGGATACCGCCCTTAAGTTTGCTAGGGCCCTTCAAGGAGAAAATGTCAATTTAGTAATTGTAACTCATAATGTGGGATTTAGAGAGCCAGGGACCTTAGAGATGAGTGAGGAGACAAGGAATGAGTTAACAAGCCTTGGTGCAAGAGTTTACACAGGAACTATGGTTTTTAGAAACATAGGAGCTGCTATAAAGGCGCATTTTCACTATTCAGAAGAAGCTTTAATAGCCCAAACCCTTCGAATCTTTGGACAAGGCTTGAAGGTTTGTGTTGAGATAGTTTTGATGAGTTGTGATGCCGGATTAATTCCTCCTGAGGATGTAGTGGCAGTTGCTGGAACAGGACGGGGAGCAGATACTGTTGCCTTAATAAAGGCGGTGCCTTCTAATATGTTTTTTAATCTAAAGGTGCGCGAAATTTTTGCAAAACCAAGGGATTGGTAATGAAGAAAGCCTTAGTTGTTGATGATTCCAAGGCCATACGGCAGATTGAGAGAAAGTATTTAGAAGAGCTTGGCTTTCATGTCTTAGAGGCAGAAAATGGAGAAGTGGCCTTAAGTATTTTAAAGGAAGATCCTCAAATTGATCTTATTCTTCTTGATTGGCATATGCCGGTTATGAATGGTTATGAGTTTTTAAAGAAAATGAGGGAAAATCCAGCCTATTCTCATATAAAGGTTATGATGGTGACGACTGAGAATCAACAAAAGAGCGTAATTGATGCTATTATGGCAGGTGCTAACGAGTATTTAATGAAGCCCTTTGATAAAGAAATGCTTGAAACCAAAATTAGATATCTTTTTGAGGGGTTTTAAAGTCCATATGCCTAAAATTAGTGTCCTTATAGTTGACGATTCCGCAATTATGCGAAAGCTTATTTCGGATATACTTGCCAAGGATAGTGATATAGTAGTAGTTGGGCAAGCCGTTAATGGAAAGGATGCCATCGAAAAGGCTAAAATTCTCAAGCCGAATGTGATAACACTTGACATTGAAATGCCTGAGATGGATGGATTAACAGCCCTTAAGTTTTTAAAAAAGGAGGTTCCTCAAGCTAAAATAATAATGTTTTCTTCTCTTACTCAAGAGGGAGCAAAGGCAACTTTAGAGGCTTTGTCTTTAGGAGCCTATGACTTTGTGCCTAAGCCTTCAACAAAGTCTTTCTTGGAGAGTGTGAAGAAAATTGAACATGATCTTATCCCTAAAATCAAGTCTGTCACTTTATCTCAAGAAGTAAAGACTTTTAAGCCAACTGTACAACTTCCCAAATTGAGATCGGGGATTTACAGAGCCATAGGCATAGGTGTCTCCACAGGCGGTCCTCAAACTCTTTTAGAGATCTTTAAAAATATCCCCGCCACATTGCGAGTGCCCATCTTCATAGTTCAGCACATGCCACCGATTTTCACACGACAACTTGCGGAGAGACTGGATAAGATTTCACCTCTTACCGTAAAAGAAGCAGAAGATGGAGAGGTTATAAAAGAGGGTTATGTCTATGTGGCACCGGGTGACTATCATATGAGAATCAAGGTGAACAATAGAGACAAAATTATAACTCTTAATCAGGATCCACCAATAAATAATTGTAGACCTGCGGTAGATGTGCTTTTTGAGTCTCTGGCCGAAGTGTTTAATGGGACCTGTCTGGGAATAATCCTTACTGGTATGGGTAGAGATGGGACAGAGGGAGCAAGAAAGATAAAACAAAAAGGTGGTGGAATAATTGCCCAGGATTCCTCAAGTTCTATTGTATTTGGGATGCCCAGAGCGGTTATTGAGGCAGGTCTTGCAGATGAAGTTTTAAGCCTACAGGAAATCCCTAAAAGAATCCGTGAACTCTTTAGAGTGTAAGTATTCAATTATGGAGAGAGAAATTTTTAATTTTTTCACGGGCTTGTTAGAAAAGGTAAGTGGAATATCCTATCAAACTGGAAAGGAATATCTTTTGGAAAATCGGCTCAAAGAGCTTGCTATTAGTTTGGGTTATAAAGATTTAAGAGATTTCTATGAAGGTATCAGAAATAACCTTAAACCTCAAATTATCAATCAGATTGTGGATACTCTTACGACAAATGAAACCTATTTTTTTAGAGACCAACATCCCTTTGAGGCTATTAAAAAAAATATACTGCCAGAACTTTTTCAAAAAAAAGCTCAGGACAAAACCATAAAGATATGGTCGTCCGCCTGTTCAACCGGTCAGGAACCATACAGCATTGCCCTACTGATTTTAGAATACTTTTCCACTTATATTTCCACTTACAAAATCAATATTTATGCTACAGACATTTCGGAGACATCACTAAAGAAGGCTAAAGAGGGTATTTACAATCAAATAGAAGTGAACCGCGGATTACCTGTTACTTTTCTCATAAAATACTTTAAACAAGAGGGAGGGCATTGGAGAATTAGCGATGATGTCAAAAGATTGGTAAGATTTGAATTCCTAAATCTTCTTGATGTAGAGAATAAAGTCAGGGAAAGATTCGATTTAATCCTTTGTAGGTATGTTTTAATTTATTTTAATAGAGACACTAAAACTAAGGTTTTTAAATCCCTTTGGAATTGCCTAAATAATGGTGGATACTTGCTCTTGGGTGCAACAGAAATTCCTCCTATTTCCTTACCAGACTTGGAAAAAAAGACTTTTGGTAATACTATAGTTTATTATAAAGCTTAGGTGGAGGTTATTAAGATGATAGATGAGGATATACTTAAGGATTTTTTGGTAGAGGCAAAGGATGGTATCAGAAAAATGGAGGAAGAATTTATTGAGCTTGAACGGGACAAGGGGAATTTGGAAATTCTTAAGAGTCTCTTCAGAACCATGCATTCTCTTAAAGGAGCTGCAGGTTTCTTTGGGTTTAAATCTTTAGAGGGTATAGCTCACTTTGCAGAAGATATCCTATCTAAACTCAGAGATGGTTTGATTGAGGTCGATGAAGAAATAGTTGATATTTTGCTGAAATGTTTAGATGAAATAAAATTTATCGTTGCTCATATTGAAGAAAACAAAGTCGAGCCAATAGATGACCGAATTTTGGATTTCTTAGTGGATCTTTCCAACTTTAATGAAAGGCTGAAAAAGAAAGTACAAGGGGAATTGGAGATAAAAGAGGGTATTGCCAAAGAGGAGACTATAGTGAGGCCTTCTCAAACCGAAAAAGTTGAGGAAGCTAAACCTCAAGAGATTATTGAACATGCTATCAAACCCTCTTTAGATATTCAAAAGGAGGAGCAAAAGGAGGAGTTAAAAGAAGAAAAAGTTATTTCAGCGCCTACCGTAAAGGAGCTTACTGAGACGCATATAAAAGTTGATATAAAACTCTTAGATAGTCTCATGAATCTTGCTGGGGAGCTTGTTTTAGCAAGAAATAGGGTTGTCCAGCTGGCTAATAAATTAAATGATCCTGACCTCACAAGAAGTGTTCAAGTGCTATCCATGGTTACCACAGAACTGCAAGAAACAATAATGAAGACCAGAATGCAGCCTATTGGGGTGGTATTTAATAAATTTCCTAGGATTGTTAGAGATCTCTCCAGGAGTTTAAACAAAAGGGTTAATCTTCATCTTGAAGGCACAGAAACAGAGCTTGATCGGTCCATAATAGAGGCCATAAAAGATCCTCTTACTCATTTAGTCAGAAATTCCATTGACCATGGTATAGAGCCTCCGGAGATAAGAGTTCAGATGGGTAAGCCTCCTGAGGGTAATCTCTTTTTAAGAGCCTATCATGAGGGAGGTCAAGTAGTTATTGAAATTGAGGACGATGGAAGGGGTATTGATTTAGAAAAGATCAAAAAGAAAGCCCTGGAAAAGGGCCTTGTTTCTCCTGAAGAGATACAATATCTATCGGAAAAGGAAATCCTCTCCTTTATATTTAAATCGGGATTTTCTACCGCGGAAAAGGTTACTCAGATCTCCGGAAGAGGCGTGGGGATGGATGTGGTGAAGACAAACATTGAGAAATTAGGGGGCTCTATAGAGATTAATACCCTCTCAGGTAAGGGAACCACAGTGCGAGTTAAGATTCCACTGACTTTAGCTATCATTCCAGCTCTAATAGTTACTTCCATGGATCAGAGATATGCTATTCCCCAGGTTAACCTGAAAGAAATAGTAAGTATTAATCCCCAAAAGGATATTTTATACCTTGGTGAAAGTCAATTCTATAGGCTAAGAGGAGAGATTATTCCTATATTGTCTCTTTCTTCAATACTTGCTCAACAAAACACAAAAAGAGAGCATAATTTATTGATCTTAACTACAGGAGAGAGAGAATATGGCTTATTAGTGGATAGGATATACGATTCTGAAGAAATAGTAGTTAAGCCCTTAGGAAAATGGTTTAAGGGAATACCTCTTTACAGTGGAGCAACAATTATGGGTGATGGTAGACTTGCTCTGATACTTGATGTAGTAGGACTGAGTAGATTTGTAGGTTTAAGGGCGGAGGAGGTAGAAAGGGCCTTTGAGGAGAAAAAACTTAAGACAATAGCCGAGGAGACTCAATTTATTTTACTCTTTGACATAGAGGATTCTACCTTTGCCCTACCTTTGGCACTCATCTCAAGACTTGATAAAGTGAAGGCTAAGGAGATTCAGATAATAGGTGGAAAAGAGGTCTTTTTGTATAAGAATAAAGTCATCCCCATAATTCGATTGGAAAATTACTTACCTATACAAGCGGTAAGCCCCCAAGATGAGTATAGCGTTTTATTTTTCTCAGAAAGAGAGAAAACTTGTGCTATTTTATGTTCTCGCATTGTAGATACTATTGAGACAAGTTTACAAGTGGAAACAGATCTTTATGTGCAACCTGGGATATTAGGACATAGAATAATCAACAATCGAACAGTGCTTTTCCTTGATATTTACAAAATTATAGAGATGTATGATCCTGAATGGTTCAAGGTGAAAAGGTATGAGGTTGAGGAAACTATTAATATTTTACTCGCAGAAGATTCACCTTTCTTCCAGAATATGGTTAGTAATTATCTTAAACAGGCAGGATTTAACGTAGAAATAGCTCCCAATGGGCAAGAGGCTTTGAATAAGTTAAAGGCGGGTTACAAACCGGATTTGATTATAAGTGACCTTGAAATGCCAGTTATGGATGGATTTGAATTTATTAAAGAGGTGCGAAATATTCCCGAATATAAAGATATACCAATTTTGGTGCTAACTTCCCTTACTGGTGAAGATATCAGAAAGAGAGTTTTGGAATTAGGTGCCAATGGCTATGAAGTTAAGTTAGAGCGAGAGAGAGTTCTTTTGGCTATAGAAAATTTCTTAGCAACAAAAAAGAAGAAAGTCTCAGTATTCTAAAAAATGGAAGTCCTCAATACAAAAACTAATACTATCATGCCCACTTTCTCTACCAAAGAGGAAATCAAGAATTTTTATAGAGAGCGAGTAAAAAAGTTACATCCCGATAAAGGTGGAAATCTTGAGGAATATCTGCTCTTACAAAAATGGTATCAATTTGTTCTTAAAGAAAAGGAAAATAAGGAGAAGATCAAGGTTAAGGCCCTTAAGGAAAAACAATTTGTAAAGGGGAACTCCTTTTATAAAACTCAAAGATTTTCTATCAGAGAGTTGGCCTTAGCCTTAGAGAAGGAGATACATCTTCCAGTTAAAGAAGTTCCATGTCCTCATTGTCAGGGCTTAGGTAAAAACAGACAAAGTAAAAAGATACCGTGCTTACATTGTGGAGAACTGGGAATTTTAAAACTTTCCTCTAAGCAGGGCGATATAATTCAAGATTGTCCTTTCTGTAAGGGTTTAGGTTATTTTTACAGTGAGAGTTGTGGTTACTGTTTTGGAAAGGGCAGGATAAGAGAAGAAATTCCTCTTAGGATTAAACTCCCTCCCGGTCTAGGAGAAGGGGATATCCTCTTTATCTCTGGCGACTCTCTGGGAACAAAATGGAATTTTTATATCGAGATAGAAGTGGAGCCCCATCCTCTTTGGAAATTAGAGAAGGATAGAATTGTATGTGAATTGAGAATGGCCTTTTATGAGATTCTTATTAGAGATTTCCTCGAGATTGAAACCCTCGAGGGAAAAGAATTGGTCCCCACTTCACTTTTTGTCAAAGGTGAGCCCGTTATCTTTCCCCAAAGAGGGCCCTTTTTGCCTGATTCCTTTTGGAAAAGGGGTGACTTTGTAATAATCTTTAGACCCTTATTCCCTAAAAAGCTTTCTGCAGAAGCTAAACAATTATTAATACATTTTAGTAAACTATTAGAGGTGGACTATGATGATTGAAAGGAATTTGCCTACGACAAAGGAGTCTACAAGAACTCTAACCACGGGAAATAATGTTACTTTAGTGACCTTTTATTTGGGCGACTATCTTTTTGGAATTAGGGCGGAAAAGGTTATGGAAATCAATCGAGATCTTGATATCACGCCAGTTCCCCATGCCGCGGATTACATTTTAGGAATTATGAATCTACGTGGGCAGATAATTACCGTCATAGATCTTTCAAAGAAGATAAAAACTAAACTTTTAGTGCAACCAAGGTTAAACCTTATTCTTCGCCATCAGGATGAAGTGGCCGCCTTTCTAATTGAAAAAATTGATGACATCTTAGAGGTTCCTCTTAATAAATTAGAGGAACCTCCAGAAAAAATTGAAGGAATAAATAAAGAGTTTGTAGAAAACGTTTACCAATTACCTGATAAATTACTAATTATTCTAAATGTAAATAAAATTTTTGACCATTAGGCTTCGTCATTTTCAAGTATACCTGCAAAATTAAGAAAGACCTTCCATTTTTCTTTCTTATGTTTAGGGAACTCCTCTAAAATTAGAGCTTGCCATCGGGGTGTTCTTGGTATTTTTAGAAGCTTAAGCCCTGCTTCATCGGGGGTTCTATTTCCCTTTTTAAGGTTACACTTCTTGCAACAGAGAACAACGTTGGTCCATACAGTCTTACCACCTCTACTCTTAGGTATCACATGATCTATAGTTCTCTCTTTGGGATTTTTTAGAAGTTTACCACAATATTGGCAAGTAAATTGATCTCTTAAAAAAAGATTTTGACGGGAAAAAACTACTTCATTTTGGGGAAGTGATTCAAAATAGGGGAGATAAATTGCCTCTGGAACAATCAAGGAGATTGAGGGGCTTCTGATAAAGGTTAAACCTGTAGAAGAACCATTTTCATAAAATTTACTGATTTTAATCCATTCTTCAAAGGTGTGAGTGGTCCAATCTGGTGTTATAACTTTTGCAGTGCCTTTGACTAAATGACATATAGCCCTTTGTAAAGTAGTAATTTGAGTAGCTTGATAGAATTTATTGAGGACTAATACCTTTTCTTGGAGACTGGTTTTAATCACCCCCTGGTTTAACTTACTACAGGACAGGTCATAGTGTGGTTTATAGCAGGAATGTTTTGAAATTTCTCTAAAAGAAGTTTTGAGATTTCATCGTAGTTTGATACTTCAATTTCTACAATGATATCATAGGGTCCCATTATTATGTCTAATTTCTTCACCTCTGAAATCTTTTTTAATTCCTCTGCCACCCTTTGAGTTTGCCCGATTTGAGTATTTATCAGCACATAGGCTCTAATACTCATCTTTTACCTCCTTACGTTTCTTTCAATAATATCATATTTCTACCAGAAAACAAGTTTGAGGGAATTTAAGAGATCAACGACCTTTTTAACCGTTTCTTCAGCGAGACTCCCCATTCCACAAGTAGGAGTGATTAGACTTCTTTTCAAAAGCTCTTGAAAGTCTAAATTTAAAATTTGGGCGGTAACTTCAATTTGTTTTTTCCATTTCATTGCAAGTTCTTCCCTGGAAGTTGAGTTCAAAAGCTCTTGATCTGTGGGGACTACTCCCCAAGCTAAAAGGGTCTCCTTCCGATCTAAAAATTTCTCTAAAGCCTCTCTATAAATTATTAAGCGATCAAAAAAGGAATAACTATCGAAATTTATAATCTTTACCGAGGACTCTAATACTAAATCCCAGGAGGTATTAGCACAGATGTGAATTCCAGATATCAACTCAAAGGAGTGTAAGGCCTCAAAAATCTCTTCTAACATAGCTTTAACTAGCTCCTTTCCTAAGGTTATATAACCACTACTTCCAAACCCTGAAAGCCCTGGTTCATCTATAAATATTATTACCTTTGGAGATATTTCCTTGAGATAATAGCCTTGAGCTAAGGCTTTTACAATGAGAAATTTTACAATTAAATCCCGGAGCTCATCGCTGAATATAAGGTTTTCTCCGTTTTGTGTTTTTAGTGCGGTTCCTAAGGTAAAAGGTCCCGTAATTTGCCCCTTTACTATAAGGGGATTAAGCGCTTTGATCTTTTCTAAAAAGGGGAAAAAAGTCTTGCTATAAGTAGGAGTCCAAAATCTCTTAAGTAAATCATAATTTTTATTTTCCATTATTTCCACATAAGTTTCATAAAACTGGAGAAGTTTTTCTTCAAAATCGCTATTAGTGGTTATAAGAATTTCTTTACCTAAATCAAAACCGGGGAGATCCTGGACAAATTGCCAGAGCATACCTTCTTCTTTATATTTAGGAAGTTGGGGCCAGGCTGGGATATCAAAGCGAAGTGCTACTTCTATAGCCTTATCCACTTTGGTATAGGGAAGACTCCCTACATGGGTTGTAAGTGGCATCCGATCAGGGTAAGACACAGAGGCCTCCTTGGGATTGCACTTCACAGGTAGCATTAGATAATGGGTTACTATTAATAAGGATTTGATTTTCTCTTTTTTCAATAATTATTGGTAAAGTATTTAGATGTAGAGCCTTAAGAAGTGAATAGACCTTACTAACATGGACCTTTTCCCAAGTTGTGTAAAGGGGATTTTTCAGTAATTCTTGACACCTAATGCAGTCCTCAGAGTAGATTATAATTCCCTTTGAGGTGCTGTTTATAATTTTACTATAATCATTGCTTGTTAAATAATAAGCAAAGGTCAGTCCAAGAAGAGCACTTAAACTAAAGGAAATTAGTGAGGATATAGCTAAGGGTTCTTTCTTTATGATGATGAGGATAGATATAAAGCTAAGCAAAATTAAAATAGCTATCGCTATACAAAAATAGCAGAGCACTTTAAATTCAAAAAGTAGTCTAAAGACAAAAATAGTATCTGCAAAGAGACCAAAGCCAGTGAAAAAAAGTAAAAGATTTCTAAAAAGGGTGCCTTGGGTCTTGCTATAAATTATAGTAATAAGAAAGAGAGATAAAAAGAAGAAGATACCTAATTTTAACATTGTGTTTTTTGGAATTGGAGAGATTAAAGAGGCTACTTCGCAACTTTCACTAGGACATAATGATTTGTCAAAGTGGGTAAGAAAAAGTTCCAAGGTAACTAAAAATAGGGAAAAAAGGATTAAGATGTAAAGTGTATAAAAGGAACCTCTTTTTTTTCCGTTCATTTTGGAATATTTTATCTTTTCACAAAAAAAAGTAAAGGGTTGTTTTAATACCTTTTTAGATTATACTATTTAATATGAAAATGCTGTTAATACTTGCTTTTCCGCTGTGCTTTTTAATCTTGACCTCAGTAAACCTATTTTCCTCCAAAGAAATAAATATTACCTCTGATAAGATGGAGGTATATGAAGATAGTGGTGTGGCTGTATTTACGGGAAAGGTTTATGCTCAAACGAGGGATATTAGACTCTGGGCAGATAAACTATATGTCTATTATGTTAGGAGAGAGACTAAAAGGGATATACAAAGATTAATTGCTCTTGGGAGAGTGAAAATTGAAAAAAACAAGTGGACGGCAGTTGCAGGAAAGGCCACTTATTTTAGAGATCAAGAAAGACTCGTTTTAGAGGATATGCCTAAAGTTTGGCATGAAGATAACTTAGTAGAGGGTGACCTGATTGTAATTTACTTTAATGAAGATAGGAGTGAAGTTTTTTCCCGTGAAGGTGGGCGGGTTAGAGTGAGGATTTATGAAAGATAACTTCTGTAGACTTGAAGCTCAAAATCTAAAGAAAAGCTTTAAAAGAAGAGTTATTGTTCATGATGTGTCTTTATATGTTGATAAAGGGGAGATCGTAGGCCTTTTGGGTTCAAATGGTGCAGGCAAGACTACTTCTTTTTATATAATTGCGGGATTTTTAAAACCAGATAGCGGAAAGATCTCTTACAAAGGAAAGGATCTTACAGATTTAGATGTATCTGCAAGAGCACGTTTAGGTATTATTTATCTTCCTCAAGAAACCTCAATTTTTCGAGGCTTAACAGTTAGGGAAAATTTGCAGATTGTTAAAGAGAGTTGGGCGGATCGAGCTAAGAAAATTGAGGAAAAAATAGAGAGGTATTTAGATGTGTTTAGTCTTAGAGAGGTTTTAGAGGTGAAGGCTCAGCATCTCTCTGGAGGACAGAAAAGAAAAGTGGAGATTTTGAGAGCCCTTTTGATCGAGCCTGATATTATGCTGCTGGATGAGCCCTTTGCAGGTATTGATCCTTTGGGTATAGCGCAACTAAAGGAAATATTCAAAAGGCTTCGAGAGGAGGGCCTGGGGTTGCTAATTTCAGATCACAATGTTCGAGAGACATTGAAGATTTGCGATAGAGTTTATGTGATGGCAGAGGGCGTCATTATTGGTCAAGGAGCACCGGAGACACTATTGAACCATGAGAAAGTCAGAGAAAAATACTTAGGGAAAGATTTTCAAATTTAACATGATTGAGCTAAAGAATAAGTTACAACTTGCGCCCCAGCTAATACTTACTCCACAACTCAAAATTCTTTTAAAGATCCTTCAATTTAATACTATAGAACTTAACGAGTATCTTCTTCAGGAGGTCCAAAGCAACCCTTTTTTAGAAATAGAATTTAATGACCTTTTAGACAGAACATTTCAAAACGAGGAGAAAGAAATTCACTTGACTGATGAATTTAACTGGGAAGAGCCAATTCTTTTAGAGCCCAAGTTTCTTATCTATACTTCAGAGGAACCAGAGGATGAAGGGTCCTTATTAGAGCGTAGCCTGGGCACGGAGGAAACCCTTACCGAACACCTCTTCTGGCAATTGGGTTTTCACGAATTGAGTCCCCTGGAGCGCGAAATAGCTCAACATATCATTGGTAACCTCAATGAGAGGGGTTATCTTGTTGTCTCTCCCCAAGATATTTCCAACGATCTTGGAGTGCCCTTGGAACAGGTAGAAAGGATTAGAACCCTAATAAAAACCCTTGATCCCGTTGGAGTTGCCTCTCTTGATTTGAAGGAATGTCTTCTTGAACAGCTGAAATTTTTAGGCTATTCTAAAGATTCTCTTCCATGGCTTTTGATTGAAAGAAGCTTAGAGGAGATACCTGAAGGAGCAGAGGTTTTAGCTCAAAAATATGGTTGCTCCTTAGATTCTATTCAGGAAGCCTTAGATGTAATAAAAAGTCTTGAACCTTATCCTGCACGAAACTTTTTTTCTACTCGAGGCATCTATTTTGAGCCTGACTTACGCTTTTTCAAAGAAGAGGGCTTGTGGAAAGTTGAAGTATTAAGGGATAAAAATTTTAAAGTGTGTTTTAATTCTGTGTACTATAGATTCATCAACAACAAAAGATTATTAAACAAAGCTAAAGCCAAGGAGTTTCTCCGTGAAAAATTAAGAAGTGCGGAACATCTACTAAAGGCACTTGACAGCAGATATACTACTCTTTACAAGGTAGGGAAAGCCATTTTGGAAACCCAATGGGAATTTTTAGAGAAGGGAATTAAATTTTTCAAACCTCTAACCCTTAAAGAGCTATCCAGATTAACTAACTTTCATGAATCTACTTTGAGCAGAGTAATAAGTCATAAATATGTTGATACCCCTATAGGAGTTTTTCCTTTAAAATTCTTCTTTTCAACGGGTTATCAAACTCAGCGAGGTGAAAGTGTATCCGCAGTGGCTATAAAGGACTACATAAAGGAGATAATTTCTCAGGAGGATCCCAAAGAACCCTTTAGTGATAATGAAATAAGTCAAATACTCTTAAAGAAATATGGTCTTAAAATTGCAAGACGAACTATCACTAAGTATAGAGAAGAGCTTGGTATTCCCTCTATTAGAGAAAGAAAGAGGAAATAATCTAAAGGAGGTGGCTATGATAGAATTTAACTTTACTTTTAAGGGTATGGACTCTTCACCATCTATTGCTCAATATGCGGAGAAAAAATTCTCCAGGTTAGAGAGATATTTTTATGGTCCAGTCCATGCCCATGTAATATTAAGACGAGAGAAATTTAGAGAGATTGTGGAGGTCATCTTGAATGGAGATGGTGAGACTATAGTGGTAAAGGAAGAAACTGATGATATCTATTCCTCAATAGATTTTGCCTACGAATCCTTAGAGAAACAGGTTAAAAAACTTAAAGAAAAAAGACAAGAACATAGACCTCCACGGGTTCTTCCTCAAGTTGTTACCGAGAGACGAGAAGGGGTTATTGTGCAAACCACTAAGGTGAATCCTCTTACCACACAGGATGCAATTAGACTTTTTCTTAACGGTAAAGACAAGTTTTTTCTCTTTTATAATACAGACTACGAGAAGATTTGTTGTTTTTATCGTGAGGGGGAGGATATTATCCTACTAATACCAGAGATGGCTTAATGGGAATTCATTTAGTTATTGTTACAGGTGAATCAGGAGCTGGCAAAAGCACAGTGTTAAAAGCTTTAGAAGATTTAGATTATTTGGCCATCGAAAATTTTCCCATAAGACTGCTCATTCCCTTTATAGAGGAATTAACTAATATTGGTTCTACGGAGAAAGTTGCTTTAGTTATGGATCTTAGAGATCCTTACTTTATAAAAGAAGCCCCAAAAGGACTTTTAGAGCTTAAAAGAAAAGGTTACTCCTACGACTTAATTTATCTTTCTGCTGACACGGAGGTTTTGCTCACTAGATTTAGCCAAACAAGAAGAACTCACCCTCTTTTAAAAGATTTCAAGGACCTTAGAAAGGCCATTGAAGCGGAAAAGGAGCTTTTCTCTCCTCTTAAGGCATTTGCTACCCTCTATTTAAATACTTCTCAATATAATGTGCATCAATTGAGACACCATATATTTACCTTATTTGGCAAGGGGGCACCTTCTCAAAAGCCCCTTTTGCATATAATATCCTTTGGTTATAAATATGGGATTCCATCAGAGGTTAATTATCTCTTCGATGCCCGTATATTGCCTAATCCCTATTTTATTCCTGAGTTAAATCCTCTTACTGGTATAGATCAAAGAATAAAAAATTTTCTTCTTCAAAATAGCAAAACAGAGGTGTTGTTGAATTATTTAGTAAACTATTTAAAATGGGCTATACAAATGCATCTTGAAGAGGGGAGAAAATTGATTATTGTTGGTATAGGATGCACCGGTGGTAAACATAGAAGCCCTGCAATAGCTTATATGTTAGCGGAGCGAATTACTAAGGATTTTCCTAATATAGAGGTAGTAGTGACCCTTAGAGATGTGGAAAGAGGTTAGAGCTATTCCTATTGAAGATCCCTCAGAAATTCAAACTCTTTACCAAATTGAGACAGAGACCTTTGGAGATTTAGCTTGGAGTTGGGGGATGTTAGAAGGGGAATTGAGGCATCCCTTTTCTAAAGGCTTACTTTTAAGACTCCATTCCCAACCTCTTGGCTATGCTCTTTATCGTAGACAAGAGAGAGAGGGAGAATTGTTAAGATTGGCAATCAAACCTGATTATCAAGGCAAGGGTTTAGGTAAATATCTTCTCTCTGAGCTCTTTAAGAGATTGATCTCCGAGGGAGTGGAAAGGCTTTATTTGGAAGTTTCTGAAGTGAATCAGAGGGGTTTGAAATTTTACGAAAGAATGGGTTTTAAGTTACTGGGAAAAAGAGAAAATTATTATAAATGGGGAGAACATGCAAGAGTTCTATATATTTCTCTAAAGGAGGTAAAGGATGATAAAGGTTGCTATTAATGGTTTTGGTAGAATAGGTAGGGCGGTATTGAGAGCACGTTTTAAATATCCAGAGTTTAATCAGATTGAAATTACCGCCATTAATGATCTCTCTTCCCCTCAAATGTTAGCTCATCTTTTTAAGTATGATTCTATTTTTGGGAAACTACCTTATGAAGTCTATGTGAAGGGAGATTATATAATAGTTAATGAGAAGGAGATTCGCATTTTTCAAGAAAGTGATCCAGAAAGGATACCCTGGAGAGAAGCTGGGATTGACTATGTTATTGAAGCTACAGGTCTTTTTACTGATGGTGAATTAGCAAGAAAGCACCTAAAGGCAGGAGCTAAAAGGGTAATTATTACTGCACCTGCCAAAAATGAAGATGTAACTATCGTGATGGGAGTAAACGAGGAGGATTACGATCCCTCTAAGCACTTTATTGTCTCTAATGCTTCATGCACTACAAATTGTCTTGCTCCAATACTTGCGCTCCTCTCGCGTTATTATGAGATAGAAAAGGGTTTTATGACCACAGTGCATGCCTATACAAATGATCAAAGGCTTCTTGATATGGTTCACAAAAGAGATTTTCGCAGAGCAAGAGCAGCGGCACTCAATATGATACCTACTTCTACTGGAGTGATGAAGGCTTTACAAAAGATACTACCCCATTTGGCAGATAAAATTGAAGGATTATCCATTAGGGTCCCAACCTCCGATGTCTCTCTTCTGGATTTGGTTATTAAGATCAAAGGAGAAACTACCACCGCAGAGGTAAATAGAATATTTAGGGAAAATCAAAGTAGATATATTAGTTATGTGGAAGAACCCCTTGTGTCACAAGACTTTATCGGTGACCCCCATAGTGCTATAATAGATGGTCTATCTACCAAAGTAATCCAAAAGGACCTAATCAAAATCCTTGCTTGGTATGATAATGAATGGGGATATTCAGTGAGGCTTCTTGACTTGGCAAATTTTATGATAAGTAAAGAATTTTAGATATTAATGGGGAGCCCTGCTTTTACCTCCAAAGCACTATTAGCTAATTTAGCCCAAACTCAGGTTGTAGATATCAACTATGATCCAAAGTATGAGATATTTTTCGAGATATTTAGAGACTTTCCCGCCCTAAAAAAACAAATTGCCTTTCTTTTGCGTGAAATTTTTCATCCCTTTCGTAATAACAAACTTGTTTTGGAGGAATTTAGAGGCTTTTTCTTAAAGAACCTCTCTCTTTTAATAAGGAGTAGCTCCAAGGAAAAGGGGCTTTACACACTATTTGAGCTTCTCTTTAAATTTTTTGGAGAAGATAGGCATCTTAACATAAGGACTGCAGAAACCTATTATGCTATTCTTGACAGGACCTTGGAGCTACTTAAGAAGGAAGAGTTTGCTCCATTATCACCTATATTAAAAGAAATACTTAAAGCGGGAGCAGAATTACCAGATCACATTTTCTTCGCTTTCTTGGAAAACTACTACTCCTTTAAAAGGTTAGCCAAAAAATTTACTAAATTTGATTTAGATGAAGAATTTATCCTAATCTTAGAGCGCTTACTTATAAAATACTTTGGCCTTGTTTATCAAATATGGGAAAAGCAAAAATTCCCAGAGGCTGATTTTTTGCTACCCTTTAGGGAACACTTTAAGGCTCAAGCTTCCAAACTTTCCCAACTACTTCTTCTGCCTGATCATTTGGACTTACTTCGTGCGGTTAAAAATTTTGTTCAAAACCTGATTAGCGAAGAAGAAAGTTCTCTCTCGGAAGAAGAAAAGCTATCTCTACTCTTTCAATTTATTGAAAATCCCCTTTTACTCCTCCTTCACGAAGAACTCATTAAGGAAGTCAACCTTATTCTTTTAAAGTTAATTGAGAGTAAACCTTCGGAGAAATTAGAGGAATTCTTGATCAAATTTTTCTCCATTCTTAAAGAAAAATCTAATCTCTATCCTTGGACTGCCTTTGAGTGTATTAAAAATATAGGTATATCGATTTTAAATAAGAGAGCGGTATATCTGTCGGAGGTATTAATTAATGAGATAATAAAGTATGGTTTTTTCCCCCCCGAAGTAGATGGGATTGACGAACATTGGAGAATCAAACAGAACCCCAACCATCTACTTAATATAAAGAGTTGGTTGGAGATCTTTAAAACTCATCCTGAATGGTGTAGTAGCTTACTTTCCGCTTTACTCGTTAATCTAAAACTTTACGGTGTTTCCATTAAAGATACAGATTTATTTCAAAGAGAGATCACTTCACTCCTTAATTCTCCTATAAAACCCGTTTATAATTTAGTTAAGCAATTTTGTAAAATTTTTCCTGTATACTTCAATGAAATAGGTGCGGAGGGCTTAATTAGAGATCTCTCTACGGAGATTGACGAACTTTTTCAGAGAAAAGATACTCTCTTACACTTTTTAAGAAAATTCATTCACATTGAAAACTCCAGCTTAGCTATAGATTTCATTAGAGATATTTTTAGATTCTGGTATACTCTTGATGGTTCTTATATAAAGAAATATCTACCAGAGAATATTTGGAAAAGAGTCACATCAGAAGAACTATCTTACCATATAATTACCCAGAAGATTCTGGTAGCTCTTCTTAGATCCCTCTCAATTTATGATTTAGATGAGTTTTTAGAATTGGATCTTTCCTTGATAAGGCAACAAATAGAAAACTTTGCCGAGGTGGAAGAGCACAAAAAAAAGATTCTCTGGATGATTCATCTTTTTAAATTAGAAAAACAAAAGTATTTTGGATATCTAACAGATTTAGAAAGTTTTATAGAGCAATACAGGACTTTGGGGTTTACTTTTGTTGAGGAGATTCCCTCTTTACTTCAGGAACAGAGTATAAACAAAAAGATCGAAACTCTTCTTAATTGGCTGAGACTTCTAAAGGAGGAATATATACTATCTCCCCAAAAGTTTACCCCAGTAGAGGAGATCTTTTTTAAGAGACATGTGGCAGTTGATATTCCTTCTATGTATGGGCGATATAAGGAAAAAAAATTCGATGCCTTAGGTTTAACTTATAGATTAGAGTATCTTTTGGAAAACCTCTTTGAAGATTTAGTTGAAAACTTTAAGATAGAATTTCTAACAAAAGAGAAATTTTATGATATTTTAAATATCCTCTCTCTTTTTCAAAGAGCTCTGGAAAACGATGGTATCTCCTCTCAAAAGTTCAACATGTATTTAGATCTTTTAAAGAATTCGCTTCTGAGTTATCCCCTCTCTTTTTGGCAGTATTTGGATATTTTTAAGGGGTTAATGGATGGGATTCAACACATAATTAAGTCCTACTACATCAATCCCTATCTTAAAGTATTTCCTTTAATTTTTGAAAGTATTAATCCCCAGGCCCTTAAAGATAAATACAAAAAGCATTTTCGTAATAAGGAGAAAGAGGTGATTTATTATTGTATAAGTGAAGAGGTTGTAAGGGATATTTTGGTTTCGGGATTTGTAATAAGAGCTCTTGATAATTTTTTAAAGAAGGTTTACCTTGCGCTAACCACAACCAAAGACAAAGTAAAGGAAGAAGATTTAAATCTACTTTTAAGTTTGGATTTTCGCAAGGCAATTTCTTTTTTGGATGCACCAAATCCTTTGGCTAATGATCTTATTTATCTTGGTGGTAAGGCTTATAATTTGATGCGAATTTCCCAGCTCCCGCAAAAGTGGGTTAGGATTCCTCAAGGCGTGGTTTTAACTACTGAGGTCTTTAGATGTTATCAGTTGTTTAAGAAGTATCCCTTGATCTGGAGAGAGTATGAATCTTTAGTGAGAGAGGCGGTAAGGGTGATTGAAAGTAAGACTGGCAAGAGCTTTGGCTCTTCTCAAAATCCGCTCTTATTGAGCATAAGGAGTGGTTCTGCTATTTCCATGCCTGGAATGATGAGTTCTCTTTTAAATGTAGGTCTAAACATTGGGATCGTTGAGGGTATCGCCGAGAGGACACAAAATCTTTGGTTTGCCTGGGATACCTATAGAAGATTTATCCAAAGTTGGGCTATGTCACAGGGGGTTCCTCGGGATTTCTTTAATAGATTAATGAGGGAGCATAAGAGAAAATATCGCGTTAAAGTGAAGAGAGAATTTTCTGGAGAGGAGATGCGAGAATTAGCTTTACTCTATCGACGGGAGGTAGAAAAGCTTGGTATCCCCATATTAGATGATCCCTGGGAACAACTCTTTAAAGGAATTGAGCTGATTCTCAGTTCCTGGTATCATCAAAAAGCCTCCTTTTATAGGGAGATTATGGAAATCGCAGAAGAATGGGGTACTGCTATTATCATTCAGGAAATGGTCTTTGGCAACAAGGGATCATACTCTGGCACTGGAGTAACCTTTACCACTTCACCTTTAGGGAAGTTTCCTAGAATTTTACTCTGGGGTGATTATACCCCCTACAATCAGGGAGAAGATATTGTTTCGGGGCTGGTCAATGCTCTTCCTATTTCTATTGAACAGAGGAAGATAGAGGGTAGGGAAGGGCCTTCTCTTGAAGAGGCCTTTCCTGAGATCTATAGAGCTCTGCTTGAATTTTCTTATTATTTAGTCTATGAGGAAGGATGGGATCATCAGGAAATTGAATTTACCTTTGAAAGCGAAAATCCCAAGGATCTTTATATTCTACAGATAAGGGATATTATTTTGAGAGATGAAAAAATATTGCCTTCCTTTCAGAAAAAAGCTTTAAAAAATCTTTACTATTTAGGCAGGGGAATTGGAGTGTCGGGTAGTTTAGTGTCGGGAAGGGTGGTCTTCACTTTGGAGGATATATTAACACTAAAGGAAGAGGGAGAACCTCTTATTTTATTACGATATGATACTGTTCCTGAAAATATTAAGGAAATCTCTCTGGTTGATGGTTTACTCACTGCAAGAGGGGGACAGACCTCACACGCAGCCATAGTTGCTGGTAGGTTAGGCAAAGTTTGTGTCGTTGGTTGTGAGGACTTGCGAATTGATGATTTGAAAAAATCCGCTAAACTTAGTAATCAAGTGCTTCATCTGGGGGATTGGATAACTTTGAATGGAATAACTGGGGATATCTATAAAGGAAAAATAGAAACAAAGAGGAGGGAGCTATGAAACTTGGTATAAACGGTTTAGGAAGAATAGGGAAACTTACCCTATGGCATCATGTAGCTCGTAAATATTTCTCCGAAATCGTAGTTAATCTCGGCAGAGAAGTGGGAACTTCCTTTACTGATATTGCGGAATATGTGGAAAAGGATAGCACCTACGGTTGGCTACCCGTTTGGTTATATGGTCATAGAGCCAAAAGGGTTATTGAGAATTTAGATGAAAAAGAGGGCACAATGTATATTGATGGAGTTAAGGTGAAATTTCTCAGAAAAAATAGAAATCCTAAGGATATTGAATGGAGAGAAGAAGGGGTGAGGTTGGTAGTTGATTGCACAGGTAAGTTTAGAGATCCTACGATAGAACCAGATAATCCTAAGGGCTCCGCAAGGGGGCATCTATTAGCTGGAGCGGAGAAAGTCATAATTTCCGCACCTTTTAAGGTCAAAAACAAAGACAAAGCTCTTCCTGAAGATACAATAACTCTGGTCTATGGAATCAATGAGGAAAGCTATCAACCGGAAAAACATCATATAATATCCTCTGCTTCTTGCACTACTACCTGTCTTGCTTACATGGTAAAACCACTAATAGATTATTTTGGTCCCGAGAGGATCCTTTCCGCGTCCATGGTAACTGTGCATGCTACAACCTCTTCTCAATCTATCTTGGATAGAGTTCCTAAAGAGGCAGAAAAGGATCTCCGCAGAGCAAGAAGTGTATTCAACAATATTATCCTCACCTCAACAGGGGCAGCGGAAGCCTTAGCTTTAGTAATACCAGAGATGAAAAAGATTGGTTTTATGGCCGAGAGTGTTAGAGTTCCCTTAACAACAGGGAGTCTTATTATTCTTACAGTGAATATTCAGGATGAAAGTATAGAAAATCACATAAATCGAGATCTAATAAATCAGATATACAAAGAGGCCTCTGCCACCAAATACAAAGACTATCTTCTTTTTTCCATGGAACAAAATGTTTCTACAGACATAATAGGTTATCCTAAAGCTGCAGCCATTATTGAAGGGAGAGAGACCCACACCAGAACAGCTATTGCTCGAGTTGACCTCCATAAAGCTTGTGGGAACTTTGCTAAGGAAGAGATACAAAGCCTTTCTTGTTCTCAAATTGAAATACCCATTACACAAGTTGTTGTCTATGGGTGGTATGACAATGAACTTGCCTCATACACCCATCTAATGGGAGATCTTACGGTATTTATTGCAGAAAAGATGTTGTAAGATTATGTTAAGGAGGAAAGGACGGGAAATTGCCTTACAGATCCTATACTTAATCGATGTAGTAGGATTAGATGTTGATAGAGCTTTAGAGACCTATTACAAATACCTCAACATTGAAGATGAAAGGGCCTTTGAGTTTGGCAGGAGCTTAGTAAAGGGAGTTGTAGCCCATAAGGAGCAACTTGATAATTATATAAAGAGGTATACCCCCTCTTGGCCTTTAGAACGATTAAATCTTACTGATAGAAACATTTTGCGCATAGCTCTATATGAATTCTTTTACTGCCCTGATATTCCCTATGTTGTCAGTATAAATGAGGCTGTAGAGCTTGCTAAGACCTTTAGCACTGATGAATCCCCTGCTTTTATCAACGGAGTTTTAGATCAAATTTACAAAAATGAAATTCAGTCCCAAGAAAGGAGACTTTTTAAATAGGCTTTTAAGCCCTTCCTTTTGGGAGGACCTCTCTTCTTTTCGGAGCAGGGAGAAGAGTGCCTATCTCAAAAGTGATTTTTGGAACCTTGTAGCGGAGGATTATGATGCCCTGGAAGAGAGTTCCTTTTATAAAACTATGCAAGAGGATATCATATTGGAGATGGAAAGACGAGGGGCACTGCAAAGGAATTTTACTTTTTTTGATGTCTGCTGTGGCACAGGGTCTTATGCCTTAAGGATTGCCCCTAAGGTGGCCCAAGTCTATGCCTTAGATATTTCTCCCTCCATGCTTGAAATCCTTTCTAAAAAAGCCAGAGAAAAGGACATAAAAAACTTGGAGATTATTGAAGCAGATTGGAGAAACTATAAGCCACCTCATATTTATGATACGGTATTTGTCTCTATGACTCCTATTTTAAGAGATTTAGGGGAAGTGAAGCGCCTAATTCAATGTGCCAAGAGGTTTTTTGTTGTGGTTCAATGGGCAGGTTTGAGAAAGAACCCCTTGGCAGAAGAGGTGGAACAGATTTTTTTTAAGAGAAAAAAAACCGAAGAAAATTTAGGATTTTTCTTAATTTTTAATTATCTTTATACCTTAGGCATCCCTGGGGATGCAAAGTTCTACGAGGGATATTTTGAGAGAAAAACAACCCTTGAAAAATTCTGGAAAAGGCTTAAGTTCCGCTTAGTTGCTAAGGGATATAGTATTGGGCCAAAAAAAGAGAGAGATATAATAAAATTTTTAGAGAAAAGTGCCAGAGAGGGAATCATAGAGACAAAGACAGAAGTTAGAATTGGAGCTCTATTTTTGAAGATCAAGGAGGGCAAAAGTGGAAACTTTTGAAATTACTGTTGAAGGTATGACCTGTGAACACTGTGTAAGAAGGGTAGAAAGAGCACTTCTTAGCACTGGGAAGGCACACAATGTGAAGGTGGATCTATCAACGGGTAAAGTTATCTTTGAGAAAGAGGAGTCTCTCACCTTAGAGGAGATAAGAAGTCTACTTGAAGGTTATGGTTATCAGGTCAAGGCTTAGAGATGGAGACCTTTGTTATAACTATTGATGGACCAGCAGGAGCTGGGAAGACCACAGTAGCTAGAGCCTTAGCGCAGAGAATCAATTTTGTCCTTTTAGAATCTGGGGCCCTTTATCGTTTTATAACTTGGCTTTTATGGAAAAGGGGCATAGAGATTCAAGACTTTGCCTCAAAGGAAGAGTTGAGAAACTACCTTAAGTCTCTTTTGTCAAAGTTGGAGGTGAGGCTTACATCCTTTGGAACAAAGGTAATATTTGAAGGAAAGGAGCTATCGGAGGAATTGAGAAGAAAGGAGGTTGAGGATAGGGTTTCCCATGTTTCCGCGGAAATTACAGTGCGAGATGTGGTTAACGAATATCTCAGAGTTCTTGTTGAGGGAAAGAAGGTTATTACTGAAGGGAGAGATATGGGCACGGTGGTTTTTCCCAGCGCCAAGCTTAAAATCTTTTTAACTGCAGATCTTGAAGTAAGAGCCAAAAGACGGTTTCAAGACACAAAAGATAGAGATTTTAAAGGAGTGTTAAAAAATATCCATCAGAGAGATGTTCTTGACTCTCAGCGTCAATACGCACCTTTGAGGAAAGCTGAAGATGCAATAGAGATAGATACTACTAATCACAGTGTAGAGGAAGTGGTAGAGCAAATAGTTTGCCTTGTGGAGAGGGCTATGAGATGGGAGGAAGAGGGGAAACCTTAACCTTAGAGGAGCACATAAAAAGAGAGCGGGCTAAAGCCAGGGCCCTCAGAAAGACTCGCTGGTGGAGAAGGAAAGTGGAAAGGGGGATTTGTTTTTATTGTGGAAAGAGGGTTTCTCCCGAGGAACTAACCATGGATCATCGGCTTCCTCTAAGTCAATGGGGGTATTCAAGTAGGGAAAATATTGTGCCCGCTTGTAAGGATTGTAACACTAAGAAAAAGTATATGGCTCCCTGGGAGTGGGAGGAATATATAAAGGCCCTGCGAGGAGAGGGAAAGCTATGTGTGGAATAGTAGGGTATTTAGGAGATAGACCTCTTTTGCCGGTCCTTTTAGAGGGCTTAAGAAGACTCGAGTATAGGGGTTATGACTCTGCAGGAGTAGTCTATCTTAGGGGTAATACTCTGGAAATTAAGAAAGTTAAGGGTAGGGTTTACGATCTTGAAGAGAGGCTTTTTCAGATGGATCACAGGGGTATAAAATCTCCTGGTCTTGGGCATACTCGTTGGGCCACTCATGGAGAACCCTCCGATGAGAACGCCCATCCTCATTTTGATTGCAGGGGAAAACTTGCCCTGGTTCATAATGGTATCATTGAGAACTATTATAAACTAAAAAGAAGGCTCATAGAAAGGGGACATAAATTTAACTCTGAGACTGACACAGAAGTCATAGTGCATTTAGTTGAGGATTACTTACTGGAAGGATTACCACTTTTAGATGCTTTTTTGAGGACTCTGAGAGAACTTCAGGGTGCCTTTGCTTTAGCTATGATCTCTGCGGAGGAGCCTGATAAGATTTTAGTTGCTCGCTATCAGAGCCCCCTGGTCATAGGAATTGGCGAAGATGAATTGTTTTTGGCCTCAGATATTCCTGCTCTTTTACCCTTTACCAAAAAGATGGTTTTTCTTGAAGATAGAGAGGTAGCCCTTTTACAAAAAGGCACTTTGCAGATCTTTGATTTTGAGGGAAGATCCAGACACTACACTTTGAAGGAAATCTATTGGGATCTTTCTCAGGCTGAGAAGGGAGGTTATCCCCACTTTATGTTAAAGGAAATCCTTGAACAACCCCAAGCCCTGCAGAATACCCTGATGGGAAGAATTGATCTTAACACCGGAGAGGTTGATTTTTCTAAAGAAGGCTTAACCAAAGAATGGCTAAGTCCTATAAATAAAATCTATATTGTAGCTTGTGGCACTTCTTATCATGCAGGATTAGTGGGAAAATATCTCTTAGAGAGGGTCATAAATCTTCCCCTTGAAGTTGAGCTTGCTTCAGAATTTCGATATCGAAACCCCCATGTTACTGAAAAGACCCTTTTTATTGGTATTTCCCAATCAGGAGAGACCGCAGATACTTTAGCCAGCTTAAGATTGGCAAAAGAGAAAGGAGCTAAAGCTCTATCAATTTGTAATGTTTTAGGGAGCACCATAACAAGGGAAAGTGATATAGTGCTCTACACTCAGGCAGGTCCTGAGATAAGTGTAGCCTCAACCAAAGCCTTTACCACGCAGGTGTTAATATTTATCCTTCTTTCCCTTTATTGGAGTAAACTTTTAGACAAGAACTATGAGAAATCCCTCATTGAAAAGCTTTTAGCTCTACCATCCCATCTGGGCCAATTTTTGGAGAGGATTAGGCCCAAAATCAAGGAGATTGCCAAGCATTGGTATCATGCCAAGGATTTTTTATATTTGGGTAGAAACATCCTTTATCCAATAGCCTTGGAAGGTGCTTTGAAGCTTAAGGAAATTGCCTATATTCATGCGGAGGGCTATGCGGCTGGAGAGATGAAGCATGGTCCTATTGCTCTAATTGAAGATACAGTTCCTACAGTAATACTTTCTGCCAAAGAGACAGGGGTGATCTTTGATAAAACCCTTTCCAATGCGGAGGAGATTAAATCCAGAAGGGGGCCTCTCATTGGTGTAATCACTGAAGGGTCCCCAGAATTTCAAAAGCTCTGTAAGGATTATATCGAAATACCCAGGACCCATTATGAGTTTTTACCTTTATATTATGTTTTACCCTTGCAACTTTTAGCCTATGAAATGGCAGTGCTAAGGGGTTGTGATGTGGATAGACCAAGAAATTTAGCTAAGAGTGTAACGGTAGAATAAAGTCATTAATGAAAGGAGGAGGGATATGGAATGTAAAAGAGAAAAGAACTTAAGAAGATGCAACTGCTCTTATGACCCCTGTTCCAAAAAAGGTATTTGTTGTGAATGTTTACATTATCATTTGAGAATGCGTCAACTTCCTGCTTGTGCCTTTCCGAAAGAGGCAGAGGCAACCTATGATCGCACCTTCGAGCACTTTGCCAGATTGGTAAGAGAGGGGAAGGTGTAGTATGGAAGAACGGATCGAAACTATTGTTAAGTTACTTTCAGATAAAAAAGCGGAGGATATCTTGGTTTTAGATGTCCGCTCCAAGGTTAGCTATGCGGACTATTTTATCATCTGTAGCGCCCACTCTACAAGACATGCTCAGGGTATCTCTGATTATGTAGTTGGGGAATTGGAAAAGTTTAACATTAAGCCCTTAGGGATTGAAGGCTGGGAGACAGGAAATTGGATTATTTTAGATTATAACACTATAATAGTCCATATCTTTTTTGAGCCTATCAGAGGCCTCTATGCTCTGGAAGAACTGTGGTCTGAATCTCCTCCGCGAAGGCGACAAAGGATTCTTCCTCTGGAAAGAGAGACCTTTCAATAGCCCCTAAAAGTTCATCAAGGTTATAGCCTGTTTTGGCAGAAATAGCAATTCCTTGATATTGTTTTGAAATTCTTGCTAAAAATGAGGCTGAGAAGTTTTCGCTTTTTTCTAAGAGATCCACTTTATTAAAAACTCTTAGACGAGGTGCCTGCAGGAGATTCATTTCCTCCAGGATAGACTCTACAGTTTGGATGTGGGTTTCCCAATCTCCATGACTTATGTCAATGAGATGTAGGAGAAGATCCGCATTGTAGAGTTCTTCTAAGGTAGCTTTAAAGGCTTTTTTTAGATCCTCAGGAAGGTCTCGAATAAAGCCAACAGTATCAGTTAGGAGAAAGAATTTGTTATTTTTAGTCTTAACTAATTTTGTTACAGGATCAAGGGTTGCAAAGAGTTTGTCTTCCGCTAAGTAGTTAGCCTTAGAGAGTCTATTTAGTAAAGTGGTTTTTCCTGCATTTGTATAACCGATAAGGACCACCACCTTGTAGTCAAGCCTTTTTCTTCTACTTCTACGTAATTCTCTCTCGGAAGATATTTTTTCCAGCTCTTTTTCAAGTTTTGCCAGGCGATCTTTAATTCTTCTTCTATCCACTTCCAGTTTAGTTTCTCCTGGTCCTCTTCCACCAATCCCTCCTGTGAGTCTGGAAAAAGCATCGTCTTTGGCTCTAAGTCTCGGAAGAGCATAGCGCAGTTGGGCCATCTCTACTTGAATTTTTCCTTCTCTTGATTTTGCCCTTTGGGCAAAAATATCTAATATAAGCTGAGTGCGATCAATAACACGGAGATCGGTTGCTTCTGTTAAAGCTCTAACCTGAGAAGGGGAAAGTTCTCTATCAAAAATAAGGAGATTAGCTCTACTTCTCATAGCTTGAATCATAACCTCAAGGAGTTTACCTTTACCTATTACATAGCGAGGATCAAGAGAGGTGCGCTTTTGCACTATCTCTCCAACCACATTAACTCCTGCGGTTTTAGCAAGCTCTCTGAGTTCACTAAGACGTTCTTCCCAATCATGCGTTTGAGGCTCTCTAACGAGAATAAGAAGCGCCCTGTCCTCTGTATCCTTGACATTCTTTAGGGGTTGAATTCTTTCAAGTTCATCCTCTAAGTTTTTAATAAGTTCAAGGAAATTCTCTTTTAGGTCCCAGACATAGCGAGGTTTAAGGAAAAAGAAGAACTGATTCTCTTCCTCAGCCAGAGAGGCTTGAAAGAAGTCTTTATGAGGTAGGATATGGGCAAGATATATCTTTCCCGGCTCGCCCTTTTCATTAACCTCAAGAGCTCCCACTAAATCCAACCTTAAAAAAGCAAGATCTATGAGGTCCTCCTGATCTAAGCCCGAATTTTTTGAATTCCTAACAAGGTGTGTATGGATCAACCGAAGTCCCTTTAGTCTGGAAACATAATCTCTATATCCTCGCAGTTCAGGGATCTCTATTTGATTAAAGGTTCCAAGGATAACATAATCGATTTCTCCTTTTCTATTGATAAGAAGACCTATTTGACGATTGAGTTGAGAGGAGAGCTCTGCTAATTCCCACACAAGCTCAGGGGAAATTATTGTCTGAGGAGGGACCTTTCTATAGTAGAGCTTTTCTAATTTTCTTATTTCGCTTGGTTTTAGACCCTGTAAATTACCGTAAATTACTCTGCTCAATTTCCCCCGTTTAACTATTTAATTTACTCATTCATTTATTTTAGTCATCTCTTTATGTTCGTCAAGAGTTATGCATGAGTCCATAGGATTTTAAACTGAAGGGAATTCTCATTAAATTTGTGGAAAATCCACTCCAAAGGTGATTACGGTCCCAAGCCCGAAACTTACACCAAAAAGTCACACCACTCCTACTCGATAAATAACTATATCCATAGTAATCTAAAGGCGACTTCTTTTCATCGAAAGATGTAACCTTAATTGCTTCAAGATTCTAACAGCATCTCTAAGTCTTTGAATGGGAGAAGGGGTTAGTGAGAAGCTAAAAGCCTTGAACTTATGCACCCCCCTTCCACAAACTTTCCATGTAGGGTTGAAATCAGAGACATGATTCTTCCCAGCTACAGAGCCCCTCAAATGCGACGTTTAGAGTGCCCATGGCAGTAGTTGTGGGATTACCTTAATTAGGAAGAATGCTTACCTTATTGGTCCCATTGGAGATATCTTTTGCTCTTTCACTTATACATTAGGCTATGGTTATATTGGCGCAAGCTGAAATAAGGGGCATGGCATAGAAATTTTCGTTTTATCTTGAGACCTTGAATAGAAACAGAAATAGCAAGAGCGGAGATGATAGATGATATGGTGATGTAAATAATAAGCTAATTAAATGAAATCATTTGTTTCAGGAAATTTTATAGGTAGCAGAGGGAAGCCCCCTCTGCTATAGAAATTATTCAACTGTGCATTTTACAGACTGATTCTCGTACACACATTTTGCTTTATATTCATCAACACCAGCAAGGGTTGCGGTAACTAATGTTAGGGTGGTATTAGATACAGTTCCATCATTTTGGCATTGTTTGTTGTTGAAATTATTCTGAAGGGTTACATCTCCTCCGGCTGATTGTCTTGTTTCTGGGTGACAATTTGGAGTGGCATTACTGGTGAACTGTTGTCCTGGATTTTCTACACACCAGGAAACAATATCCATGGCACAAGCTCTGGCAATTGGCAAGGCATAACTGGCAACCCTGGCTTTTGTTTGATACTTCATGTACTGGGGAATAGCAATACTTGCCAAAATGGCAATAATAGCGATAACGATTAAAAGCTCAACCAAAGTGAAACCCCCTCCTTTAGATCTCTTTACTTTACTCATCATACACCTCCGTTTTTAATTTTTTATATCATGAAAATCAATCAGTATATTTTTAAGTCAATTTATTTTTGAGATTTAGATCTTTGTTTAACATTAACTCCCTATTTTATAGTTTATTTTTCCTTTTTACTTTATAACCAGAGAAAGTCAAGCTTAATGGATGAGTCCATAGGATTTTAGACTGAGGGGAATTCTCGTGAAATTTATAACAAATCCACTTCAAAAGTGATACATTTCAAAGCCCACTTTGTTCCCTCTCCATATAACACCACATCAAAAACCTTATAAGGTCCCTATGCTCAATAAACTCCTCCTCCAATATCCTGTTAAACCTCTCTATATACCCATTCCCTCCCTCTCAAGCTCAGTCTGCACGCCCCTTATCTCAAAAGGAGTTACCGCCTTAAACTTACTCCAAAAGTCCCTCCCACTCCTGCTCGATAAATGACTGCTCTTCATACGCAAATCCAAATCTACTAATCTCCTCCTCTTCTTCCTCTCAATAAACCTTCCCCTCTTCCTACAAAAACTAAAGCTTCTTCACTGCCTCATCTCAAGGAAATCCCCTCTCTTTCAAATACTTTATAATCCTTCCAATCGTAGATACTGCTACCAAAGCTATACCCCTCTCCCTACAAAATCTATCCACCAAAGGCCTAAGCTTTCCCTTGCCTATGCGAGGATGTTTCTCTCCTGTAACTCAGGATAAACGCTATTACCTCATTCGCCACCTCTTTGAGCATTTCCTCTTTGGTCAATCTATGGGTTTGGTGCCAAAAGAGTTTGTGAAATTCTATGACCTTTTAGTCTAAAGGCGATTTCTTTTCTTTGAGAGAGGTGCATCTTTGATAGTTTCAAGTCTTTGTAGCATTTTTAAGTCTTTGATGGAAGATGGGGTTAGTGAAAGGCTAAACAATTAATTTTCAATTTTAACACCTTTTTTCCTTCTAAAAAGACCTTGAACTTATGCAAAAAAAAAGTCAAGAGGCTGTCCTTGCAAAACAAAGGGCTTAAGCTTCTCCTTACCCATTTGTTGCTTCCAACTCCTTTTTGCTTTTTGGCCATTCTCTTTACCACCACTATCCTTTGGAAGTTTCTTCCACCTGTGAACAAGTGCTTTTAGATAGGAAGAAGCTTCTTTAATAGAGTTGCGTTTTACAAACATCTTTGGATCTTAACTTACTATTGTTTTTTCCCATTTTTCATCGAGATTCCCTTATGGGATTGCTTTTTTTATCTTTGATTTTGCCCCTTTCTTTGCAATAAGAAGCAAATATTGAAATAGGCAAAAAAGGATATAATATATAAAAAAGCTGATTTTAAGGAGGGCCATATGGGGAAGGTAAGGAAGGTTCTTTATATAAGCCTTTTAGTAGTAATACTATACATTCTCTTTCCTACAGCCTTAAAAGGGTCCACTTCCAACCTTTTCTTTAGCTCACCAGATGGAAAGAGATATAATTTTGCAGATTTTAGGGGTAAGTATCTCCTGGTTAATCTTTTCTCCAGTTATTGTCCTCCCTGTATGGTCGAACTAAAGGTTCTTCAAAAACTTCATGAAAGTTGTGACACCAAAGGTCTGCAAATTGTGTCTCTCATGATTGATCGTGACGGTGCTCCCCTCTTACCTAAGATCATTTCTTCAAGAAATCTTACCTATCCGGTAGGTTTAGCAAATCAGGACATCCTTAAGCTCTTCCCTGATTTTTCTATCACTCCCACCACCTATCTTTTTGATCCTCAGGGCAAGAGACTGGAGAGATTTGTCGGATTTAAAAACTATAAAGAGTGGACGCAAGTTCTGAGTAAGTATGTAAAATGTAACTAAGGAAGTATCTCTAAGGAGGGTTCACCCTCCATAACTTCTCCAACTAAGTATAAGGAGTAAAAGCCTCTCTCTAAGGCTTTACTCTCTAAGAGGGCTTTTTTTTCTTTTGGACAGGCAATAAGTAATCCCCCTGAAGTTTGGGCATCTGCAAGAATAAGGCGATCTTCCTCTTTTATAGTGGGATGGAATTTCAAAAGATTTGTGCAATAGGCAAGATTTTGATAATCTCCTTCGGGTATTATTCCCATCTGGGCAAATTCCCTTGCTTCCTTAAAGAAGGGGATGCGATGGAAGTAAAAGAGTAATTTTTTTTTGCTTCCTTGAGCCATCTCTAAAGCATGTCCAATTAAGCCAAAGCCAGTTATATCAGTTGCAGAGCTTACTCCTACCTCTATCATTAACTCCGCAGGCACTTTATTTAGTTCAATCATAGTGCTGACCATTTTCTTATAAAGGAGACTCTCTTCATTAAAAAGGCCTGCTTTAAAAGCGGTAGTGAGAATCCCTGTGCCTAAGGGTTTAGTAAGGTAGAGTAGGTCTCCCGCCTTAGCACCTCTGTTGGTGATAATTCTCTCGGGATGAACGATTCCCACAAGGGCTAAACCATATTTAGGCTGGGGATCATCGACGCTGTGTCCACCTACGAGGAGGGCTCCTGCTTCTTTGATTTTGGATAGACCTCCCTCAAGGATTTTTTTTATAACCTCTCTGGGTATGCCCTTTTTGGGAAAGGAGAGGAGATTAAGCGCAAGAAGGGGCTTTGCTCCAGTGACATATATGTCAGAGAGGGAATTGGCAGAGGCAATTTGTCCAAAGATGAAGGGATCGTCTACCACGGGGGTAAAGAAATCTGCGCTAAATACAATGGCGAGTTCAGAAGTAAGTCTAAAAATTGCAGCATCTGCTCCATATTCAAAGCTTTGAAGAAGATCTGGATGAGAGGGTAGGGGAAGTTCTTGAAGGATCTCCTCCAGGAACTCCTGGGGAAGCTTGGAAGCTCAGCCTGAGGCGGTAACCATCTGAGTCAATTTAATCCTTGGCGCACTCACTGGGGTCTCCCTTAATTTTATTTACCGCATGCCAAAGGAGCTCCTTTAATTGGGGCATGATCTCTCTTAATGCCCTGGGACTTCCTGGAAGATTAACAATAAGTGTTTGTCCACAAACCCCTGCTAATCCTCTACTCAGAGCAGAGAGAGAAGTTTTGCTAAAACCAATAAACCTAATATACTCCGCAATTCCAGGGATTTCCCTCTCAATGACCTCTTTTGTAGCTTCGGGAGTAACATCTCGAGGATGAACACCAGTGCCTCCAGAAGTAAGAAGGAGATCTACTTTGGAGGACTCACAGAGGCTCTTGAGTTTACTTACAATGAGGGGCTTCTCATCTGGCAGAAGGGTATAATCCACTACTTCCCAACCAAGGCTCTCAAGAAACTCAAGAAGGTATTTGCCTGAGAGATCCTCCCTTTCCCCTCTACTTCCTCTATCACTCAAGATTAATATAGCGCACTTAATCATTCTCCCACTTCCGCCTTTGCTTGAGCAATTATCCTTTCCGCAATAAAGGGAGGAACTTCCTCGTAATGGGAGAATTTGCTAACAAAGTAGCCTCTTCCTGCAGTAATTCCATTAAGGGTTACTACATACTCTAAAAGTTCTGCCATGGGAGCTTGAGCCCTTATTTTAGTTTGTTTTCCCCTCTTCTCAAGATTTAAAACCCTTCCCCTTCGGGAATTAAGATCTCCAATTACATCTCCCACGGTCTCATCAGGCACAAAGATCTCAAGTTCTAAATAGGGCTCAAGCAGTGTTGGACTTGCTTGTTCCAGGGCCTTTTTCAAACAGTGAAAAGCAGCAATCTTAAAGGCAAGATCAGAGGAGTCTACCTCATGAGACTTTCCATCGTAGAACTGCACTTTCAGATCCACCACTGGGCAACCAGCAAGCACACCCTTCTCCATAGCTTCTCTCACCCCCTTTTCTACTGCCGGAACATAATTGCGCGGGACATTCATGCCCGTTAAGGTCTCCACAAACTCAAACCCCTTTCCTCTCTCTAAGGGAAACACGTGGAAGTGCACCTCAGCAAATTGCCCCCTTCCCCCGCTTTGTTTCTTATGCCGGTATATTACTGCCTGAACAGGTTTTTTAATAGTCTCTCTATAGGGCACCTTAGGAAGGGATGTTTTAACCTTAACTCCATATTTTTCTTTAAGTTTTTCCACAGTCTTTTCTATGTGAACCTTTCCTAAGCCTGAGACAAGAAGTTCTCTCGTCTCCTCGTGGCGATAAAAATGTAAAGAAGGATCTTCCTCTTTAAGTTTGGATATTGCTCCGCTAATTTTATCCTCATCCGCTCTGCTCTCTGGAATAAGAGCCAAAGTAAACATAGGAGTAGGCATCTCTGGAGAGGGAAGTGCCACCTTGAGGGGTTCTAAGGAAAAGGTATCACCTGTTTTTAGAGACTCTACTTTGGGAAAAACCACAATTTCCCCTTCCCTAATTTCCTTTATAGCTTCCAGAGAGTCTCCTCGAGGAGAGAGTATCTGGGTATACTTTTCCTCTTTACCCTGAGAGGTATAAAGAAGGCTATCGGGTTTAAAAGACCCCTTGAAAACCCTTCCGAAAGAAAGCTTTCCCGCATAGGGATCATAGAGGGTCTTAAAGATAAAGCCATAGGAATTCTGGTGATTTAGTTGCGGAAAATCTCGCTCAGGATAAATTTCAAGGAGTCTTTTTAAAAAAAGGGAAACTCCCCTTCCCGTTTGAGCGGAGCCTATAAAAATTGGAACCATCCTTTGATTTTGAAGGTTCAATTTTAAACCCTCAAGAAGTTCCTCTTTAGTTAACTCTCCAGTTTCCAGATACTTTTCTATGAATTCATCCTTTGCCTCTGCTGTTACTTCCATAAGTTGTTCTCTTAAAGTTTTAACCCTCTCTACATACTGATCAGGAACGGAGTTAAATTTTAGATTTTCTCCCTCCTCGGTAAGAGAGGCATTTTCAATAAGGTCAATGAGGGTCAAAGGTATAGAGGTATTAAAGCCGTAAACTACAGGAAGCTGGAGTATTTCTAAGAGATCTTGAAGATCGCAAATGGTTTGAGCCCACTGGGTTTTCTCCGAATCCAATTTATTTACAAAGGCTACTAAGGGGAGCTTTGCTTCTCGAGCAAGCTCAAAGATACGGTAAATGTGATATTTGATCGGAGTTGTAGAGTCTACCACTAAGATTCCCAAGTCCGCAACAGCAGTTGCCCACTTAAGTTCTCCAACGAAATTTTCATCGCCAGGAGTGTCTATGAAATAGTAGGGCATTCCCTTAAATAGACAGCCATAAACATTTAAGAAAGTAGTTGGCCCTTTTTTAGGAATTTTCAACCTTGTTTGAGTAAGGGATAGAATTTTCTCAATCAATTGGGTTTTACCGCTTTCGGAACAACCAAAAACAGCTAAAACTCGTCCTCTCATGGTGTTTACCTCCTTTTTATGTTAAACTTATTATTATATATTATAAAAATATAAAAACGACAAGATCATTAAAAACACTATCATATATTATTGGGCAACAAACTTTTGAAGATAAAAAAGCAAGGCCTGTTTCTCTTTGGATAGAGGCCTCTCCTTTTATGTCTAACCCAAAAAAATTTTTTCAATGGTTCTTAGAATTTTAATAAAGGCTTGCCGTATCTTGGTCTCAAGCTTTTCGAACCCCTTTAAAAGAATTATTGGTGTTACTGCGAGATAATTTTCAAGTGGATGTGTCAGCCCCTTTGGCTTAAATTACAAGTGGGACTTTTGAAGCTGAAGCCCTGCTTTTCTAAGGGTTACATTTTAAAGAGGGCACTAAATTAAACACTTTTCCATCTTATAAAAGGTTGTAATGGTAATAATTTTGATTAAAATGATGAAAGAATCAAAAGTGAAATCGACAAGAGAATTATGAGCTTAAATGTTAAGGTTATAATTTTTCTCCTTTTATTTTTTGTCTTAGGCTCTAAGATGACCTATGCTAAAGAGTGGGCTATTTCCTCTTATCCACTCTTTAAAATAATGCAGGAAATTTTTAAGGAAGAGAGCCTTTATCTTATTCAACCCCCAAGGGGAGAGTTTCACTTTGCTGAGCTAAGCCCTAAGGAGTGGCAAAGATTAAAAGGTGCGGAGCTTGTTTTTGTTGTGGGAACCGAGCCTTGGGCGTCAAGGTTAATAAAGACCCTTCCAAATGAGAAGGTTCTATCTCTTTTAGAGACCAATGAAAAACCAGTAGATCCCCATTTGTGGTTTGACCTTGAGAGATTAGAAAGGAAATTAAAAACCCTTGTAGAACTACCTCAAGTAAAGGCTAAGCCCCTTTATGCTACTTATTATAAAAGAAGTGAAGAATTTCTGCAAAGGGTTCGAACCCTCAGAGAGGCTTATGGCACTTTAAAAAAATGTCCCCAGAGGGAATTATACATCATAGGGCACAGCGTTTTCTATTATTTATTCAAGGACCTCTCTATTCAGGAAAGGCCTCTTATAAGGGGGCATCACCATGGAGAGATTAGTGCCAAAAAATTAAAAGAGGTAATCCAATTAGCCAAGGAGAGAAAGATTAAAGCCCTCCTCTTGACAGAAAGGGAATTTATTAAATATAAGAAAACCTTTGAAAAAGAGGGATTAGAGATTTTAGAGGCCTGGTCTGGAGATTATGATAGACCTGGAGATTTGGTTACGCTTCTTGAGGATAATTTAAAGGTTTTTAAAAAAGCACTTAATTGTCCTTAAAAGGAGACCCTATGAGAGGAATACTTAAATTGAAAATCCTTTTGGTGATAGTTTTAACTTTAGTTGCGGGAATTTTACTGTTACCAACTTTAATTCCAGACCTCCCTCCTTGGTTTACTAAGTACATATACAGGGGCCAACTTAAGCTCGGGTTAGATCTTAAGGGAGGAGTTCATCTGGTGCTCAAGCCTGATCTCGATAAGGCTCTACAGAATCAACTTGAGAATTATCTGCGAGATATTAGGCAAAACTTAGAAAAGAGGGGTATTAACTTTGAATTGCAAAGAGAGCCTTTTAGAGCTACCTTCAGACTATTTAAAGAAGAGGATTTAATGGTCTTTAAAAAAGAGATAATTGGTGGTTTGAAAGAACTTTCCATTGAGAGCGAAAAAAGAGAAAAAGATGCCTTTGTGCTTGTGTTAGGGCTTTCTTCGGAGCGTGAGGGGTTTATCCGTGAAAATCTTGTTAATCAGCTTCTTGAGGTTCTGAGAAATAGGATTGACCAATTCGGTGTCTCTGAACCTATTATTACCAAACATGGTAAGGACAAGGTAGTAGTGCAATTGCCTGGGATAAAGGATCCTGAAAGGGCACTTAGACTTATAGGACAGACCGCTCAACTTGAATTCAAACTGGTGGATGAGGAGACTCAGACGAAAATTAATATTAATACCCTTGTCAATGTCCTTACTCAGGAAGGAAGAATAAAGGATCTGCACAATATCGAAGAGTGGCGCTCCGCTCTTAAACCATATCTTCCTCCAGACACAGAGTTTTATTTCTTGGTTGAAAAAGACAGAGAGACTGGCCAGATCACTCGAAGCCCCATATTATTGAAGAGAGAAACTCTTCTTACTGGAGAATATCTAAGGAATGCTCAAGTGCGCATTGATCCGAATTTTAATGAACCCTATGTTTGGATTCAATTCAATGAGAGGGGTGCCAAGATTTTTGAAGCAATTACCGCTATTAATGTGGGTAAGCGATTAGCCATAGTGCTTGATGATGTAGTGAGGTCTGCACCGGTGATTAGAGAGAAGATCTCAGGGGGGGAGGCTCAGATAACAGGCTCTTTTACCCTGGAAGAAGCTCAAGATCTCTCCTTAGTTCTAAGGGCTGGGGCTCTGCCTGCACCAGTTAAAATCCTCCAAAATATCACCATCGGGCCCTCTTTAGGTAAAGACTCTATTGAAAAGGGAATAAAAGCGGGTCTCATAGGGGCCTTAGCGGTGATTATCTTTGCCCTTATTTACTATAAGATTTCTGGATTAGTAGCAGTCATAGCCCTGATATTGAATATCTATTATCTTATTGCCCTTCTCTCCGCCTTTCAAGCTACTTTGACCTTACCCGGCATTGCAGGTATTATTCTCAGTATTGGCATGGGGATAGACTCAAATGTTCTTATCTTTGAAAGAATTAGAGAAGAGCTTAGGTTGGGAAGAACCTCCTATTCTGCGGTATTTCAAGGTTATAGCAAGGCCTTTTGGACTATATTTGATGCCCATATCACTGTGTTAATAACTTCCCTAATTCTGTTCATCTTTGGCACCGGGCCCATAAGAGGTTTTGCCGTCACCCTCTCAATTTCTATTTTGGTTAATCTATTCACTGCAATCTTTGCTACCAAAATCTTTTACGAATACCTTTATGATAAGGGCAAAGAGCTAAAGGTTTCTTTTTTGTCCCTGCTGGAGAGACCCAATTTCGATTTCATGAAATATAAAAGGATCTTCGGGATAATTTCTCTGGTTTTATGTTCAGTAGGTATTTTGGGCTTCTTTTTAACTCTGGCAGGAAGAGCTAATTTGGGTATCGATTTTACTGGTGGAACTCTCCTTTATCTTAAGACCGAAAAACCCCCTATTTTAGAGGAGATAAGGAAAACTCTTAAAGAGGCTGGTTTTCCCGATGTGGTTCTACAAGATGTAAAGGGAGAGAACATGCTCCTTCTTAAAATCAAAAGTGAAAGGGAGACTCTAACTGAGGAAGTAAATCGCATAGTAAGTGCCCTCTCCCAGAAGCTTCCAGAGTTAAAAATTCAAGTTTTAGCCAAAGAAGAGATTGGAGGTGTTATTAGTAAAGAGTTACAGAAAAAGGCTATCTTTGCAGTTCTTGGAGCTGTGATTGGTATCATCCTCTATCTCAGTTTTAGATTTAATCTTTATTTTGGTATTGCGGCTGGGCTTGCAACTTTTCACGATGTCATCGGAGTTTTTGCAATCTTTTACATGTTGGGGCTCGAAATTAATCTTCTTTTCATAACTGCCCTTTTGACTATAGCAGGTTATTCTCTTACAGATACAGTAGTCATTTTTGATCGTATTAGAGAGGTCATTTTAAAGGAAGAGATTTCAGGAGATTTTGACGCCCTCATTAATAGAAGTTTAAATGAAGTATTCTCTCGAACAATCATAACAACCCTAACCACTCTTTTTGGCTCTTTAGCCCTTTTATTTTTTGGAGGAATTGTGATTAGAGATTTTGCCCTGGCCTTGACTTTGGGCTTTATTCTTGGCACCTATAGTTCCATTTTTATTGCCTCACCTCTTTTGAAACTTTTGCACAAGGGAAAAATTCCTGAGCTCAAAAAAGCGGAAGAGATGTTATAAAAGCAAGTCCCCCACTTTAAGTCTTTGCCCTATTGCAAATTGATAGGCGGATACCCTTTGTCTTCCCTCAAGTTGAACTTCCTTTAGCAGAAGGGCTCCCTTTGTGGTAGCAACCAAAAGGCCTTCTTTATCAATCTTTATTATGGACCCTACTGGATGTCCCATAATATTGGGCATAGCCTTAGCAGAGTGTATTTTTAGGATTTTGTCTCTAAATTTAGTGTAGGTTCCAGGCCAGGGGTAAAAGGCTCTTACTTTTCTCTCAATTAGAGTGGCCTCTTCATTAAAGGTTATGTATCCATCCTCCTTCTTAATCAATGGAGCATAGGTTGCCTCTTCATGATTTTGGGGCTTTGGTATAAGTTTGCCATCTTTTAAAAGAGTTAAGGCCTCCTCTAAGGCATGGACAGATAATTCAGAAAGTTTTTCTGTTAAAGAGATACTGTTGTCTTCCTCCGCTATGGCTATTTTTTTTTGTAAAAGTATGGGACCGGTATCTAACCCCTCATCCATAAGCATTATGGTAACCCCAGTTTCTATCTCGCCATTTAGTAGAGTCCATTGCACAGGGGATGCCCCTCTATACTTTGGAAGAAGGGAAAGATGGATATTCCAGGCACCCTCCCTTGGGATTTCAAGTAACTCCTTTGGTAGAATCTTTCCGTAGGCAAAAACTATTATTAAATCAGGGCTTAAATCCTCCATCTGTCTCAAAAAAGTTTCCTCTTTAATTTTGTTTGGCTCAAAAATCTTGAGATTTCTCTCTTGAGCCCAAATCTTTACTGGGGAGGGAAGGATTTTGAGTCCCCTTCCCTTAGGTTTATCAGGTTGGGTAACTATACCTACCAGCTCTTCATTCCGATACAAAAATTCAAGCACTGGGAGAACAAATTTAGGAGAGCCAAAAAAAACAATCTGATATTTATGGTTCATTGTAATATAGCCTTTCTAAATTCGAACTCTCCACCATCTCTAACGTCAATTATGATTTTATCTGCTTCATTGAAAGTTCCCTCAAGAATGCGCATAGAAAGAGGATTTTCAATATAACGTTGTATAACTCTTTTAAGAGGTCTTGCGCCAAAGAGAGGATCAAAGCCAATTTGGGAAAGTAATGTTTTTGCCTTCTCTGTCAGCTCTACATAAAGCCCCTTTTCTTGTAAGCGAGCGTTTAAATTTTTGATCTGAATATCTACTATTTGCATAATGTGTTCCATAGTAAGGTTGTTAAATATTATTATCTCATCAATTCGATTTAAAAACTCCGGTCTGAAGGTGCTTTTGAGGAGATCAAAAATTTTATGCTCAATCTCTTTTCTATCCAAAAAGGTATCCTGAAAATAGTGGCTTCCCACATTAGAAGTCATTATAATTATTGTATTTTTAAAATCAACGGTTCTACCTTTACCATCGGTTAATCTTCCATCGTCGAGAACTTGAAGTAAGATATTAAATACCTCGGGGTGAGCCTTTTCGACTTCGTCAAAAAGAATAACCGAATAAGGTTTTCTTCTAACAGCTTCGGTAAGCTGACCGCCTTCCTCATACCCAACATATCCCGGAGGTGCCCCGATAAGTCTTGCTACCGAGTGTTTTTCCATATATTCACTCATGTCAATTCTAATCATAGCTTGTTCGGTGTCAAACATGAACTCCGCTAAGGCCTTAGCAAGCTCTGTCTTACCCACCCCTGTTGGTCCAATGAAGAGAAAGGAGCCTATAGGACGATTAGGATCTTTGAGCCCCGCTCTTGCCCTTCTAATAGCATTTGCAATGGCAGAAATTGCATGTTCCTGTCCTACTACTCTCTCTTTGAGTTTCTCTTCAATTCTCAATAACTTTTCTCTCTCACTTTCCAAAAGCCTTTTGACGGGAATACCAGTCCACTTAGAAATAATTTCCGCAATATCTTCTTCATCAACTTCCTCTTTTAAAAAGCTTTTCTCCCTCTGAAGTTCAGAAAGTTTTTGATTTTCCACTTCTAACTCTTTTTGGAGTTGAGGGATCTGGCCATATATGATCTCCGCCACTCTATTCAGATCTCCTTTTCTTTCCGCCTGTTGGGCTTCGATCTTTAATTGATCTATTTTCTCCTTTAATCTTCTTATTTTTTGAATTATTTCTTTTTCTTTTAACCACTGAGCTTTTAGATTCTCCGCTTGAGTTCTCAGATCATTAAGTTGTTCAAGGATCCTTTGTAATCTCTCTTTTGCCTTGGGATCAGTTTCTTTCTCTAAAGCTACTTTTTCGATTTCAAGTTGTTTAATCTTTCTCTCAATTTCGTCAATCTCAGTGGGCATTGAATCGATTTCAATGCGCAATTTTGCACAGGCCTCGTCAATAAGATCTATAGCTTTATCAGGTAAATATCTATCACTAATATAGCGATGAGAAAGTGTAACTGCAGCCACAATAGCGTTGTCAGTTATACGAACACCGTGATGCACCTCGTATTTTTCTTTTAATCCTCGTAAAATAGCTATGGCTTGTTCTGGGGTTGGTTCATCTACATATACTGGTTGAAATCTTCTCTCTAAGGCTGGATCTTTTTCAATATATTTTCTATATTCTTCAATCGTAGTTGCCCCTATACAGCGTAGCTCACCTCGGGCTAAAGCTGGTTTTAACATATTAGCCGCATCCATGGCCCCTTCTGCCGCACCAGCGCCTACAATAGTGTGAATCTCGTCAATAAATAGAATAATCTCTCCCTCACTTGCCTGAACTTCTCTAATTACTCCTTTGAGTCTATCTTCAAATTCCCCTCTATATTTTGTTCCCGCAAGAAGGGCACCTAAGTCCAGTTGAATGATTCTCTTATTTTTTAAAATCTCTGGCACATCCCCTGCAACAATTCTCTGAGCCAATCCTTCCACGATTGCAGTTTTACCTACACCAGGTTCTCCTACTAAAACAGGATTATTTTTAGTTCTTCTACTTAGGATATGCATAACCCTTCTAATTTCCTCGTCTCTTCCGATAACTGGATCAAGTTTTCCAGCCTTAGCTAAACTAGTAAGATCTCTACCAAATTTTTCTAAGGCCTGATATTGTTCCTCGGGATTTTGGTCAGTTATCCTTCTGCCCCTTCTAATCTGATTAATTATCTCCTTAGTAGAGCTAAAAGTGGCTCCTCTTCTTCTTAGTAAATCTCCAGCTTTAGTGGAACTATCTAAGATACTAAGAAAAAGATGTTCGGTAGAGATAAATTCGTCTCTCATTTCTTTAGCTAAGGCTTCCGCTCTATCCAGAACCTGTTTTGCATTAATGGAGAGATAAAGTTGATAGGCACCAGTAGAAATCCTTGGAAAAGTGTTTAAAATCTCTTCAAGTTCAGACAATAAGATCTTGGAATTTATGCCCAGTCTATCTAAGATGATTGGAATTATTCCTCCCTCTTGTTCAATCAGAGCCTTTAGTATATGCTCTGGTTCCAGTTGAGCATGATAATAGGATTCCGCAATTTTTTGGGCGCTTTGTAAGGCCTCCTGAGCTTTAAAGGTAAACCTCTCAAGTCTCATAATAATTCCTCCCTAAGGTAATTTTGTGTATTCGTTAACATAAAATTAATTTTTTTATTGTCTTTTTCAAGAGATAGATTTGGATTAAAAAGACAAATTGAAATACTTGACAATTAGTAAAAGAATGTTTATCTTAAAATTAAAAAAATAAAAAAGGAGGTGGTTAATATGGCAGACTTAACTATTTGGCGTCCATTACAAGAATTAAGGAAAGAAATGGATCGTATTTGGCAAGAATTTTTTGGTAGAAGTTATCTCCCTGAAAGATGGGAAATAGTAGAATGGGCACCTGCGGTAGATGTATCAGAGACAGAAGATGCAGTAATCGTAAAAGCTGATCTACCAGGTGTAAAACCTGAGAATATTGAAATAAATATAGTTGATAATGTTTTAACCATAAAAGGTGAAAAAAAGAGAGAAGTAGAGGAGAAAAAAGAGAACTTTTATCGGGTAGAGAGATTTTATGGAAGTTTTATGAGATCTATTCAATTGCCTACAGAGGTAGAGATTGATAAGGTTAAAGCTCAATATAAAGATGGAGTGCTTAAAATAACGCTTCCTAAAAAGCCCGAAGAGAAAAAGAAGGTTATTAAGGTTGAGGTAGAGAAATAAAGTGATCAAAACCTTGGGGGGAGAGTTCCACTCTCTCTCCCTTATCTTTTATTAGAAAAATTTTGTGATTATTTTTAGTAATTTTTCCGATGTAATAAAAATTTAGATTAAGATTAGAAGAAATATTATATAATTCTTCAATTCTTTCTTCTGGGATAGTAAAAAGTAGAGCATAGTCTTCCCCTCCTGAGAGGGCTTCTTCCAGGGTAGCGTAGGGGCTTATTGGAATACAAGAGATGTCTAATTCTGCAGAAACACCTGATGCCCAACAAAGCCTGTATAGATCAAGAAGTAAACCATCGGAGATATCTATTGCGGAATTTGCGATATATCTTATTGCTTTGCCCAATTTAATCTCAGGCGTAGGTCTAAGATGGGCCTCTATCACTGGAGTAGGGATTTCCTCCATAGGAAATTCTTTGATATATCTCAGAAAGGCAGAACTTTTACCTAATTCTTTGGAGACAAAGATATAATCTCCTGGTTTAGCCCCTTTTCTCAAGAGGGGTTTATCCGTTTCCCCTATAAGGGTAAGATTTAGGAAAAGCAATTCACTTCTAACAGTATCGCCTCCTACTAAGCGAGCTCCAAAGTTTTCTAAAGTTGTAACAAGCCCTTCCATTAGAGGATCAAGCCAAGAGGGCTCTAGAGGCTGAGGAGATCCTAAGCTGAAGAGAGCCCATCGGGGCTCTCCTCCCATAGCGGCGATATCACTTAAATTTGTAGAAGCAAGCTTGCACCCTAAGGAATAATAATCAGTATATTCTAATCTAAAGTGAACCTTATCGACTAAGGCATCAGTTGTTAAAAGAAGGTAGTGGTCATCGTATTTAATCACTGCGCAGTCCTCATTATGAGTCGCAAGAACTTGCTCTCTTTGAAAGAGGAATTTTCTTAGATAATTTATCCACTCGGTTTCGGTCATTAGATAAGAGCTATCAATTCTTGTTCACTAAAAAAGAAAGGAATTTCCTTTAAAGCAGATTCAGGGCTATCTGAACCATGGACCGTATTTTTCTCCTTATCGAGACCAAATAGTTTTCTAATAGTGCCTTCTTGAGCTTCCTTAGGGTCAGTTGCTCCCATAATTTCTCTTGTTCTTTTTATAGCGTCTTTTCCTTCCAACACCATAGCAACAATTGGCCCCGAACTCATATAGGTAGTTAGGTCTTCATAAAAGGGACGATCTTTGTGCACAAGGTAGAAGGCCTTAGCTTGATCCTTGGTTAATTTGGTTTTTTTTAAAGCAACTACTCGAAGACCATTTTCTTCAAAAATGCTAATTATCTTTCCAATCAGATTTCTCTCTACTCCATCGGGCTTAATCAGAACTAAAGTTCTTTCCATATCAGGTCTCCTCCTTTATTATATTATCTTAAAGCTTTACCTTAAAAGAAATAAACTTTTTTCCAAAAGATAAAGTTAACTTTTAGTAAGTTATCAAGCTAAAAAACAATTCCTCCTTTCTTAAGATCAATTAGTCCCCCTTTTACGGAACTCTCTTTAATATCCTTCAACTCTTTATCCTCTCAAGACTCAATTTATTTGCCACTAATACTATACACCTTAGAAGTAATCTCAAGAGTTCACAAGTATATGTCTAGGAGTTTTAATTTTTTGGACCATAGGAAGCTCCCTTTAAGGGGAGGTTATAAAGTATTTCTCTGTGGTCCCTTAACTTAAAATTAAGCCTTTTAATAAAAGGCTCTCCTATGTATTGATTTTATTCGTTCATTGTAAATATAACATAAAGAACCATTATTGCAATTTTAAAAAAGATAACTAAATTAAGTATTTGGGATTTATATATAAAAATGTTAAAGGGAATTATAATATGAAGGGTAGAGAGATTAGAGAGAGATTTATTAAATTTTTTGTTGATAGAGATCATACATTAGTTCCCAGTTCACCCCTAATTCCTCACAACGATCCCACATTATTGTTTACTAATTCAGGCATGGTGCAATTTAAAAGGGTTTTTCTCGGTGAAGAGACAAGGCCTTATAAACGCGCAGTAACATGTCAGAAGTGTCTCAGAGCTGGAGGAAAACATAATGATCTTGAAAATGTGGGTTATACCGCAAGACATCATACTTTTTTTGAGATGTTGGGGAACTTTTCCTTTGGTGATTATTTCAAAGGGGAGGCCATAGCCTTTGCTTGGGAGTTTATCACTAAGGAGTTAAATCTTCCAAAAGAGAGGCTTTGGGTCACCGTTTATGAAGAGGATGAGGAGGCTCTTAAACTTTGGAGAGAGATCGCTGGTTTTTCCAAGGATAGAATTGTAAAACTTGGCGAGAAGGATAATTTCTGGATGATGGGGGAAACGGGACCTTGTGGTCCCTGTTCGGAGATTGTTTATGATCAAGGAGAAAGCTTCTCCTGTGGTAAGCCTCACTGTGCTCCCGGTTGTGATTGTGACCGATTTTTGGAGATTTGGAATCTTGTGTTTATGCAATACGAGCGAGATGAGAAGGGAAATTTAAAGCCCCTTCCAAAACCAAGTATTGATACTGGCATGGGGTTGGAGAGAATTACTGCTGTTTTACAGGGTGTGCCTTCTAATTATGAAACCGATCTCTTTTCGGGCATTATAAATGCACTCTCAGAGTTAACAGGTAGATCCTTTAAGGAATCTTTCGATAGTGAAATTGCCTTTAGAGTAATTGCGGATCACGTGAGAGCAAGTGCCTTTTTAATTGCTGAGGGTATTATGCCCTCTAATGAAGGAAGGGGATATGTATTAAGAAGGATTATCAGAAGGGCAGAGCGTTTTGGAAAACAGTTGGGACTAAAGGAACCCTTTCTTTATAAGCTTATCAATCCCTTAATAGAGGAATACGGAGTTATTTACCCAGAAATTGTTCAAAACCAAGAAACTATAATTAAAGTGTTAAAAATTGAAGAAGAAAAATTCTTAGAAACTCTTAACTATGGATTGGAGGTTTTGGAAAGGGAAATAAAGAAACTCTCCTATGAAGGTAAAAAGATAATCTCAGGAGATCTTCTCTATAAGCTTTATGATACCTACGGGTTTCCTTATGATTTAGTTAGAGATTATGTGATACCTCTTGGTTTTGAACTGGACCTTGAAGGATTTGAAGCTCAAAGAGAGAGAGCTAAAGCGGAGAGCAAAAAGACTTGGAAGGGCGCTTTAGAGACGATACCTCAGGAGTTAAAAGCTCTAATTCAAGAGGGAATCCAAACTATTTTTGTGGGGTATGATGAACTTACAACAAAAGCTAAAATAATTGCCTTGTTTAAAGACTATCTTGTCACTGACTTCACTCCCTTTTATCCTGAAGGAGGAGGGCAAGTTTCGGATAGAGGTTGGGTCTATAGCAAAAGTGGCAAAGCAGAAGTTTTTGAGGTTCAGAGGGTGGGAGATTTAATATATCATAGAATTAAACCTTTGGAAGGAAAGCTTCAATCTAATGAAGAGGTCCTTTTAGAAGTGGATAGAGAAAGGCGCCTTCACATTGCCCGACACCACACTGCTACTCATCTTTTACACTCCGCTTTAAGACAAGTTTTAGGAAATCATGTAAGGCAAGCGGGTTCCTTAGTGGAAGAAAACCGTCTTCGTTTTGATTTTACGCATTTTCATGGCCTAACTCTGGAAGAATTGAAACAAGTGGAAAAGTTGGTTAACATGTGGATTCTGGAAAACTTTCCCCTTCAAATAAAATGGTTAAAAAGAGAAGAGGCAGAATCCCTTGGGGCATTAGCCTTTTTTGAAGAAAAATATGGTGATATAGTGAGAGTTATCATAATAGATAACATCTCCATAGAACTTTGTGGCGGAACCCATGTGAGGCGAACCGGAGACATAGGCTTATTTAAGATAATTTCTGAATCCAGTGTGGCAAGTGGTATCAGAAGAATTGAAGCTTTATGTGGTATTAAAAGTTATCAATATATCAATGATTTAGAAAATAAAATAAATCAAATTTCTACTTTATTAAAAGTAAGTCCAAAAGATGTTGTGAAAAAGATTGATGAATTAGTTGATGAGATCCAGAGACTCAAAAGCGAGGTAAAGTCTTTGAAAAGCAGAGATTTTAAAGCAGAGCTTGAGGCCAGATTAAAGGATGTTAAAGAAATCGATGGTATAAAAGTTTTAGTAACTTCTTTTAAGACGGATAGGATAGAGGAGTTAAGAGAGTGGGGGGATTATTATAAAAATAAGCTTAAATCTGGAGTAATTTTACTGATTGGAGAACGGGAAAGGGATAATCTTTTAGTTTGTATGATAACTAAGGATTTGTCTCAGAGGATTTCGGCGGTAGAAATTTTAAAGAGATTATCTCAAGAGCTGGAAATCAAAGGTGGGGGAAAGCCAGAACTTGTTCAGGGCAGTTTTCCAAAATTTCTCTCCCCTGAAGTTATTAAAGAGAAAATTGAGTTTATACTGGCAACATATGAGTAAGCCTTTAAAAATAGAAGTTTTCATGAACTATAGCTGTTCTACTGAGTCCCAGTTAAGGGCTAACATTGAGCGTGCTTTGGAGCTTGAAGGGATGACTGCAGAAGTGAATTTTAAACGACTTTCACAGGATGTTGCAAAAACTTAGGTCTAAAGGGTTCTCCCACTATTAAGATTGACGGAGAGGAGATTCAGCCTATACCTCATGGAGATTTTACTTGAAGACTCTTTGTTGACGAGTCTGGTAGACTTGTTCAAATTCCCTCGGTGGCGGTAATCAGAGAAAAAATAAGGGAAGTTATTAAGGGGATTAATTAATTTATTTGATAAATTTCTTAGGATTTAAGAGCTCAAATCGTCTTTTAGGTTCACTTATAAAACCAATCCAGGGTATTAGGTAAAAGTTTTCTGGAATATTTTTAATAGTTTTCATTAAAGCGGAACTTATAAAGTGTGAGTCTTCAATTAGATTATAAAAATAAGAATCAATTCCAAAAAAGCCATCTAATAGATGAGCCAAAGTATGAACTAATTTGCTCAGATATCCCTGGGGAAGATCCTTTAGATCTTCTAAGGTAGTGTAACCCTCAAGCTTGATTTCTTTTATTATGTTGAAGATAATTCTTTTGTTAATCTGCAGGGCCTCATTAAGTTTTAACCAGAAATCTAACGAAGTGGCTACCACAATTTGCTCAGTTTTAATTTGAAATTCCTCGTAGCGAATTAGTTGATATCTTTGAATAAAAGACTCTGCGCTGTTAAGGGCCTCCTTCTGATTAGAAGCCTTAACTAAAAAAAGATGGGGTATAGCATGTTTTTTATTGTTTAAGTTAGACATTGCACTTATAATTATTGTAATCATGAAAATCAGAAGCTTAGAGTGGATGAGAAAAGTTTTACAAATTTATAATTCCAAAAAAGGGGTTTACCTAAAGGACAGTTTAGAGGATGTAACTACAATTTCCTTTGAGCCTAAACAATTTAAATTAGCCTTACTCCATCTTTTTAAATTACAGATATTGGAGAGGATCCAGAAAGAAATTCCTAATAGGATATCTAACCCTCAAAGCATTTCCAATCTGCATCAATTTTACTACTTTGTCGATCTTCTCAGAAGGAATTTTGCAGATTGGTTTTCAGAGCTCATTTCAAGAAGGGATTTTAGTCCTGAAGAATACTACTGGTTAGCCTTAGAATTTTTAACTTTGGATGAACAACTTAAAAAGCAAATTCAAATTCCTCTCTTAAAAAGGATAAAGGATCTAATTTCATTAGCGGGAAGTTCTTTTGAGGAGAATCGAGATTTAAATCAAAATCAATGGCAAGTTTTTTTCAGATTGGTTAGATTTTTTAAAAGCGTGGAAGCCTTTGAGGAAAGTAAGACAAGAGATCTCTTAGAGGAAGCGGAAAGGGTTCTTTCAATGGTAAATTTGGAGTTAATCTTAAAACCCAAAGAGGTGATGAATCTTAAAGCCTTTGAAGAAAAATTTCTAATGGAATTAAAGCAACTTTTAAAAAATTAGACTTTAAAGTTGTAATAACTCTTTTTATCCAGTATAATGTTTAAGTCAAGTTATAATGTTTAAGTTAAAGTGGTTTTTATATGAGCAATATTAAAGAAAAAGCCAAAGAAATAATAGCGAGGCTAAAGAAAGCATATCCAAAGGCAAGGATTGCTTTGAATTACAGCAACCCATTGGAGCTTCTTATTGCTACAATACTATCCGCTCAGTGCACAGATGAAAGAGTGAATCAGGTAACTATCAAACTTTTTAAAAAATATCGCACACCCGAGGATTACCTCAAGGTAAGTTTAGAGGAGTTAGCGGAGGATATAAGGAGCACGGGCTTTTATCAGCAAAAAGCTAAATATATAAAAGAAGCTTGTAGATTAATAGTAGAAAAACATCAGGGGCAGGTGCCAAAGACGATGGAAGAACTTTTAGAACTACCGGGAGTTGCCCGTAAGACCGCCAATATTGTCTTAAGTAATGCTTATGGTATCGTTGAAGGAATTGCAGTAGATACACATGTTGGCAGGCTTTCTCAAAGGCTTGGTCTAACCAAAGCAAAACAACCGGAGAAGATCGAAAGAGAACTGATGGAGATTATTCCTAAGGAAGAATGGTTTATTTTCCCCTACCTCTTACAATCCCATGGAAGAGCCATATGTTTGGCTAAAAAACCCAAATGTCCCCAGTGTATACTAAAGGATCTCTGCGATGCTTACTTATCCCAAAATTGATCCAGTTATTTTTCAAATAGGTCCACTACAAGTTCGCTGGTATGGATTAATGTATGTTATAAGTTTTGTAGTCTCTTTGTTTTTATGTCGTTATCAGTTAAAGGAAAGGGGGCTTTTGGAGAAATATCCTTTATTAGAAAATTTGCTTTTTTATAGTTTTATTGGATTGATTGTGGGCGCAAGAATAGGCTTTTGTTTTTTTTATTATCCTGACTATTTTTTGGCCCATCCCTGGGAGATACCAGCTATATGGAAGGGAGGCATGTCCTTTCATGGGGGGTTAATAGGGGCAATAACAGTTGGTTACTTCTACTTAAGGAAAAAGAGAGAATCCTTTTTCTTTTGGGCGGACTTAGTTGTTGTTACCGCTCCGCTGGGGCTCTTTTTTGGAAGAATTGGAAATTTTATTAACGGAGAGATTTATGGGAAGCCCACCACTCTTCCCTGGGCTATGGTTTTTCCAGGGGGAGGGCCTTTACCCAGGCATCCCGTTCAGCTTTATGAGTCTCTTTTTACTGGACTAATGTTGTTCTTAATTCTATGGTTTTTAAGAAAGAAGTCTTGGAGGGCGGGGAGTAAAGTAGCGCTTTTTTTTATTCTCTATGGAATCCTCAGGTTTTTCTTTGAGTTTTTGCGAGAACCTGCTCAGAGTTTTTCTCTCCTTTGGGGTTGGATGACCATGGGGCAGGTGTTATCAGCGATTATGTTCTTATCAGGTTGTCTTTTGTTAGTCTATATCAGAAGAAAGAAAAGCTTCTAATTCTTGGGCCACACTTCTAGCAATTCTGAAGTTTTCTTTGAAAACTTCGTAACTCAGGGGATCCCTTGGGGAGAGTGCGGAAGCTAATTTTTGGCAGTGTCGACATAAAAGTTTTCTGAATTTAGCTCCAAAGGGATTTTCCAGTTGAATATAGGCATAAAGTTGAGGATCTTGCATAGCAAGTCTCTTAAGTATTTTTAATTGATTTAGAAAACTAGGAGTAGAAAGATCAATAATCTCTTTTAGGGAGAGTTTGGAGTCGTGAAGAATCTTTCCCAAGATTAGTAGCCAAAAATGATTGAGCACTTGAACAATCCCCATAATTTCGTCATGTTTTTTGGGAGAAATTTTAACTACTTTTAAGCCCTCTTCAAGGAAAATACTTCTAAGCCAAGGAAAAAAGTTCTTGGCTCTTAAGGGAAAAAGAGCCACAGTCTTACCTCGTAGATCCCTTTCGAAGGGACCAAATAGGGGATGGGTAGCCAAAATTTCCCCTTTTTTTAAATATTTTCTCATGATTCTCGAAGGTTCAAGTTTTAAAGAACAGATATCCATTACCCAATGTTCCTCTTTCACCAAAGGAGCAATAAGCGAAACCACCTCAGAAAAAACCTCCATTGGAAGCGAGAGAATAATTACCTTAGCCTTTTTTAGTAATTCTTCATAACTTAAACCTTGGTTTTTGTCAGAAATAACCACAGGATAGCCTTTTTTTTGAAAGAGATTTTTAAATAATGTGCCCATTTTTCCTGCACCACCTATGATGCCAATGGTAAAATTACTATCCATAAGGGCACCTCCAGAAACTCTTGAATTATAGGTTAGATTTTAAATTGATGAAAGGATATAGTCAATGGAGATATAAAATTTTCAACTTCAAGGCAGTTTGGAATAGTGAGAATATGTTAAGGTGTTAAAGGCACATTCTTAAGGCATTCTTTTGATACTTAAGTATATAGAAAAGTCCATAGGGATTGATATTTTATTACTACCTTAGAATTAGTATAATAGAAACTGTTACAATATATTTGAAAGGGATCTAAAGTGTCCTAATTTTTATGAATTTTAGGAAATTTATTAAAGATAACCTTTATGAAAGTTAGAGTGAAGACTTTTCACAAATTTACAAAGGTTTATCTTAACCTACTCAATCGTATGTTATATAAGATTGAGGAGAGGGTAAATTGCTTTGAATATGACTCATAAAGAGGTCTAATATGACTTCTAAGCATATGAGGATAGGCAAAATCCTAATATAATGACCAGCCTATTCAAAATAAAGTTCCGCCCTTTTGAAAGTTAATTATTATTATGTGTTTATTAGGGTAGGCCACAGATGAGTAAGGAGTCTTTTTCCTTTGAGAGTTCAGTTTTAAAGCCCCTTTGTTGAAGTTTATATCCTTTCCATAGCGAACCTCTTTTCAACCTTGAAAGGGTAAAGACCTAAGGAGGAGGGTAAAAAAGCCAGCGAGTTAGTAGGTAGGATTTTTGAACTCTAAGCGATTTCTGAGAGTTTTAGTCTTTCTTCCCACCTTCGGAATAATTCCTCTTTAAGAGCGGGATATTTTTCTAAGGATGGGTCTTCATTAATTAATTCAAAGGCCAGATCTCTGGCTTTAAAGAGTAAATCTACATCCTGCACTGGATCTGCCCTTTTGAGTTCCAAAAAACCTGATTGCTGAGTTCCCAGAAGTTCACCTGGGCCCCGGATTTTGAGGTCCTCCTCAGCGATTTTAAAGCCATCTGTGGTATTACAAAGGATTTTCAATCTTCGGTAGGCTTCACTTTCAGGACTTAAGTTATATCCTATCAGAAAGCAATAGGATTGTTTATCACTTCGTCCTACTCTTCCTCTTAGTTGATGTAGTTGGGATAGTCCAAATCGCTCCGCATGTTCAATTAGCATGACCGTTGCATTAGGAACATCCACTCCTACCTCCACCACAGTTGTAGAGACTAAGATGTCTATCTCACCTCGCTTAAAGGCCTGCATAACATTATCCTTTTCTATAGAGGACATCTTACCATGTAGGATGCCCACTCTAAATTCAGGAAAAATTTTTTTCTGTAATTCTTCCCCATAGCTTAGCACTGACTTTAGTTCTAAGGTTTCAGACTCTTCAATGAGTGGCAAAACTACATATGCTTGATGTCCTTTTTTGATCTCTTGACGCAGGGCTTCATAGGCCATTGTTTTGTTAGATTCAAAAAATAGGGTGGTTTTAATAGGTTTTCTACCCTGGGGCATTTCATCAATAATGGAGACATCAAGATCTCCATAAACTGTTAGGGCAAGAGTTCGGGGGATGGGAGTGGCGGTCATAACTAAGGTATCTGGCACCGCGCCCTTTGCCTTAGCCCTGAGAGCTGCCCTTTGTAAAACTCCAAAACGATGTTGTTCATCAATTATTACTAAGCCTAATTTTTTAAAGTCCACATTTTCTTGAAAAAGGGCATGGGTTCCTATAACAAAGTGTAAGTATCCGGTAGCTAAACCTTGGTAGACCTCCCTTTTTCTTGATGGTGAGATCCCACCAGTTAAAAGAGCATATCTAATACCCATAAGCTGAGTATATTGTCTAAAATTTCTATAATGTTGTTCTGCAAGGATTTCCGTTGGAGCCATAAGAGCTACCTGATAACCATTGTCAATCGCTACCAGTGCGGAAACAAAGGCAACAATAGTTTTTCCACAACCTACATCTCCTTGAATTAATCTATTCATTGGAACCTCTTTAGCCATATCTCTTTTTATTTCTTCAATAACCCTCTTTTGAGCGGGGGTTAGAGTAAAAGGTAGTTTTTGTAAAAAGTCGTTAACTAAAGGGGAATCCACTCTAAAGGATATACCTCTTTCTATTTTAAGCTTACTTTTTCTTAGAGCAAAGGCAAGTTGTAAAAAAAATAACTCTTCAAAGGCAAGGCTCTTGTAATAGATATTATCCCTTCTGAGAAGAGTCTCTAACTTTTCTGTGGAAGAGGGCTTGTGAAGAGCTTCTAAGGCCTTCTTTACCGGGGGGACTTTTGCCTTTTTTAATATGGAAGGTGGTATGAGATTGTCCAGATATTGTAAATATTCATCCACTGCTCCTTTCATAATTTTCCTAATTGTGCTTTCTGGAATCCTTTCCACTGAAGGATAAATTGGTAATATTAACCCCAGTTCTCGGGAGATCTTCTCCTCATCATCTTCCAGAATTATCTCAGGATGGACCATCTCCAGTTGATTTAAGAATCTACTAACTGTTCCGATGGCATAAAGTCTTTTACCTTTGGCAAGGAGACTTCTTAGAGTTGCCTCGTGAAAGTTGAACCATTTCAGAGTTATGAGGCCAGAACCATCGGTCAAAAGGGCTTCATAGACCCTTCTGCGGGAATAAAAGTTAATTCCACTTTTAAGAACTTCACCAAAGACCACTGCAAAGTCATCAACTTTTAGCCTTGCTATAGGAGTGATACTTCTTCTATCTTCATAGGTTTTGGGCAAGAAAAATAGTAAGTCTTCAATAGTTTTTATATCCTTTTTTTCAAATTTTTTGGCAATTTTAGAGCCAATTCCTTTTACTTGACTAATGGAGGAGGAAAGAATTTCTCTATTTTTTCGGTAAACACTTAGCGAGGGAAGGGGAGGATATTGCTCCTCTGTTCCCTCTTGGTTTGCTGTTGAAAGGCCTTCCAGAAATTCCTTTATCTGACTAAGACGCTTCTTTTTCTCTTCGAGGGATAACCCATCAAATCCTAAGCAGAGATTTTTCAAGGCTTGCCTAATTTCTTCGGGAAGACTATGGGGACATCTTTCTAATAGGCTTAAAAAAGTATGTTCAGCTTTGGCTTTAGCAAGGAGAGAAAAATTCCCTCTACTAAGGGAATTAATTATGTTGATAAAGCTCTTGAACCAATCTTCCATTACTCGTTCAAAGTAAACTTAGGATATTGTAATATTTCTGCCAGTATTTTTCAAGTTCAAAGAGGCCTCTAAGGTTGCCATGTTTCTTTGCTCCCTTGAGAAAGATAGCACTTTTTCTTAAGGCCTCCCCAAGAATTAAAAGTCTTTCTTCAGGTTTGAGGAAAGGGTAGTAGTGGAAATAGGTTTTTAAAAGGGCCCTTATTCTGTAAAAATCTAGCCCCTTGGCTTGAGATAATTGATCCGCCCTACCGCCATCCTTTACAACCAAGGGTTCTTTAATTAATCCTATCGGATAATGCAGGGCAACCCTTAACCAAAATTCATAATCCTCACAAAGGGGAAAACTTTCATCAAAGAGACCAACCTTGTCAAAGACCTCTCTTTTTAACATCACCGTAGAAATTGAGACTACACAAAGTTTAACTGCACGATCTAAAAAAAAACCTTCTGCCTTGGCATGATACTTTTTAGGATTTAATCTGCGGTTACCCTTAAACCAAATTTCCTCAGTTTGAACAATTTTGAAATGGGGATTCTTCGCAAAGAAAGCAAGCTGTTTTTCAATTTTTTTAGGTAAAAAGATATCATCGCTATCTAAAAATGCAATTAGATTTCCTCGAGCTTTAAGTAGGCCTCTGTTTCTTGCAAAAGAGGGCCCAAAATTTTTAGGTAATCTTGTGTATTTTATTGGATAACGAGTGATAATTTTAGAAGTTTCATCCTTTGAGCCATCATCCACAATTATAAGTTCAATATCCCTATAAGTTTGTTTTAATACACTTTCTATGGCCTTAGGTAATAGAGAGGCACGATTATAAGTAGGTATAATCACTGAGACAAGTTCTTTCATAGAATTAATGATAACCATTTTTTCCTTTAAGGCAAAGTTAAAGAAACCCTTGAACATGTGAAAATTTTGAACTATAGTTGAAGCCCCACGGCTTTTCTTCTAAAATGTAAGCAAGGACAAAAAGGAATGGGAGGTTTTAATCATGCCCAGGGTTCTCTTTTTACCCTTTCAAGTAGAAGAGGAGGTTTTCCCTGATGAAACCATCATTGATGTAGCTATGAGATTAGGGATTCACATCAACGCGAGTTGTGGAGGATTAGGAACTTGCAATAAGTGTAAAGTTATTGTGGAAAGTGGTGAAGTAAAGGGTGAAAGGATAGAAGAGATCTATTATAAAGCCTGCACTTTAAAGCCTATTGCCGATGTAGTGATTCGCATACCCGTAGAGAGCAGGTATGATCGTAGAGCTTTAATAAGAAAGAATAGAGCTCAAGCCTTGGAAAGAGTAGAAAAAATACCCTTAAATCCTCCTATCAAAAAACTCTACTTGGAACTAACTTCCCCTACGATTGAGGACAATACCCCAGACTTAGAACGACTGTTTTTTGCCCTTAAAGAGAAAGGCTATGAAGAGGTGAGGATCCCTCCAGAACTTCTAAGAGGCCTTCCCTATATATTAAGAAAGGGGGATTTTAAAATTACTCTAACTCTCTTTAATGAAGGTTTATCCAAAGGGGTAATTATCACTGATATTGAAGCTGGAGATACCAGAGAGAATAATTTAGGAGTTGCTATAGACCTTGGCACCACTACACTTCAGTTAGAATTGATTGATTTAAATAGTGGAAGGGTTTTGGCGCACACCTCTGATTATAATCCCCAGCTGAGTTTTGGAGAGGATGTGATAAGTAGAATAGAGTTTGCCCGTAAAAAAGAGGGTTTACGATTACTTTCAGAAAGAGTTAGAGAGCGTCTTTTTATACTCATGGAAGAATTAGTAAAAGAGGCAGATAGAAAGCTTGAAGAAATTAATGTGGTATCTCTTGCAGGAAATACAGTTATGACCCATTTATTTTTAGAGCTTGAACCAAAGTTTTTAAGGGAACATCCCTATGTGCCCGTGGCCAAGAATTATCCAGTTTTCTTTGCTAAGGAACTGAGTATACCGTTGAAGGAAAATGTTCCTTTTTTATTCGCACCCTCTGTAGCAAGCTATGTAGGAGGGGATATTACGGCAGGAGTGCTTGCCTCTATGATGGCAAAAGAGCCCTATTTAACTCTTTTTATAGATCTGGGCACCAATGGAGAAATTGTGGTGGGGAACCAAGACTTTTTGATGTGTGCAGCTTGTTCAGCAGGGCCTGCCTTTGAAGGAGGGGGGATCAAACATGGTATGAGAGCAACCAGTGGAGCCATTGAAAGTGTGAGTATTGATCCCTTAGACTATGAACCTATGATCATTACAATTGGTAAAAAGAGAGCTAAGGGCCTGTGTGGTTCAGGAATTATCTCGCTATTGGCAAGTTTGATGAGAACGGGACTTATTGATAGAATGGGCAAATACCGAAGAGATCTAAAACATCCCCGTCTGAGAAGGGGAGAAGAGGGTTATGAATATGTTCTGGTTTATAAGGATGACTCTGCCACAGGACAAGACATAGTGTTTACCGAAAACGATATTGAGAATTTGATAAGAGCGAAGGGCGCTATGTTTGCAGGTTATCAAATTCTCCTCGAATCTGTAGGTCTTTCCCTAAGTGACTTAGAGAGAGTTTTTCTTGCTGGGACCTTTGGTAGTTTTATAGATTTGGAAGATGCCATCACAATTGGTTTGTTACCTGATCTACCTCGAGACAGATTTTATTTTCTTGGAAATACCAGTTTACAAGGAGCTAAAAAGGTGCTATTATCCGTAGAAAAAAGAGAAGAGCTTTATCGTATTGCTCAGATGATGACACATGTGGAGTTGTCTAACCATCCCCGCTATATGGACTACTACATGGCAGCTCTCTTTTTACCTCATACTCAGGAGGAACTTTTCCCTTCAATAAAAATAAGGAGTTAGCAAAATGATCCATAAGGAGGGTAAACCCTTCGTTTTAGGACCTCTCCTTTTCTCAGCCCTCTCTCTTTTATTTAAAAAGAAGAGATTAGCCTTAGGTCTTTTGGGGCTAAGTTTAGCTAATGTTCTTTTTTTCAGAAATCCCCGTAGAGAGCCAATTTACAGGTCGGATCTTCTTATTTCTCCAGCAGATGGCAAAATAATCTGCTGTCAAATGGAAAATAGGCCTGATTGGTATCCTAAACCGCTTTATAGAATTGGAATTTTTATGCGTCTGTGGGATGTCCATGTCAATAGGGCTCCTATTTCAGGCAAACTTCTAAAAAGACTCTATTTGGTTGGAGAGAAAAAACCCGTTTTTCTCGAGAAAGCTTTGGAAAAAAACGAAAAAATGGTATATCTCTTTGAAAGAGAGGATGGATTACCTGTTTGGGTAATTCAAATTGCTGGTTTAATTGCCAGAAGAATTAAGAGTTTTGTGCTTCCTGGGGATGACCTCGTAGTGGGAGATCCCATAGGAATTATTAAATTTAGCTCAAGAGTAGAACTATTCTTTCCAGCAGAAGAGGCAGAACTTTTTGTAAAAATAGGGCAAAAGGTGTTAGCTGGTGAGACTGTTATTGCAAAGATTCCCCTTCAACCCATACGTAAATGATCTATTTTCTACCTCATATCTTTACGACTCTAAATCTCTTTGCAGGTTTCTATTCTATTATTGCCACGATAAGTGAAGAGTATTTTAAGGCTTCAGTAGCCATTTTAGTAGCCATTCTCTTTGATATCTTTGATGGAAGAATTGCTCGGTTAATTGGACAAAGTAGTAAGTTTGGTAGAGAATATGACTCTCTTGCGGATATGGTTTCCTTTGGATTAGCTCCAGCCCTTTTAATATACCACTTTTCATTAAGGGGATTTACCAAAATGGGCTGGATTGCCTCCTTTCTCTATACAGCCTGTGTAGCTTTGAGACTTGCCAGATTTAATGTTAGAACCCCCTCAGGTCTATACTTTGAAGGACTTCCCTCTCCTGCAGGTGGAGCAATCATTGCAAGCTCTATCTTATTACTTATACATCTTGGAATAGAGCCTCTATATAAAAACTGGCTCATATTGTTTATGGTGTATTTGCTTTCCTATCTTCTTATTTCGCCCATCAAATATCCCTCCTTTAAAGAATTAAAATTAAAGAAAGTGCAGAGTTTCTATCTTTTGGTTTTATTTGTTCTGCTGTTAGCTCTAACCGCCTCTAACCCTCCTCTTATTTTGTTTGTTGTTACAGGGTTTTACGTGCTCCTTGGTCCTTTAGTGCTTATCAAAAATCATGGCTCCAAATGGTATTTGAAAATAAAAAGAGAAAAATTGAAAAAAATTGACAAAGATAATGATAATGAGTAAAATAACAGAAATAATCTTAGCTTTAGTAAAGATTTGACAAGGGGTGATTGTATGGCGGGAACCGGAAAATTATTGAATATTGGTTTTGGGAATTTTGTAGTTGCGGATAGGGTAATTGCCATTGTGAATCCTAACTCCGCACCTATGAAGAGATTAAAAGAAGAGGCTAAAGATACAAAGCGCCTTATCGATGCTACTCAGGGTAGAAAGACCAGGTCTATAATAATAACTGACAGTAATCATGTTATTTTATCCGCTATTCAAGCAGAAACTGTAGCTCAGCGTTTTACCACAGAATCCTTTAAAATTAGAGAGGAAGAAGAGTCATAACCTTGTCAAGACTTGTTCTGATTATTTCTGGACCTTCTGGAGTTGGTAAAAGCACCCTTCTTGGCGAGCTTCCGAGGGAAGAATTTTACTTCTCTATATCTCACACCACTAGGGATCCAAGGCCAGGGGAGATTCATGGGCGGGATTACTATTTTATTTCTAAAGAAACTTTTTTAGATATGCTTCAAAGAGGAGAGTTTCTGGAGTGGGTAGAGGTTCACTCTCATTATTATGGCACTGCCAAGAGCGAGGTAGATCGTGCCTTTTCTCAAGGAAAGCATCTTTTGTTAGATGTAGAGGTATTTGGTGCAGCTAGATTAAAGGGTAAATTTGGTCCACAGGCAGTTTCAGTTTTTATTGCTCCTCCTAACCTTGAATCACTCAAGGAGAGATTAGAACATCGAGGCACTGAAAGCGAAGATAAAATCAAAGAGCGCTTACAAAGGGCCTCTCTCGAACTTGCTTTTCTTCCCTTTTTTGATTATGTAATTGTAAATGACGACCTAAATAAAGCTAAAGCTGTCCTGTTATCCATTGTCCGAGCAGAACTCTGCAAACCCTGGCGTCTTACTCTAAATTTTTAAAAACCCATGCCTAAAATTATCTGGGGGATGAATCCTGTCTTAGAAGCTCTCAAATCTACGCCTGATTTGGTTGAGGAAATAATAATAGAAAAGAGACAACTTAAAGGAAAAATTTATCAAATTCTTGAGAGGGCAAAAAAGGCGGGTATTTTAGTAAAGATTTACGCTAAGGAGCCCTTTCATCCTCCTAAGGTGCCTCCTCATGCAAACACTCAAGGAATTGTTGCCTATCTAAGGGAATTCCCCTATGTTACTTTAGAAGATCTGGTGAATAATTATCAAAGCCTTGTAGAAACTCCTCTTTTACTTGCTCTTGACGAGATTGAGGATCCCCAAAATCTTGGTTCCATACTTAGATTGGCTGATTCGGCAGGAGTTCACGGAGTAATAATCCCTAAGCATAGAAGTTGTCAGGTTACTGGAACAGTTATCAAAGTTTCTTCGGGATCCGCTTTTAATGTCCCTATAGCAAGGGTTACCAACTTAAAAGAGGCCTTGTTGTTCTTTAAAGAAAGGGGGATCTGGATTTTAGGGCTTACACCTCGTGCGGAAAAAACTATCTACCAAATTGACCTAAAAATACCCCTTTTAATTATAGCGGGAAATGAAGAGCGAGGCATAAGACCCTCACTTTTGGAAAAGTGTGACCTCTTAGCTAAAATTCCTATGAGGGGAAAGGTAGAAAGCCTCAATGTAGCTCAGGCAGTGGGCATAGCTCTCTTTGAAGTTCTAAGACAGAGATACTATAGCCTTAGTTCAAATTGAATCTCTCCTATGTGCCTTTTTCACTTCTGTGGTTCTAATTATGCTTAAGTAGTTTCCTTTTCAAATAACGACTAATTCACGATTCTATGCGGGTTTGTCTAAGCAAAACAGGGATGTAAAATGTAAAAAGTTACTTGACTATGGAGATTTTAAGAAGCGTCTTTGGGCAAGTTTCCAAAGGTTTTCAACCTCTTCCTTGGTTAGTCCTGCCCCAAGGGCAATTTTAAAGGCTAAGTCTGGAGTAAGCAGATCAGAGGGACTGTGGGCATCGGAGTTGATTACTAAAGGAACGCCATGCTTTAGGGCTAACCTTGCTACATGCCCATTAGTGAGAGAGTGCCCTCTGCGTCCACTAAGTTCTAAAAAGACTCCCTTTTCTTTTGCTAAATTTACTTCCTCCTCCGAGATTAGGCCAGGGTGGGCAAGAATATCCGCTCCCCCAAGGATCGCTGCCCTGTTAGTTCCCGCCGCTACTGGCTCTACAATGGTTTCTCCGTGAACTATCACTATCTCCGCCCCAAGATTTCGCGCTTTTGGTATTAATTCCGGTATAAGATGAGGAGGCACATGGGTTAACTCTACCCCTACTAATAATTGAGGAGTTAATCCACGAAGAGCCTCTTTAATTTTAAGAAGATTGGTTATAATAAATTCATAGTTAGATTGATCCGCATGATCGGTAATAGCAATAGCAATGTAGCCTAAGACTTTTACCCTTTGCCAAATTTCTGCGGGAATAAGTTCTCCATCACTAAAAACTGAGTGACAGTGAAGATCAAACAACGAGATAGGCCTCTACATCTTGTATTTGAAATGCTTAGGATCAAGCTCCTCTAATATCTCTTTTAGTTTCTCTTTTTCTTCTTCGGTTGCTCCAACCATCTCTGTTTGAGCTTCTCTGATAGGTGATTCAGTGAAGGTTTGACTTTTTCTAAGAACTTCTTCGTTAACAAAGATCTCCGATCCCATTCTTAAGGCTATAGCTACCGCATCGCTTGGCCTGGCATCAATGTCAACAAGTTCACCCTGAACATCAAGAGTGATTACTGCATAGTAGGTATTTTCTCTTAAATCCACTATTTCAATTTTGGGAATTTTGATCCCTAAAAAATCAAGGATGTTTTTCATGAGGTCGTGAGTAAGAGGTCTGGGAAATTGAATATTTTCGAGGCGAGAAGCGATAGAAGTTGCCTCTAAAACACCTATCCAAATAGGCAATATTCTATCTCCGTGGATCTCCTTTAGTAGCATAACAGGACTATTGGATACAGGGTCAACAGCCAAACCGTGAATTAATACCTTTACTTTACCCATACTTTCCACCTCTATTGGCTTTTTTTAAATGTTAAGATTGATTTTTCAAAAAGTCAAGATTTGTGTATGAGTCCATAGGGTTTTATGAATACGAAGGTAAGGATGAATAGAACCCTTAGTTTAAAGGGTTAACTGTAGGGTGGTTTTTGATTAGGTTTCATTGACTTTATACCCAAATTGTCGGATTACTTCCATGGGGTTTGAAGCAAGAATGAGCTCACGGTGAAGCTTCTTTAGTTTCTCTCGGTCAGTTTCTGCCTTGATCTGCTCTTTAAGACCTCTTGGCACTTCACCAAGTTTCACCTCCACCACCTCAAGCACCATCTCCTGAGCCTCCTCAAGCAAACCCTCTTTTCTCCCTACCTTCCTTCCCTCTATGTAAAAGGGATCTCTACTCTTATCAATCACTAAAGGCATCCTCAT
>JANXCE010000050.1 GCA_025059715.1 Caldimicrobium sp.
GAATAGAAGAAGTAGGCTTTAGTAAGTAGGGAGTTCAGAGTGTTTTTGAAGGCTCTATCTTGAGAGAGAAGTTCTTGTAAAGACTTAGCAAACTTTGAAAAGGCAGAGTTTATATCGGAGGAGGAGGGTTTTAAGGGGAGACTGAAAAACGCTCTTACCTCAATCTGGTTATCTTTATGGATTTTGTGAGGCCTACTTTTATCAGATTGGATAGGTTCAGAAAAGGTTAAATAGAGCTTAGGGACACACTCAGGGGTGTGGAAATTTTGGAGACCAAGAAAAATTAGAAAGGCCCTTGCTGACTCCAGAAGTGCAAGATTATAGACATTTAAGCCACTGGAGATGTCCAAGTAAAGTGCATCAAAGGGTGAGTCATCGTATCTTTTAACCATGTCAAGGAAAATTTTTAGCATTATCTGATAAAAGGAGCCTTGAAAGTGAGTTCCTTCGTATTCACCAAGACTTGGTATCACTACAAAATTCCCAGCTATCTTTGAGTGTGGATGATCTTGGTAATAGGAGTATGGGGCCTCCAAGAAGGCTTTTTTACTTTTTTCATCACTTAGGAGTGGTAATAGCCTTGTTTTTAAAGATTCCTCTTTTAGTTTCTCTACGGCCAAGCGATTTAGAAAGAGGCTTATAGGATAAAGCAAAATAACATCTATTTGTTCATTTCGGGTGGAAAAATATTTCCATAGGGCAAAGGAACTAAGGGAGGTTTTAAATTGTTGATTCTCAATTTCAAAAGTAAGTTCATGGTCAAGGTCTTTGTCAAATCTTCCGATTTGGTAGCATACTTTCATGGTCTCCCCTACTTACTTTTATTTATAGTGCTTTTGCTGGGGAGTAATCCCTTTTCAAGGGGGAGAGCTCAACGATCTTAAATTGTCCGAGACCGAAGGAGGTGTTCTTACCACAGTGTAGCACCTCTCCAGCTCTCAACAAGGACAGAAAGGGACTTAATTTTCCCTTAAAGCTAACTTCTCCTACTAATCCCCCAAGGGTCATCCTTCTTTCTTTACGAAAGGAGTATCTTTCCCAATCAAACCAACGGGTTTGATCCTCAATCTTTTCAATGTTTTCCGCAAGGTTTAACCACCTCTTTGCATCCACATTAGGTAAAGAACTCTCACAATGAAAGTAGTACAAGAGGGAAACTCTCCTTAGAAGGGCCCGAATTAGATGATGAAACTCAAGGTTTCTTACAAGTCTTCCATCAAAAATTAGTCTGAGAGGAGTAATTATTTTTAGTTTCAGAGTTAAATCTCCTGGGGAGGAAAACTCTTTTTCATAGGTGTCGAGGGAGTTGAGATGAATTTCTAATTGGAAAGTTTGAGTGGAAGTATGGAGGATTTGAAATTTTTTGTTGCCTTTTCCTATTCCGTGACTTGCGACAAGATTCAAGGCCAATAGAAAAAGGGGCTCGTACTGTATCGCCTGCCCAATGAGGATTAAATTAAGTGAAAAGGTATCCTCCGTAGTGAAGTGCCTCTTTTCTTCCAGTGGAGGTTCAAGAACAAAGGGATGGGGCACCGCAGGAATCTTGTTATATCCAAAAGGAAGGGGCCTCTCTCTGTGAGGAATGGTCTCAAAGATATAGGCATAATAGCAAGTTCTCAGTAAAGGACAGCTGAGACAATCCTTTTGCGTCTTTAGAGTGCAAAGGGCTTGTTTTAGAGCTCTACCGAGAACTCCCCTAAAAGTCGAACCCTTGAAAACTGGTAAGTATAGCTCATCTTCAGGCTTACAAGTAAAGGTAATAATTTTGTAAGGGATGTTAAGAAGCATCTTCCACGAATTCTAAGTATACCCACCCTAAAGGTATTCCCCCTGAAATGTTCTGCCTCGAGTTTGAGGCAATCCACCAAGTGGTTGCACTATCTCTTATTACCTTTTGGTTTCCCGTAGTTCTGATGGTAATTTTTCTCACACCATCAATGGTTACCGCCTCTGCTCCAGAATGCCTTCCAAGTTTTAGAATTAGGCCTCTGCCAGCTTTAATGGCTTCTATTTGGTTTTTATCTAAGCTTATAAATTTTGTGTCCAGCTTTTTAGCAAGTTCCTGCTCATCTTTAAAAATTTTCAGATAATGGTTAAAATTTGCATTAATTAGAGCCTGCCAGTGTATTTTTACTTTGTATTCCTCTGGAATGTCAATCTTACCTATAGGGATTTTAGAGAGATCAAAGAGAGTAATTTCTCCCACAAAGGTTGAACCAATTGGTAATACCTCTATTGGTAAGGAGATCCCTCTTCCGGCCTCTCTCTTTTGTTTTTTAAGATTAATAGTATAAAGGATTTCGGTCTCTATTTTAGAGGTTGGCGTTAAATCTGACACTTTAAGAAGTTTAAAGGGATCATAGGAAATATCCTTGTTTTGATACCCAAGAAGAATTCTTTGAAGGCAGTCAAAGATTTCGCTTAGTTTGCCTTTGTCTGTATTAGGTTTGATACTTTGGATGTTAGCATTTATCTCAGCAAGGGATTGAGGGCTATTCTCAAGTTTATTCTTGTACAATCCTTCTAAATATCCTGTTCTTAAGGCTCCTTTTAGGGAACTTCCGGGGATGACTGGCTGTTGAGTATGGGGATTGAAGAAGGTTCGAGGAATAGTAAGATTGTTAAAAGATTTGTAAATATCCTCTTCCTTCTTTATGTCAAGGACTCTTTTATAGGTTTGGACAAACTCATCGGGGACTCTTTTTGCGTGAGAGATCTTTTTTAGCTCTGGAAGAACATTTCTGTAAAATTTATAGAGTTCTATAAGCGCACTTATGCCTTTGATTTCCGCTATTTCTTTAATCTTGTTTCTATTTTTTTCTGATAAAACCTGATTTAAGTGATAGATGTCAAATATATACATGAGCTTAGAGTCAGGGTCGATAACAAAGGATAAGGGACTGTAGACCTCATCACAGCCAATATGAACTGGGCTTAGTAACTCTAATTTTATCTTAAACTTTCGGAGAAATGAACTCATGGGGGACCTCCACAGGAATTACTATGGAATAGCCTTGCATCACGGTTGCGGAGTTAACTGCGGAGACCTCACATACGGCCTTACCGATATAGAGTCGCTTTTCAACAAACTCTGGAATAAAGATAGCTCCTGAGTCTGCCACAAAAACCGGGGCCTTAAAGGGATTCTTTGAGACACTTAACACATCTCCATGCCTTCCAAACCTCACAAAGGGCTCATAGTAAATAGCTTTATACGCCCTCTCAGGAAGGGCTGGACTCAGAGTATAATAGGCATTAAAATTGTTGACCTCCGCATAAAAGTCAATTTCCTTTGCCTCTAAAACCTCAAATTTACCCCAGCCACAGGAAGCATCTTTCCCAAAGCCAAACTTACCAATTCTTCTTAAGGCCTCTACCACCCCTTCAACTTTTAAGCCATCTCTTAAGGCAATAAATA
>JANXCE010000051.1 GCA_025059715.1 Caldimicrobium sp.
ATGTATCGCCTTTGGAGTGGATTTGTTATAAATTTTATGAGAATTCCCCTCAGTCTAAAATCATATGGACTTATACACTTTATTGAAAATTTTTGAAAGTAGATTAAAATTTTAAAGATCTTGCCCCCATCGTCTAGTGGACTAGGATACTGGCCTCTCACGCCAGAGACACGGGTTCGAATCCCGTTGGGGGCGTTTGCCCGTGAAAATAGTAGACTTTCTTCTAATACATCCCTGGATATACGATTTTTCCTCCCACGACTTTTGGTTAAGACCCTATGGATTACTCTCTCTTGCTGGTAAACTTAGACATCATGGTTATTCCCTGTATTATTTAGACCTCTTAGATCCCTTCCATCCCCATCTTCCCAAACCCCCCAAAAGAAAGGAATTTGGCACTGGACACTTTTATAAGGAGACTGTGCCTAAACCCTACTTTTTTTTAGATGTTCCACGAAAATTCTTTCGTTATGGTCTGCCCTTTCCTAACTTCAAAAGGGAAATTAGTCAAGTCCAATTCAAGGCGGTAATGGTTACTTGCACCCTAACCTATTGGTATCCCGGTCTCTTTAATTTGATTGACTTCTTTTGTAGAAATTATCCAGGTATTCCCATCTACATTGGTGGAATATACTCTAAACTTTGTTTAGACCACCTTCTCCAATATGTGAGGAAATACACTCAGAGCCCTATTAAAGTTGTCCTCGAAGATATAGACTCTTTTATAGAGCACTTAAAGAGGCATTACAGCCCCTCAGGAGTGCCCCATCCTTACCAATATCCCGCCTTTGATCTTCAATGGGCAATACCCTATGTTATTTTACAGACCTCCTTAGGCTGTCCCTTCAATTGCCCCTATTGTGCCTCTAAATATCTGAATAAATTTTTCCAACAAAAAAATCCCCTTGAAGTAGCTAACGAAATACTCTATTGGCATCAAAATTTTAAAGTAATTGATTTTGCCTTTTATGACGATGCTCTTTTAGTTAACTTTGAACAACATCTTGGACCAATTCTTGAAATCATTCTAAGCAGGAACTTAAAACTTCGTTTCCACACACCCAATGCCCTTCATGCTCGCTATCTTAATAAGGAAGTAGCCCTTCTTCTGAAAAAAGCAGGTTTTGTAACTCTTCGTTTAGGATTTGAGAGATTAGACAATCGTCTGGACAAAAAACTTACTACGGAGGAGTTTATTGAAGCAGTGGAGAATCTTAAAAAAGCAGGTTTTACAGGAAGAGAAATAGGAGCCTATGTGCTCTTTGGTCTTCCCGATGAGGACTTTGAGGCAGTTAAAAGGAGTTTATACTTTTTAGCGGATTTAAAGGTATCTCCCTATTTAGCAGAATTTTCTCCAATCCCTGGAACTCCGCTTTATGAGGTTGCTAAAGAAACCTCCAGGTATCCCCTGGATAGCGATCCCCTCTTTCACAACAAAAGTGTTTATCCTGCCTTCAAGAAACCACCTTGGCCACAGATCCAAGAAATAAAAGATCTTGTTCGTGCTATCAGAAAAAGTATATCAAAGGTTTAAACATTAAGTGAATACTCGATTAAAAAGGGTATCTACATGTTTTAAGTAGTTATTTAAATCAAAGAGGGTTTGTAATTCCTCTTCTGAAAGGTAACTTCTCATTCTTTCATCCTTTAAAATCTCATCCCTTAGGGTTAGATTTTCATCTTGCCAGACTTTCATAGCCCTTTCTTGAACCATAACATAGGCCTCCTCTCGGGAAAGCCCCTTTTCCACTAAGGCTATTAACAAACTTTGAGAAAAGATAAGACCCCTTAGTAGTTCAAGATTTCTTTTCATACGTTCTGGATAAACCTGTAAATTTTTAAGCACAAAATTTAACCTAACCAAGGCAAAGTCGGTTAAAGTAGTAGCGGAGGGAATAATCATTCTCTCCACGGAAGAGTGGCTAATGTCTCTCTCATGCCAGAGAACTACATTTTCCAAGGCAGGCACTACATAGGCTCTGATGGTTCGAGCTAAACCGCAGAGATTTTCTGTAAGTATGGGATTTCTTTTATGGGGCATAGCTGAGGATCCCCTTTGCCCCGCACCAAAGGGCTCTTCTACTTCTAATACCTCAGTTCTTTGCAAATGCCTAATTTCTGTAGCTATCTTCTCCAGGGAGGAAGCAAGTATAGCTAAGGCACAAATATATTCCGCATAGCGATCTCTGGGCACGATTTGATTAGATATGGGTTCTGGCTTAAGCCCAAGCTTCTTACAGGTATAGGCTTCTACTTCAGGAGGAAGATGGGCAAAGGTTCCCACAGCTCCAGATAACTTTCCATAGGCTATATTTTCCTTAGCCTTAAGAAGCCTTTCTCTATTTCGTTTCATCTCCTCATAAAAGAGGGCTAGTTTCAATCCAAAGGTAATGGGCTCTGCGTGAACTCCATGGGTTCTTCCTATCATAGGAGTATCTTTGTATAGGAAGGCTTTTTCTCTAAGGGTCTCAAGAAGGGCTTCCAAATCCTCCAGAATGATCTCCAAAGCCCTCTTCATTCTATAGGCCATAGCTGTGTCTAACATATCAGAAGAGGTCATCCCTAAGTGAAGATAGCGTGCAGAGGGGCCAACAAGTTCCGCTAAATGAGCAAGAAAGGCAATTACATCGTGTCTCGTCTCTTTTTCAATCTCTTCCACTCTTCTAACATTTTCTTCCGTAAACCCCCTTTCTATATAAGGACTTAATTTTTCCTTTAAAATCTGATAATCTCTCTCTGGAACCTTACCTAAACGATACCATGCCTCCATGGCATAAAATTCTACTAAAAGCCAAGACCGAAGCTTTTCCTCCTCACTCCAAAGTTTAACCATAACTGGCCTACTATAACGAGGAATCATGGCTACTTCCCTGTTGGCTACTTAAAACATATAAAATTGATTATCCAATTTTACCAGACATTTTCCATTTAGCAAAACTATGTATAAGTCCATATGATTTTAGACTGAGGGGAATTCTCATAAAATTTATAACAAATCCACTCCAAAGGCGATACATTCCCAAGACCACTATGCACCCTCTCCGTATTATACCATATCAAATACCTAATAAGCTTCCTATACTCAATAAACTCCTCCTCCAATGTCCTGTTAAACCTCTCTACATACCCATCCCTCTCCCTCAAGCTCCTTCGCACATTCCCCTAAAAACTCACTCCCAAAGTCTCTCAGCACGCCCGCATCTTAAAAGAGGCTTATCACTTTAAACTTACTCCAAAAGTCTCTCCCACTCCTGCTCGATAAATGACTGCTCTTCAAACGCAAATCCAAATCTACTAGCCACATCTTTCT
>JANXCE010000052.1 GCA_025059715.1 Caldimicrobium sp.
TTTTTAGACAGACTGGAGTTGATGTTCAAAGAATTCAAGAAATCGGTGGTGCTCTTGATGATGAATCTATAAAGATAAGGGGATTTGGAGCAAGAAGAATCATTCTTGCTTTTGATGGAAGAATTCTTAACACTCCTGGGACTGCTGGAGGATATTTTATTGACTGGACAACTATTCCTCTTTCAAACATTGAAAAAATCTTCATTATAAAAGGTGTTAGTGACCCAAGGTATGGAAATACTCTTGGAGGTGTTATAAATCTGATACCTAAGAGACCAAAGGAAAAACCAGAAATTGAGGCTCAGGCTATGAAGGCAAAATATGATACAGACAAGCTCTCTTTCTTTCATTCATGGAAACCTTCACGCTTTGAATACTCAATAAGCGGAAACTATATAAAAAGTGATGGATATCTAAGAAATGGAAATTTTGAGGTTAAAAATCTAAATCTTTATTTGGGTTACAACTTTCCTTGGGATGGAAAAATTAAATCAAACTTCGGTTATTCATGGGTTAAAAAAGGATTTATTGTAAATAACAGAAAATCTAAAGATTATGATAACCCATATTATGACGAACCTGTTGATGAAAACTATCCAGCTTCTGATGGTGAGATAATGTATGGTGGAATGGGTGCTTATCCTGAAGATGGAAGTTGGTGGAAAAGAGAGAGATACAACTTTGACATTGGTTATGAGCAAGCTTTATTTAGTGGTATTCTTGATATCAGAATTTGGAAAAACTATGCAGAAAGAGAGGCATATAATACAAGAAGAGCACGCACTCGTATTTTTCATAAAAAATGGTTTGATGATAAATCCTATGGTGCAGATGGCTCCTATAAAATAACATTTGATAAACATAATATAACCTTTGGCTTTGACTATGTGAGATTTAAAGATGGCGGCGATAAAAACTATCCCGATGATTTTAGAGCGCCCTTTCAAAACTCTAACTATGTTAACTCAGAGATAATTGGAGTTTATCTTATGGATGACTTTCATATAACTCCTTCACTTATAATCACTCCAGGGCTAAGGTATTCTTCTTATGAAGGAAATGCAGGACCAGCAGGAAAAGCAGAAGGTATTAAAGATATCTCTATGGATGGAATAGCACCTTCGTTGAAAGTAACATACAACTATGATAAAAACTCTCTTTTATATCTGAGTGTTGCCCGTGCATTAAGAATGCCAACCCCACCAGAACATTACTGGCATTACTCTCCTGATGCTGGAGTATATACAGGAGACCTACCTTTCAAAAAAGAAGATGGATTAATGATTCAAGGAGGATGGAAAGCAGAATTTCCTACAAAAACCTATGTAGAGATAAGTCCTTACTACTACCGAATTAAAAACTTTATTCATTTTGATCTTATAAATTTTGTTTCCTACAATATTGGAAGAGCAACTTTATATGGTTTAGAGATTGAAGTTTCACAGCAATTTGGAAGAGGATTTTCTGCCTTTGCTAACTACACTTTCCAGAAAAGTAAAACTAAGGATGATCCCTTCGTAGAAAACTTTGTTGTACCCGAGGATAGAGACTTTAATGAAATTCCTGCTTTACCAAAACATAAAATAAATCTGGGTATACAATATAAAGGGAGCAAAGGAGAAAAATTTACACTTTATGGTAGATATGTTTCATCCCAGAGGGTAATATACAATAACAATACTCTTTTCAATACTGACTTGAGAGTAAGGACACAAAAATCCTACTTTACTGCTGACTTTGAGGTAACCTATCCTTTAAACAAAAACTTCCACATTCTTGGATACCTTCACAATATATTTGATAAAGACTATCAGGAGAGATTTGGATATCCTGCAGCAGGGAGAAACTGGGGTATTGGAATAAGAGGTATCTTTTAGTTGATTAGAAAACTTTTAGTTTTACTTTTTTTATTTCTCTTGTCCTGTGGCTCAGAGACAAGAAATACTGATGAAATAATTATTGCACTTGACTCTGAGCCACAAAGAATTAACCCTCTTTTTCTTACTGATTTGAACTCTCATATGGTTTCAAATCTTATTTTTAGAGGACTTGTAAGCATTGATGAATCTGGAAATCCTAAACCGGAACTTGCAAAATCATGGAGTATAAAGGATGGCGGAAGGGAAATTATTTTTCATCTTAGAGAAGATGTTTACTGGCATGATGGTTCAAAATTTAAAGCTCAAGATGTACTATTTACCTATAAGCTTCTAACATCTCAAGATATTCCATCACCAAGAAAAGGAGTTTTAGGTCCTGTAGAGGAGATTAAAATACTAAATGACTACAAAATAGTTGTAAGATACTCTGAACCTTATGGTTCGGCAATTGAGAGTTGGAGAATAGGAATTTTACCAAAACATTTGGGTGAAAGAGTTTTAGACCCCTCTTTTGACAAAAACCCTACAGGCACAGGTCCTTGGAGAGTAATAAAATGGCAAAAGGGAAAATTCATAGTTTTTGAAGCTTTTGATAAGTTTTATGATGGAATGCCAAAGATAAGAAAAATAATCTTAAAATTTATTCCTGACCAGACAACAAAATATCTTGAGATGAAAGCAGGCAGAGTAGATGTTGGTGAGCTACCTTCTTATGTAAAGATATATGAGTTAGAGGAAAAATTTAATCAATATAAGGCTGACTCTTTTCGTTATGTATGTCTTGGATTTAATCTGTTAAATCCTCTGTTTCAAGACGAAAAAATAAGAGTTGCCATTGCTTATTTAATAAATAGGAACGAACTTATCAAAGCTGTTTTAAATGGTAAAGGCACAGTATCATTAGGTCCTTATCCAAGAGGAGTCTGGTACTATAACAATGAAATAAAACCTTATCCCTACAATCCTAAAAAAGGAAAAGAAATACTTAAGGATGTTGGAGCAGAGAATTTAAAATTTAAAATCTTTATAAACATTGAAAATAAAGAACTCCTCAAAACAGCACAGTTTATACAGCAAGCTTTAAAGGATGTAGGAGTTCAAACTGAAATAAGAGTTTTTGACTGGCAAACTCTAAGACATAGAATTCTTGAAGAAAAAAACTTTGATGCAGTTGTTCTTTCAAGAGCATATCTTTGGGATCCAGATATATATGATCTATGGCATTCCTCAAAGGCAGAAAGAGGTGGATGGAACCTATTTTCATTTAAAGACAAGGAGGTAGACAGCTTGCTTGAGACAGGA
>JANXCE010000053.1 GCA_025059715.1 Caldimicrobium sp.
AAAAGTTTCTTCCATCTATAGATGGTAGCTCTACAGATACCAAAAGCTTCGACTGTGGCTTTTTTGCCAAAGGAGTTGTGAAATTCGATGACCTTTAGTCTAAGGGCCATCTCTTTTCTTTGGGATGCATCTTTGATTGCTTCAAGTTTTGGTAGCATTTTTAAGTCTTTGATGGGAGAAGGGGTTAGTGAGAAGCAAAACATAAAAGACCTTGAACTTATGCAAAAAAAAACGAAGGAAGTCTTTTGGGAAGTGTCAATCCTTTTAAAAATTTAATCCTTATGATAGAAGAAGGAGCAGTTTTAAAAACTTCAGAACCAGTAGGACCTTTCATAGGAAGGGGCTTAACCAAGGTATCTAAGGTTTGTCCTTCTGCTATTCATCAAGGGTACAGTATAGTAATTCCAGTAGAAGGTTTTAGAGGATAAAAAATGCAAGAAAGATACAAAATAATTTTAAAAACTCTTTCACCAATCCATATTGGAACCGGAGAGGTTCTACAGCCTTTAGAATTTTATGTTGGAAAGGACAGAATTTACGAAATAAATTCAGAAGTATTTTTAGAAAATTTGAAAAAAAGTGAGTTAGAACCCTATCTAAATATCTTTAAAAAAGAGGACCGCGAAATTATTATTGATCTTTTTAATTTCGTTCAAGAAACCCTTCCAAAGGTTATACAAAGGTTGAAAGACCAAAAAAGCATTTTCAAAAAATTAATCCGAGTTCAAATTGGTATAGCCTCTGAAATTTTAGAAAGAGACTTTAAAGAGGTTATGGAAGAAAAAATTAGAGTAAATACCTTTCAAATTTATAAAACCTTTAAAAATGTATTCTATAATCCCTATCTTCCTGGTTCTTCCTTAAAGGGAAGTATAAGGACTGCAGTTTTAAATTATTTAAATTTAAGTAAAAGGATTAAAAAGGAGGATTAAAAAGGAGGATTTAAAAGAGAGGCAAAAGAATTTAGAGTCAGAGGCTAAAATTTTAGACTATCCTATCTTCAAATTTAGTGAGGACCCCTTTAGATACCTTAAGGTTTCAGATTTAAAACTTACCTCTAAGCTTGATAATTTTAGCACCAAAATTTATTATGCCTTAAATCTTCATAAGTCTCAACCTAAAAAGGGACCTTATCAATACTTAGAGTGTATTGTAAAAGATTTAACTTTTGAAGGGGAGCTTATCCTTGAAAAGGATCCTCGAAACAGAATTAACTTAGAGATCATAAAGAAAGCCTTAGAGTTTTTTTATAATAGGTCCTATCTTGAAGAAAAGGAAAAGGTTTATCCTCAGATTGAAAAGTTTTACAATGTAAGTATAGAAAAAGAATTTTTAAGGAACCCCGAGGGATTTCTTATTCGACTGGGAAAGCACAGTGGAAACGAATTTGTCACTATAAGAACCTTAAAAACTACTCCTACTCCTAAAAACTTTTGGGTAGCTTCTGAAAAGAGAAATCCAGAAAATTTAATAGTTTATCCCTTTGGCTGGGCTGAAATCGTATTTACCAAAGCCGAAACTGGTATGTTTTCCAACTTGAAGAAAACTTCCTAAGAGAAGTAAAGAATAAAAAGGTTTTAAATTTCCTTTAAAAGTGCAACTTCCTACTAATCCACAAAGAGGATGGGTTTGACCAGTTCGGTAAGACTTTCTTTTAAAAACTACAGTTTTTAACTTACTTTCTACTATCTCAACCTTTTCTGATTCCTCTATAATTTTTCTAAAATCCAATTTTAGCTCCTTTTGACAGTGAAAATAAGAAAGAGAAGAAATTCTTCTTAAGAGATTTCTAATTAACACTGAAAAGCTGAAATTTACTAGTTTAACATATTTTCCCTGAAATTTTAGCTCTAAGGGAGAAACAATTTGAAAAAGGATTTCTGAAGTTTCAGGAATATAAAAATTTTCCAAATTAACCGGCTCTGGAAGTTTAAGGTAAGTTTCTCTATTTAAAGTGGCCTTAGTTAGAGGATTTAAAATTTTCAATAATTTCAGTTTCTTAAATCTTTGAGGATAAAAATTTTCAGTTAAATTTTCTAAAGCTAAAACAAAGTGTGGAAAGAAGTTAATACCCTTTCCAATAAGAACGAGATTTATTTCTAAAAGGGAAGGATGGGTTAGAGGATAGGGTATAAAAAAACTAAAGGGATGGGGAAGATAGGGATATTTTTTTAACCTTTCTGTTTCAGGAGGTCTTACAGTTTCAAAGATGTAACTATAGGGGCAGTTAGAATTTAATTGACAATCTAAGCAAGATCTAACAGTTCTTAAAACACAGGAAATCTGTTTCAAATTTTTTCCTAAAATTCCTCTAAACTCACTATAGATTTGTTCTGGAAGAGAGATTCTTTCTCTAAGTTCAAACTGATAGATTACTTGAAAGGTTATAAAAGGGATTAAAATATCCTTGAAAGAGATTTGCATATACACTATAGTATAAAAAATTTAAAAATTTAGGCAATTCCTATCCTATTGACATAGGATAGTTCCATGATAGCCTTATTGGAGATTAAAAACTAACATCCTTAAAAGGGAGATACAATGGGTTTATTGGATAAAATTAAAGATTTTTTTAAAAAACAAGCTATTATAGCTCAAAAGGATAATGTATTAGCTATGGCTATACACTACATCATAACTGAAGAGCTCAAGTGGTATCCTAAAAAAGTCAATTTTGGAAGTGATAAACACGAGATGGAGTATGTTAAGCCAGGTAGCCCACTTAATGAACTTGAGATAGAAGCTGAAAGAGTAGGAAATAAACTTTACTTAAAATTTGAAGGAGAGTTAAAAAGAGGGGGGACACTGGGAAGCCTTTTAGAAATGGCTTTCGATATAGACCTTGATAAAGAAATTAGACATCACATCGTTCTTAATCTTTCCGATTTTGTTAACGATAATCTTGAAATTATAAATGAAGATGAATTGAGAAAAACAATTAAAAGTTACATTGAAAAAATAGAAGAAAAAGCTAAAGAGTAGATAAAGTTTTTAACTTTTCGAAATATAAAAAATTTTTAATAAACCCTCATAATTTCTAAGAGTGTTTTGCAGAATTCAAT
>JANXCE010000054.1 GCA_025059715.1 Caldimicrobium sp.
AAATGTGGGATTGAAAGAGTTTAGTCCACATATTCTCAATCCGTCCTTAGGGGTTTTAGCCGCCAAATGTGGGATTGAAAGCAAAGGCCGTAGTTTTAACCGTGCGATAACTTGCCTGTTTTAGCCGCCAAATGTGGGATTGAAAGCTACAAGCTCTGTTCCTTCTTTATCCCATTCCCATTCGTTTTAGCCGCCAAATGTGGGATTGAAAGTACAAAGAACTTACTGTAAACTCAAAATCCAAAATAGTTTTAGCCGCCAAATGTGGGATTGAAAGGGGACAAACGGAATACAGCCTGCAAGCACACTTTCCCGTTTTAGCCGCCAAATGTGGGATTGAAAGCTTGCTTGAGGGTCTGGGATCTCGAAGAAGTGTACGGTTTTAGCCGCCAAATGTGGGATTGAAAGCTGTTTCGGCGTTGAAGAATGAGAGTAAGGTAAGGGGTTTTAGCCGCCAAATGTGGGATTGAAAGTTTTTACATCTATTGGCAACTTTTTAAGCGTATAGAGTTTTAGCCGCCAAATGTGGGATTGAAAGAGGATGGCAAATTGTTCTCTGAAGGGAAGATTTTGTGTTTTAGCCGCCAAATGTGGGATTGAAAGGGGTTAGAGTTTCGTGCAAAGAGGGTCACACTTCCGGTTTTAGCCGCCAAATGTGGGATTGAAAGCTATTTGTTGCATTATCGTAAACCTTTAAGTGTGGGGTTTTAGCCGCCAAATGTGGGATTGAAAGGATCTTTGGGTAATACGTTTAAAGAAAAGTAAAGCTGTTTTAGCCGCCAAATGTGGGATTGAAAGAAGATTGCCCTTACAAGATCTGCCCTTTTTATCAAGTTTTAGCCGCCAAATGTGGGATTGAAAGAGCATAGACTCGGGGAGCTCATCAATGCGAGAAAGAGTTTTAGCCGCCAAATGTGGGATTGAAAGATTTTGCGATCCTAAGCAAGCTTACGAAGAGTTAAAGTTTTAGCCGCCAAATGTGGGATTGAAAGTTATACCACTGCCGTATCGCTTTTCTTTCCCTCAATGTTTTAGCCGCCAAATGTGGGATTGAAAGATGACGGGCGCAGGGCGCAGTTCTTCGATTCTTACGGTTTTAGCCGCCAAATGTGGGATTGAAAGGCCACCTTTATACCTTTTGAAACGAGCTCATTCACAGTTTTAGCCGCCAAATGTGGGATTGAAAGACAGAGGTTATTGTTAACTCTGATCCAACCTTTACGGTTTTAGCCGCCAAATGTGGGATTGAAAGACATTACTATCCCCAATCTTAACCGCCCTCCTACTAGTTTTAGCCGCCAAATGTGGGATTGAAAGATTAAAAAAGGCAATTTTTGCCACGTGTCTTGTTTTGGTTTTAGCCGCCAAATGTGGGATTGAAAGTTGTTTGATATTCGCTGTTTCTCGTGCAGACAACGTGTTTTAGCCGCCAAATGTGGGATTGAAAGAGCATCAAGCAAAATATGTTTTAAAAGTGACATATTGTTTTAGCCGCCAAATGTGGGATTGAAAGGAAGTTATAGAAATTCTCCTTGCTCTTTTGGAAAAGGTTTTAGCCGCCAAATGTGGGATTGAAAGGCGTTAGCAGTTGTGACGGCAAGAACTGTGTTTGCAGGTTTTAGCCGCCAAATGTGGGATTGAAAGAAAAGCAGGGCAAGATGCTCAGAAAGGGGAACAAAAGTTTTAGCCGCCAAATGTGGGATTGAAAGAGAACACTCTTCAAATCTCGAGAAGTCCTTATTTCCGTTTTAGCCGCCAAATGTGGGATTGAAAGGGTAAAGTGGATAAAATATTTTGTAAGGCATTACCAGTTTTAGCCGCCAAATGTGGGATTGAAAGATAAAAAAGCCTTGGCTATCTTCCAACTCCAGCTCTGTTTTAGCCGCCAAATGTGGGATTGAAAGACTTCAAGCCAGCTTCCAGCACGCCTGATGAAAAGCGTTTTAGCCGCCAAATGTGGGATTGAAAGCCTATTAAAATAGCACACTTTTTTCCCGGTTTTAAAAGTTTTAGCCGCCAAATGTGGGATTGAAAGACTAAAAAGCGAATATTTTGAAGCTAATCTAGAACTGTTTTAGCCGCCAAATGTGGGATTGAAAGAGCTCTTGCTTTAATTGATGCTGTCTCTCCATGTGTGTTTTAGCCGCCAAATGTGGGATTGAAAGAACAATATACCTATGAACTTTTTTATGATCCAAATAGTTTTAGCCGCCAAATGTGGGATTGAAAGAAAAACAACATCCAAGCACTTGGTTATCGTCTCCCCGTTTTAGCCGCCAAATGTGGGATTGAAAGATTTTAATGTTCATTGTATGTGACATGTTCTTCCCCGTTTTAGCCGCCAAATGTGGGATTGAAAGGGTTAAAAAATTCGTCAAAAAGAAATTCGAGGAGAATGTTTTAGCCGCCAAATGTGGGATTGAAAGAAGAAAGGCGGAATGGTATGAGCAAAATTTGGAAATGTTTTAGCCGCCAAATGTGGGATTGAAAGACAGCATCGAAATAATAAGAATGATGAAAAATTTAAGTTTTAGCCGCCAAATGTGGGATTGAAAGATATTTCTTGTTCATAATTTGTATTATGTGCTTCCTGTTTTAGCCGCCAAATGTGGGATTGAAAGAAGCTGGTTATCCTTTACTATGGATTCAAACCTTCGGTTTTAGCCGCCAAATGTGGGATTGAAAGAAGGTAATTCGTGCGTTGAGGCCACTCAATTTTTGCGTTTTAGCCGCCAAATGTGGGATTGAAAGGTGTATTCTTTTTCAACATTGAATTTGATCTTCAGGGTTTTAGCCGCCAAATGTGGGATTGAAAGGACTCATGAAGATTCACGCGCCATCTCAGTCCTTAGGTTTTAGCCGCCAAATGTGGGATTGAAAGATTGTAGGCAAATCGAAAGATAGGACTGTAATGTCTGTTTTAGCCGCCAAATGTGGGATTGAAAGACTGGCACGTATTCTCCGTCTTCGTCTCTACTTAAAGTTTTAGCCGCCAAATGTGGGATTGAAAGAATTTTATGCTTGTTGGTATTAAGCCTTCGATTGAGGTTTTAGCCGC
>JANXCE010000055.1 GCA_025059715.1 Caldimicrobium sp.
AGAAGAAATATCCAGCAGAGCTCTTGCCCGAGCACTTAAGAGAAGTATACCTCAAAAGCTAAACTTTGAAGTGATTTTATTACTCTTACAGGGATACAAATGTATGAGCTTAAGCTCTCTCTAAAAGGAGAAAGGGGTGTTAAAATTGAAAATCAATATCAAAAAAAAAGGGAGAAATATCAAATATGGGTATCGTCACTTATTAAGCAAGAGTGGTGTGACCCTTTTTGGTGTAAGTTTGGGGCTTGGAAATGTATCACCTTTGGAGAGGATTTGTTACAAATTTTTCGAGAATTCTTCTCAGTCTGATATCCTATGGACTCATTTACCCCCCTCTTGATGTGACGAATTTTAAATTTGTTTTATATGAGAATTAAATTCTCCTTTTATACCTCTAAACTTCCAATGATTTACAGAAACAAATTCATGGCACTTATCAAAGAGGCCCTAAATCAATCCGATAGGGCCTACAAAGAAAGGCTTTATCCCGACAAAGAAAGTGAGAGAAGTAAGGTTGCCAAACCCTTTTGTTTCTCCGTTATTTTACCTTCAGCTAAAGAGATTAAAAGGGAACTTATAAAAATCGATGAGGACTTTACCGTTGAAGACCTGGTATTCTATTTTAAAGAAAATAGCTATATATCTCTCATGGTTAGCTCCTTAGATCTTGAATTTGTTCTAAACCTCTATAATGGAATAATTGCTAAAAAAGTTTTCAATTTTCCAAATGAATTAACTCTCACATTTAGGAACGCAACTCTGTTAAAAGAGAAAAGGCTTGAAAAAGATATCGCCCTGTTGAAAACCCTATCTCCTATTCTCATTGAAACCAAAGAGGAAAAACCTCTTTTACCTATCAATGATCTTGAAATTTTTAACAGGGAGTTTAACGCCATTCATGATAGGATTCTCAGAGACATAAGAGGCTACGGGTTAAAAGAACCTCTACATTTTGAGCCTTTGGAGGTAAAAAAAACAGGTGGTTAAACACACTCTCAAGGGTTTTAGGGAGAGAACTGGTAAACCTTACATGACTCTTACTTGCTTTGAAGGACATTTCAGATTGAAGGGTGACCCCGAGGATTTGCAAGCACTTTATCAGATGGGTATTGGACTAAGAACTGGCCAAGGTTTTGGTATGGTTGATGTTGTGAGTGTGTAGAGGTTTTTTAAATCTGAGGGTTGATGCAAAAAATTTAATTTGAGGTATATTTAAAATAATTATTTGCAAGGCTTAATGTAGCCACACACCTAACCTATAAGGCGATGCATTTAATTTATGGATTATTGGGTTTCATCTGAACCATGTGGGATATAAAGCTAAATACCTCCTTATTTAAACTTACTTAAATTTCTTCTTCATTTGAAGGAATAATCAAAATTTTATTGCCTAAACAATGTGAACAAATATTATCTCCCCTATACCCTACTCCATCACATGCTGGACATACTATAAAATCAACTTGTCCAGATACTATCAACTCTAAATGATAAGGATTAATCTCAAAAGGATTAGTATATAGCTCTTCTTTACCTTCATCTTCATCCTCAAACCAAAAAATACACAAACCTCCTTTTTACAATTTCTGTGACTAAATCCTTACTTCTCACAATTTAACTCAATTTGAAATTTCCACAAGTTTCATCTGAACCATGTGGGATATAAAGCAGTATATTGCTTGTCTCATTGAGACAGAAAAAATAGGTTTCATCTAAACCATGTGCAATGCTTTATTTTTTTACCTTAATCTAACCTGTAGCCAAATTGAAGAAGAACTTTTTCTGGTTCTGAAGCAGTTACTAATTCTCTAAGAAGTCTCCTTAGTTTCTCTCGGTCAGTTTCTGCCTTGATCTGCTCTTCTAATTGCTTTGGCACTCTCCCAAGCTTCACCTCCACCACCTCAAGCACCATCTCCTGAGCATCCTCAAGTAAACCCTCAAGTCTTCCCTCAAGTCTTCCTTCAAGTCTTCCCTCAAGTCTTCCCTCCTTTCTCCCTACTTTCCTTCCCTCTATGTAAAAGGGATCCCTACTTTTATCAATCACTAAAGGCATCTTCGTTACCTCCTCATATAGCCTTACTACTTCATTATAAGCATCCTTCCTCAATCTTGCAAGCATCAAAAGTTTCATCAAAAAATCCCTTCTCTTTCCCTCTTCCAGCCTCTCAACCCTCTCCCTTAGCCTATCCCAAAAGTCCCTTTCCTTCTTACACAAAATAGCAAGCAACTGATCCTCCTCCACCTCACTCTCAAGTAGCTCCCTACAACTAATCTTCCTCATCTCCACAACCTTAACTCGGTGCTCAAGTCTTCCCAAACGATACTTCTCTCTGTATGGACACTTCTTGTCTCCTACCCAAAGTAAAACCTGTAGAGGATAGGCCCCGTATCTTTCATAGATCCTTAAGTAAAGCTCAATAAGCCTTAAAGGCAAAGTGGGATCATAGGTGCTTTGAATTTCAAGGTGAATAAGGGTGCCATTTTCAAGTCTTCCCACAAAGTCTGCCTTTCTTTCTTTGGTTGTGGGGAAAGTGCTTTCAAGGACTTCTGAGACCTTGGAGCCAAAGAGGATTTGGATAATCTTGACAGGGAGTCTTTGTAGAACTTCTCTTAAAGTGCGGTCAAAGGGAAAGGAGAGCTGGTCCATGAAGATATTTTAGTATGTGTTTTGAGAATAGGCAAATGTAGGAAAGGATAAGTGGTTCAAGAAGGAGAAAAAGCCAGTAAAACTTAAGAGATGTTTTATCGGTAGTAAATCATGGATAACTTACAGATGGTGAAGAATAAAAAAAGCCCCGTTAAGTGTTGTTAAATCCTATAGCCAAATTGTTGGATTACTTCCAGGGGGTTTGATGCAAGGATGAGCTCCCTGAGAAGCCTTTTTAGTTTCTGTCGGTCAGTTTCTGCCTTGATCTGCTCTTCAAGGCCTTTTGGCACTCTTCCAAGCTTTACCTCTACCACCTCAAGCACCATCTCCTGAGCCTCCTTTAAGAGGCCCTGCTGTAACCCCTGTTGTATGCCCTGTTGCAAACC
>JANXCE010000056.1 GCA_025059715.1 Caldimicrobium sp.
CCAAATGTGGGATTGAAAGTCGTATAGTTTTATTAAAAATTTAAGTTCTTTGCCTGTTTTAGCCGCCAAATGTGGGATTGAAAGGCATATTGTAACACGTTCACCAACCCAGCCATTGCAGTTTTAGCCGCCAAATGTGGGATTGAAAGACGTATAGAGAGAAGACTTTCAGTGGTAACTAATTCGTTTTAGCCGCCAAATGTGGGATTGAAAGAAGTATGAGTGGCATTGGCGTTTCTGCTAGCGTAGAGTTTTAGCCGCCAAATGTGGGATTGAAAGATGGAAAAAAGAAAGTGGGCCTCCTTTTTTAGTGCGGTTTTAGCCGCCAAATGTGGGATTGAAAGAGGAACTGTTTAAGTACAAGAATCCTCTATCAAAGTGTTTTAGCCGCCAAATGTGGGATTGAAAGAGGAATACCCTTTGCAAAAATTCTCCTATCATGAGGGTTTTAGCCGCCAAATGTGGGATTGAAAGCGGATTAAAACCACATCAAATTAAAGCTTTAGAGGCGTTTTAGCCGCCAAATGTGGGATTGAAAGACTTCCATCTCTGCAAGAACCCTCGCTTCCTCCACCGTTTTAGCCGCCAAATGTGGGATTGAAAGAGCACTGGCTCAGGAAGTTCATTAATGCGGGCATAAAGTTTTAGCCGCCAAATGTGGGATTGAAAGTAGGACTTTGAAAGACTATGCAGAGGCAGCAGAAGAGTTTTAGCCGCCAAATGTGGGATTGAAAGAATAATAAAATACATCTATTCCCTTATGCTTCACCAGTTTTAGCCGCCAAATGTGGGATTGAAAGAGTTTCGGGAGTTGTTTCTGCACGGAAAGGGTGGGACTGGTTTTAGCCGCCAAATGTGGGATTGAAAGAGTCTCTATGATGGACTTGAGGAAGCGTTTCAAACTGTTTTAGCCGCCAAATGTGGGATTGAAAGGAAGCTAAAATGAGACAAGCCCTTGCTTTGATTGAGTTTTAGCCGCCAAATGTGGGATTGAAAGGGATAACCTCCGGCGATAACTGATTCTGTTCATAACAATGTTTTAGCCGCCAAATGTGGGATTGAAAGGAGTAGTCTTGCTCATAATTTTTTGCTTCTGGTCTGGTTTTAGCCGCCAAATGTGGGATTGAAAGCGGAAACGGTTAAAATACATTTACAAGGAAGATGATCGTTTTAGCCGCCAAATGTGGGATTGAAAGTAAGACCACCTCCTTATATGTGTTGTGTTTTTAGTAGTTTTAGCCGCCAAATGTGGGATTGAAAGCTTAGAGGAAGCGGAAAACTTTCGCTTGTTAGAACTGTTTTAGCCGCCAAATGTGGGATTGAAAGTATATTACAGACGAAGTAATTTCAGAAGATGATCATGTTTTAGCCGCCAAATGTGGGATTGAAAGGAAACAACAAGTCGAAGTGGCTGCTCCAAAAAGGGCGTGTTTTAGCCGCCAAATGTGGGATTGAAAGTAATTAGTGGCGTTTTGTCTAAGTTCAATATAGTAGGTTTTAGCCGCCAAATGTGGGATTGAAAGATAGAATTCGTAAGTTATTCCCGTGTGTGGGAATTCGTTTTAGCCGCCAAATGTGGGATTGAAAGATTTGTTGTGTTTGTTCATTGAAAGTTTCATATACTGGTTTTAGCCGCCAAATGTGGGATTGAAAGAGTTAACATCCCCGAGCCATTTGCAGAAAAAATGGAGTTTTAGCCGCCAAATGTGGGATTGAAAGAATTTTATGCTTGTTGGTATTAAGCCTTCGATTGAGGTTTTAGCCGCCAAATGTGGGTTTGAAAGAAGGTGTTACCTGTGACTGTTTACGGAGTAGGTACGGTTTTAGCCGCCAAATGTGGGATTGAAAGACAAGCTTTACCTGATGCAAGTCCCTTAAGGGGCCCGTTTTAGCCGCCAAATGTGGGATTGAAAGAGGGTATACATTTAAACTTTAATTAACCCTCCTTTGGTTTTAGCCGCCAAATGTGGGATTGAAAGATAAAAAGGGCAGATCTTGTAAGGGCAATCTCTGAAGTTTTAGCCGCCAAATGTGGGATTGAAAGATTAGCTGTAAACTTATAAATATGCTTAAGTCCATAGTTTTAGCCGCCAAATGTGGGATTGAAAGAGTAAAAATGCACGTGACTGATTTTGCAAGTCAAGGGTTTTAGCCGCCAAATGTGGGATTGAAAGTTGTCCAGTTCCAGTGTTGCAAGAGCTCTTGCCTCGTTTTAGCCGCCAAATGTGGGATTGAAAGAATTCATCTTTGCACTCTATGAGCTCTGCCTTTATTGTTTTAGCCGCCAAATGTGGGATTGAAAGAGAGGTGGTAAAAAGCGGCTACCTAAGGGTTATCATGTTTTAGCCGCCAAATGTGGGATTGAAAGATCTTTGAGAAGAAACATCACTTTAACTTGACCCGGGTTTTAGCCGCCAAATGTGGGATTGAAAGAGTGAAACACTATACCGTTTTTGTAAAAACTTACTAGTTTTAGCCGCCAAATGTGGGATTGAAAGAGTAAGCTTTTGTGTAGTGAGTTTTTGTCTAGCTTTGTTTTAGCCGCCAAATGTGGGATTGAAAGAAAGTTTATTCACACTGGAATTTCAAAAACCGTAAACGTTTTAGCCGCCAAATGTGGGATTGAAAGAGAACAAATCCTAAACTCTCTTAAATCATTCTTTAAGTTTTAGCCGCCAAATGTGGGATTGAAAGCGAACTCGGACATGTCTACTTTCAAGTCAACGACCTGTTTTAGCCGCCAAATGTGGGATTGAAAGAGAAATAACTAAAAAGTTAGCAGAACAGATTTCAGGGTTTTAGCCGCCAAATGTGGGATTGAAAGACCTTTATCCCTCCATAAAGGAGGTGGAACTTTAGGGTTTTAGCCGCCAAATGTGGGATTGAAAGGGTTAAAAAATTCGTCAAAAAGAAATTCGAGGAGAATGTTTTAGCCGC
>JANXCE010000057.1 GCA_025059715.1 Caldimicrobium sp.
TCTGTACCAGATCTTCATGTTCAGACCAAAGTCCGCAAAGGTGTCATTGGTTACCCGAATCTGGGCGGCTTCAGCAACGGAGACAAAACCAATAGCTAAGGCACTACCTAAACCTAAAACCTTCCACCTACCTACCTTCATAACACACCTCCTTTTTTTAAGTTTTTTTCTGATTTGGTCTGTTATTTTGGGCTTTTAATTTAATCTTCGTAATCCAGCCCCCTTTGAGGGGAAATTCTATCAAAAATTATCCCTCTGTCAAGAGGGAATTTTTAAAAATTTTTATATAAACCTCACAAAAAGGAAAATAAAAAAACAAAAAAACTCTTTACACTTTCAAAGAACATTGAAAGTATTTGCAAAATAGAAAATACTCTATGAATTCAAATTTGTCAAACCACGAAAAAAAGAATTATACCTCTTTAAGGGCAATCATGAGCCTTTATGTTAATCCTAAGAGCCCTTTTAATAAATTTACTTTGATTTTTGAAGGTTTTTTGTGATTCTCGGTTAAGCCTATGTGCTTTGAGCTAACCGCTTAGTTTAGGGGCAAAAGTTTTATCCTTTCAGAATAGACAAAGAGTTTTCCCTCAAGCACAGCCAGCACTCCGTAGAGCCCCTCTACTTTTTTTACTCTGGAGGAGAGAACTTTGAAGTCTTCTGGGCCCTTAAGGAGGTTTCCGAAGCTCGTTGCTAAGGCATCTGCGATAGCGGTATCTCGGTGCACCACAGTTACGGCATCTGCCCTTCCAAAGCTAAGGCTATGCCCTACCTTGCCGGACGAGGTGCAAACACCACAGGGCTGAAGCTCTGCAGGAATCACCAGAGCAAGCCTTCCGGAAAAGGGAGAATTTCCCGCAAAAAGGGCAACCCTTGCCTCCCTCCTTAGGGCTAAAAAGATATCTCCCCCATTTTCCACTGCAACTTCCCTGGTTAGACCCTGCTCCAGAAGGGCTCTTCCCACGGCCTCGGCAATGGCTCCGGCCACACTTGCCATGGGGCCCACACCAGCTGTCTTGCCTGCTCTAAGCATGACCCTCACAAGCATTGGAGCTTCCTCATCCTCAGGTAGGGGTTCTAAGGACTTAAGAAAGTGCGGATTTTGCAAAATGTAAGCTTCAAGTGGAGCCCTAATTTTTCGCACCAAATCCATGGTTTCCAAGGTGAGGTCCCTTTCTGCCAGCACGAAAAGGTCCGTCTGCTTATAAACTACGCGAAAGCACCGTAGAGGGCTTTGAACCCAGGCTCGATATGTGGGAATCAGTGAAAAGGAATTAGCAAGCTCTCTCCTCTCAAAGGCCATAGGAGTTAATTAAGATAGGAGTTAATTAAGATAAAATACTTGCTTATGGGGGCTATCGGTCCCAAAAGCTCAGGAGCAACCACTAAAAAGGGGCCGAGCCATCCTTTTAGTCCCATCGTCAAGGGGATCGTCAAAGGGTCTATCAAAGGGTCTATCAAGGGGTTTATCAAGGGTCTATCAAAGGGTCTATCAAAGGGTCTCGCTGGATGCCATGTAAATCTATTCTAATTTATATATATAAATTCTATTTCTATCTACCCGGTTGTTTGACTAATTTAGGCGCTCGTTTTTCCCTCAAAGGGAGCCTTGGATTACCGACTGTTTAAGTGTATTTAAGTGTAAGTTAAAGTTTAAGTGTCTACTATACATTTCTCCTCCCTTTATGTCAAGGTATTGTGAAAAATATCAAGACTTAAAGATAAAGACTTAGAAATGCTGTAAAGACTTGAAGCAAGCAAAGAGGCATCTCAGAGAAAAAAAGTCGTCATCAGGCTAAAGGGCATGGAATTTCGTAACTCCTTTGGCACAAAGGCCCACAGATTGACCAAAGGGGAAATGCTCAAAGAGATGTCCGTATCTACGATTGGAAGGATTATAGAGCATTTGAAAGATATGTGAAAGAAAGGAGGGTGAGTTTGAGGAGAGATGGTGAACAAGGTTTGGTTTTTATGGCTGAGGGGAAGGTTTATTTAGAGGGAGAGGAGGTGGGTAAAGAAGCGGTATAGAGGTGGTAGGTGGGGATTACAGCCTGGGGACTTGGTGCAGATGGATGCAATTGTGTATTTTTGGATGGGATTAGGTGGTATGTTTTGGTTGCAAGGGATATGGATGATAAATTTGGATTTGCCTGTGAAGAGTGGTCATTTATCGAGTAGCATTGGGAGGGACTTTTGGAGTAAGTTTAAGGCAAAAGCTCCTTTTTGAGATAAGGGGCGCGCAGACAGATAATGGGAGTGAGTTTTTAGGGGGAATTGGCGAAGGAGCTTGAGGGAGAGGGAATGGGTATGTAGAGAGGTTTAACAGGATATTGGAGGAGGAGTTTATTGAGTATAGAGAGCTTATGAGGAACTTGATATGGTATAATACGGACAGAGAGGGTGCATAGTGGCTTGGGAAGGTGTCGCTTTTGAAGTGGATTTGTTATAATTGAAGTGGATGTTATAAATTTATGAGAATTCACCTCAGTATCGAATCTTACGGACTCATACACACTATTGAAAAAACCCAAATTTATCAGATAATAGAACTATACCATGGCAACTAAAATTTAAGATGGAGGTAAAAAATGATTCCTGCTACAAATCAGATGAAAGAGGAACTTGAAGGATGGATAGCTTCAATGATAGAGAAAATCCTCAGGGA
>JANXCE010000058.1 GCA_025059715.1 Caldimicrobium sp.
TACTGAAGGATCGGGACGCCCCCAATTTCTTTGATCAAATTTTCAATCTCCTCTTTAGTAAGAGACACCGATGCTGTCCCCCGTGAAGCCTCGCTTATTCTTTCCTCTTTGACAGTGCCATGTATGTGATCCGCTCCCCAAAGAAGGGCTATTTGAGCAAGACTTACTCCCAAAAAAACCCAATAGGCCTTTACATGGGGAAAATTATCTAAAAGAATTCGGGCAATAGCTATGGTTCTCAATATCTTTTGGGCAGAGGGTGGTCTTAAATGGGAGAGTTTTGTATTAGCAGGAATAAAGGGAAGAGGTATAAAGGCTTCAAAACCTCCTGTTTCCTCTTGAGCCTTTCTAAGCTTTATTAAGTGCTCAATTATTTCTTCCTCAGTTTCTATGTGACCAAAAAGAAGAGTAGCATTACTCTTTATACCTAATCTATGAGCGGTTTTGGCTATCTCAAGCCATCTGTCAAAGCTGATTTTTTGAGGATAAAGTTTTCTTCTTATCCTTTCTGAAGAAATCTCTGCTCCTCCACCTGGTAAACTTGTTAGCCCAGCTTCCTTTAGTTCCATCAAGACGAGCTCAACCGGTTTATTAGTCCTCTTACTGAAAAAGTCAATCTCTACACATGTAAAAGCCCTTATACGAAGATTGGGCTTAAACTCCCTTATGGCTTTTATTAAATCAATATAATAACTATAAGGTATAGCTGGATTCAATCCCCCTACTATGTGAACCTCCCTAAGGTCCTCTTCCTCTCTTAGGGATTGCACGATTTTATCAATGGATAAAGTATAACCGTCACTGTCTGTAGGTTTTTTATAATAACTACAAAATTTACATTCTAGTAAACAAATATTAGTATAATTTATATGTCTATTGATAGTATAATAATAATGCTTTCCGTGGAGTTTTTCTTTAATCTCTAAGGCCTTAAGTCCCAAGTGATGCAGATCTTCCTTTAGGTATAAGTTTAAAAAGTATTCCTTATCAAGACTCATCAAGAGTAAATCTTAAAATTTGGGTAGTTGTATGATAGTCATAAATTCTCTCCAGTCCCCAAACTGGAGCTGTTTGTTCGACCATCTGGGCAATCTCATTAAGGGCCTTTTCATCTAAGCCTACCTCTTTAAAACTTACTGGACTTCCTATTTTTTGAAACCATTTTTTAAGGCTTGTTATTCCCTCTTCTGCTTGCCTTTTACCGAAGATTTCCTTAGCGAATCTCTCAAATTGTTTTAGATTTTTATCTTTATACCATAGCATCCAAGCGGGAATAACGAGGCTTAAGCAAGCCCCATGAGGCAAGTCATAGAGTCCACCAATAGCGTGGGCTATAAGATGATTTGGAAAGCCTCCTCCTTTAAATCCAATTTGGGCAAGGCCATTTAGAGCCAGAGTTGAAGCCCACATGAATTCCGCTCGTGCCTCATAGTCAGTAGGATTTTGCAGAATTGCCTCTGTAGTCTCCATAACAGTTTTGATTAAACTCTCAATAAAACGAGCCTGCAGAGTTGGACAATATTCCGCACTGAAATAGAGCTCTATCAAATGGGCAATCACATCCACGGTGGCATAGGCCTGATATTCCTTAGGCACGCTATAAGTTAGTTCAGGATTAAGAATGGATACTCTGGGACAGAGAAGAGGGGAGGATATATATAATTTCTCTTTAGTCTCATCATGAGTAATAACTGCATTTCCGTTCATTTCTGTTCCGGTGGCTGCAAGGGTAAGGATATCATAGACTGGCAAAGCCTCTTCTATCTCTTTTTCATGTCTAAAGTAGCTCCATAAATTATCTTCTCCCACTTTAACTCCCAAAGCGATAGCCTTTGCTTCATCTACTACCGAACCTCCTCCTACTCCTAAAATTGCCTCTACCTTGGCCTCTTTAGCCTTTCTTATCCCTTCAATGGTGTGGGAAAGTAAAGGGTTAGGTTTTACTCCTCCATGCTCGATGTATTCAATTCCAGCATTTTTCAGAGCAAAGACCACCTTTTTATAAAGCCCCATTTTCTTAATAGATTCTCTTCCATATAAAAATAAAACCCTTTTAACCTTATCCCCTTTTAAAACTTCTCCGATCTCCTCCTCTTTCCCTCTTCCAAAAAGAATTTTAGTGGGATTATAATAAATAAAACTTTCCATATAACTCACCTCCTTGGTTCAATATGTATTATACTAAATCTCTTTAAAAAACTTTCAAGTAAAGATATTTTTGTTTGAGTTCGTCGGAACATACAGGGATATTTCTTGAAGCTAAATGAAAAATCATAGCTATATGGGCCTAAAAAGAAGGGGAAGCAATTCTTATAGGTTTCCCCTCAGTGAATCTGATTATAGAACTTGTCCTAATTTAAAAGAAGGATTATAATACTTAAATAAAAAGTTCCTTTAGGAGATTCTTTAGATGTATAAAGAAATTAATACTCAAGCTTCAATTAAGTCTCCAAAGGAGTATGTAATTAAAACTTTTGAGGATTTACTTAACGCTTTACGAGAAAATCCTCATTGGGCGGAAGAGTTAAGAAATTTAATTCTTAGTAGAAGGCTTTTAGAACTTCCTGAAAGATTTGATGAATTTGTGGAAAAGCGTTTTACACCTCTTGAAAGAAAAGTAGATAA
>JANXCE010000059.1 GCA_025059715.1 Caldimicrobium sp.
TCTCCCATGACCAGCTGGTTAAAGCCGTATATCGTGCCAGAACCACCTATTTCAACAAGTTCTACCTCTCTTACTTCTCCAGGCTCAAACCTTACGGCTGTGCCCGCGGGTATATTAAGCCTATATCCGTAAGATTTTTCTCTGTCAAACTCTAAGTGCTTGTTCACCTCAAAAAAATGGGCATGTGAGCCAATCTGAACTGGTCTATCACCCTTATTCTTGACCAGTAACCTAATTTTGTTTTTGCCCGTATTTAACTCTATGTCTCCTTGATTATCTGCTATTATTTCGCCTGGAATTACCATAGCTCCCTAAGCCTCCTAAATCATATATATGCAAGTTGTATGCCATGATTACCCCTACCTTTTAATTGACCTTTAAACCTTTTTGTTAACAAAAATTTCCCCTGTATACCCTTTTGGTTGAATAGGGGACTGGTCTTTAGAGTTTTAATTGAATCTCATAAGTCCATAGGATTTTAGACTGAGGAGAATTCTAGTAAAAGAGGATAATTAAAGCAGAGTGCTCCAACTCCCTTCTCTCAAGCTCCTTCGCAAATTCCCCTAAAAATTCACTCCCATTGTTTGTCTGCATGCCCCTTATTTCAAAAGGAGCTACCGCCTTAAACTTATTCCAAAAGTCCCTCCCGCTCTTGCTCGATAAATAACTATTCCCCATAGGCAAATCAAAATCTACTAGCCACATCCTTCGCCTCCTCTTCTCCCTCTCAATAAACCTTCCCGTCTTCCTATAATAACTAAATTTTCTTCACCACCTCTCCTCAAGCTTACCCCCTTTTCTTTCAAATACTTTATAATCCTTCCAATCGTAGATACTGACACCAAAGCTATACCCCTTTCCCTTGCAAAATCTATCCACCAAGGGCTTAAACTTCTCCTTCCCTATGCGAGGATGTTCTCTTCTGTAATTCAGGATAAACTCTATTACCTCCTGTGGCACCTCTCTGAGCATTTCCTCTTTGGTGTCTTCGGTTTGGATATAAAAAAGTTTCTTCCATCTATAGATAGTAGCTCTACAGATACCGAAAGCTTCGACTTTGGCTCCTGTGCCAAAGGAGTTGTGAAATTCGATGACCTTTAGTCTAAAGGCGACTTCTTTTCTTTGGGACGCATCTTTGATTGTTTCAAGTCTTTGTTGCATTTTTAAGTTTTTGCGGGAGATGGGGTTAGTGAGAAGCTAAACCTTCGATTGTAACACCTTTTTTCCTTCTAAAAAACCTCGAACTCATGCAGAATCCCTGATGGTCTTAGTTTGCTGGCTTTTGACTTTCTTGTATCTAAATGGGTCGGGCGGGAGTCGAACCCGCGGCCCACGGATTAAGAGTCCGTTGCTCTGCCTGCTGAGCTACCGACCCTTCAATTTACTAAATATAAGTTTTTCCAAAACGCCACTCAAACCATCCACCTTCACATCGAAGTCAAGGTAGTAGAGGTTGTGGGATGGGGGTAGCTTTACCGCATCCTTGAGAGTGGTTATGTAAAATTCATCCTCTTGTAGCTCAAAGCCTTCGTAGTGGTAGTGGTCTGGTAAGCTAAGCTTTTTCTTTAACCTTATGCCAAGCCTCTTCAAGGTTTTGAAAAACTGCCAATTATCTCCAAGACCAGCAAAGGCTATAAAGCTTATGTTTTGGGGGTTTTCAAGAAGTTTCTGATCGGAACTCCTAACCACCCTCCAGTTTTCCCTACGCATCTTCAAAGTCGGTTTTTGGGGATGTTGCCAATCAAAGTCTTCAAGCTCAGCGTAGGCAAGCACCACAAGGTCAGCCCTTTGTATGCTACTCAGAGGCTCTCTTAGCCTCCCGTAGGGTAATAGCTTGTCCGATAAGTCTCTTTTTTTTAGCAAAAGTATGTTCAAATCCCTTTGTATTTTTCGGTGTTGGAAGCCATCATCCAGCAAAAAAAGGTCTGGCTTAAGCCTCCGCAGGGCAAAGTCTGCCCCCCTGCACCTGTCTTCGTCTACCACAAGGCTTACACGCGGCAAGACCTTGGCTAACATGTAAGGTTCGTCGCCCGACTCCTGCCAGCTTGCCAATAAACTACCCCTTTCCGAGACAAGTAGGGTACCACTGCTCTTTCTCCTGTAGCCCCTTGACAATATACAGGGGTGGAGGTCTTCAGAGAGCATCTGAGCCAGATACCTCACCAAAGAACTCTTTCCACTTCCGCCCAAGGAGAGGTTTCCCACGGATATGACAGGCACGGAAGGTCTGCAAGCCTTTATAAAACCCATGTCGTAAAGCCAGTTTCTCAACTTAATGCCGTAGTAGTAGGGATTCAGAAGGTCAAGCAT
>JANXCE010000005.1 GCA_025059715.1 Caldimicrobium sp.
GCTAACTCACTGAGCCTCTTTTCTGTCTCTTTTTGTGCCTCGGCTAACTCTTTTAATTTCTCATCGGTTCTCTTTTGCGCCTCGGCTAACTCACTGAGCCTCTTTTCTGTCTCTTTTTGTGCCTCGGCTAACTCTTTTAATTTCTCATCGGTTCTCTTTTGCGCCTCGGCTAACTCACTGAGCCTCTTTTCTGTCTCTTTTTGTGCCTCGGCTAACTCTTTTAATTTCTCATCGGTTCTCTTTTGTGCCTCGGCTAACTCACTAACCTTCTTCTCCGTCTCTTTCTGCGCCTCGGCTAACTCCTTTACTATAGCCTTCAACTCATTGAAATCACTCGCCTTCACTAACTCGTCCAAAAAATCAAATAACTCCTCCAATACCTCCGCCTGCTCCGGGTTAAAGACTTCCCTGATCTTTCTGATTAAAATCTTACCCCTCGCCATAAATTAAACTTTATCCCTAAGTTTAGTTTTTTCAAGTTAAGTTTTTTCAAGCCTATTGTCATACCAAGATGTGCTCTCTACAGCTTAAGAAGTGACTGGGTAATCTATGATCACGCCGAGAACATGTCCAGTGGTAATTTAAAATCTTCCAAGTAGTTATAGCATAGTTATCTACCTTGCTTTTGTGAACCGTTTAGATTCATTAATCGAAATTACAACAAGACTCCGTAAATCGTCATGTTAAGCATCTCCAGGCGAAAAATTACCAAAGAGGCTGATAAGAGTGGGATGCCCCGCAAATTTTGGACAATTAAAATGTTAGGGTTTGTTTTAAGGTCTTAGATTTGAACCCCATATTCCCTAAATATACACTCTAAATGTTCCGCTACCAATTTGCCTGTCAAACTAAAATCAACCTATGCCAGAGATACCTACAAAAAAACACATATCTGTTAAACCCCTCTTCCCTCCATAATCTTAATACCTTCTTATGGTTTACTCTGTAGCCCTTAAGCCACAAGTCAAAGTTGAAGGAGGGATAGACCATCTCTCAAGTAAAAAACTCAAGGAGAGAGCTTTTAGATAGGAGAGTTTTTTGTTTGTATTACAAGTTCTTTACAAGCTGGCAATTTTTTTTGAGTCTTGAGTTTTCGGTTTCAGGGACTTCTAATCTCTGGAGAGGCTCAACAGGATAGGCCTTTGTATTAGGCGATCCAAGGGTGCATAGTGGTCTTGGGAATGTATCGCCTTTGGAGTGGATTTGTTATAAATTTCACGAGAATTCCCTTCAGTCTAAAAATCCTCTGGACTCATACATTTCTTCTTTTAAGTTCTTGATTAGGTGTTAAAATAAGCAAGCAAAGAGTAACGGAGGAGCCTATGTGGAAGGCTAAGAAGGTTAGAGACCTAATGGTCTCTCTTAAGGAGTATCCCTCCATAAGGGAAACTCAATCTATAAAAGAGGCTTTTACCATTTTAAAGAAAAACTTTGAGGAGGGGCGAGGTTACAGAAGCATATTGGTTTTAGATGAGAAAAACCAATTAAAGGGTGTGCTCTCCATGATTGATCTTCTTAGGGCAGTAGAACCAAAATTTTTAAAGCTTTCCAAGCCTTCTGCCTATCAGGGATTGGTTCAGGATGACTCTACCCTTAGCATTCTCTGGGAGGATCTCTTTTTTGAGGAGAGCCAAAAAGCCCTTCAAAGGCCTATCAAAGAGGTTCTTACTCCTATTAAAGCGGTAGTAACTCCAGAGGACTCCCTGACCAAGGCCTGTTTTTTATTGGTATCCACAGATTCACGCATACTTCCAGTAATTGAAAGTGGAAAAGTAATTGGAGTCATTCGTCTTTTAGATGTTTTCAAGGAAATAAGTGAAGCGGTGTTGGAAGATCAATGAAATTAAGGTAAAATAGCCCAATCACATTCAATATTGATTCCTTGAGTATTGAGGAGGGGGCTGTGACCAAGGAAATCAATTCAGGAGACATTTATCTAAGGCCCGAGAAAAGGAGAATCAACTGGAAGAGACTCTTTTTTATTTTACTGGGATTAGGAGTTTTTTTAGTAGTGTACTATTCACCACCGTGGAGTCCTGCGGTAGATCCAGCGGGAAATACCTTTCCTTTAACTCGTGAAGGAAAGGGAGCGATAGCTCTATTCTTGCTTGCGGGAATTTGGTGGGTCTTTGAAGTTGTGCCCATTGGAATTACCTCCATCGCTATTGGAGTCTTTCAAGTCCTCTTTACTATTAGGCCAGCAAAAGAGGCCTTTAGGGATTTTACGGATCCTTCAGTAATGTTTATCTTTGGGTCTGTAGTTATAGGAATGGCTTTTACTAAAACAGGGCTCACTAAGCGGATTGCTTACAAAATGCTTGAGATTGTGGGAGAAAAAACTAATCTTATTCTCCTTGGGAGTTTGGTGATAACCGCAGGGCTTACCCATGTGATGGCCCATACCGCAGTTGCCGCAACCGTGTTCCCTATCCTCTTAGCAATATATAGTCTTTATGGAGAGGGAGATAGAAGAACAAATTTTGGAAAAGCCCTTTTTATAGGTATGGCCTACTCTGCTGGGGCAGGAAGTATTGTTACCTTTTTAGGAGCAGCAAGGGGTCCAGCTGCTGCCGGCATGTTTAAAGAATTTACGGGTAGAGATGTAGGCTTCTTTGAGTTAACCAAATACATGTTTGTGGTGGGATGGCTAATGGTTTTTTTGATCTGGCTCTATTTGATGTTAGTCCTTAAACCAGAAAAGCCTATAGTGAAGGGGCTAAGAGAGCGAGTAGCCAAGCTTTATAAGGAACTTGGACCAATTAAGCAGGAGGAATGGTTAGTTATTTTTATTGTTTTGGGAGTAGTGATTCTAATGGCCTTACAATCCGCAATCTCCCAATTCAGAGTTATAGATAGATCCGCTATCATATTGCTTTCAACTATAGCTTTCTTCATATTGGGAATTTTGACTTTAAGGGAATTAGAGGAAATCCCCTGGAACATTATTCTTCTTTTTAGTGGTGCTATGAGCTTAGGCTTCTGTCTTTGGAAGACAGGTGCCGCTCAGTGGATTGCAGTAAAATGGTTGGCACTCTTTAAGGATGCTCCTTGGATAGTTTTTGTAATGAGTGTGGCAACCTTGGTGTTAATTTTGACTAATTTTATCATGAACGTAGCAGCTATAGCCATAACCTTACCGGTCTCTTTGGTGATAGCTAAGTATCTTAATGTGGCTCCAGAGGTTATTTTTTATGCCTCTCTGGTCACTTCTGGCATGCCCTTTTTGTTGCTCATTGGAGCAGCCCCCAATGCTATTGCCTATGGCTCCAATCAGTTTACACCTATGGAATTTTTTAAGCACGGAATCCCTATGAGTTTCATTTTATTACTGGTGCTTGCTTTAGCTATTCTTACTTTATGGCCCCTCTTAGGAATGCCAATTTTGATAAAGAATTAATTTTGAAATTAGAGCCCATAATAAAAGCCTTTTGGGCACAGCTTGAACTTCTGAGAAGTTAAAATATAATGTTATTAGTGTCGGGGCGTAGCGCAGCCTGGCAGCGCACCTGCCTTGGGAGCAGGGGGTCGGCAGTTCAAATCTGCCCGCCCCGATTTTAGCGCCCGTAGCTCAACTGGATAGAGCATTGGACTACGAATCCAAAGGCTGGGGGTTCGAGTCCCTCCGGGCGCGCTTTTTCTCTATCTGTTACCATTCAGTGCCTTGTTTTCTACTATTAACCACTAAATAGATAAAAACACCTATAATTTGCCTTACTTGGAAAAATGAAATACCTAAAACCTACTCTCCTGATTCTGTCCTTATCCTTCTTTTCCTATCTATTTATTTACCCCTGGTTTATTCCTATAGAATACCTTAAGAGGGAAAATCCTAAGTTGACCGCCATGATGCAACATAGACTTAAGGAATACGAAAGAAAGGGCAAATCCGTTAAAATTGTCCAGATTTGGGTGCCTCTAAATCGCATATCACCCTATCTTGTAAAGGCAGTTCTGATTGGAGAGGATGATAAGTTTTATAGACATTCTGGTTTTGACCTTGAGGCAATTCAAAGGGCAATTGAAAAAAATCTTCAAGCTGGGAAAATAAAATATGGTGGAAGCACCATCACTCAACAGACCGCTAAGAATCTCTTTCTGAGTCCTACAAAAAATCCCATAAGGAAAATTCAAGAGGCAATTTTGGCCTATCGCTTAGAGAGAAGCCTCACCAAAAGGAGAATTTTAGAGATATACCTAAATATTGCGGAGTGGGGTGAGGGCATCTTTGGTATTGAGGCAGCTTCAAGGTATTATTTTGGTAAGCCAGCCTATGCCCTAACTGCTTGGGAAGCCGCTCGGCTTTCCGCAGTGTTGCCAAACCCTATCAAATATAATCCCTTAAGTCAAGCTCCCTTTGTTGAAAACAGGGCAAAGTTAATCTACTTTATTATGAAAAAGCGAGGTATCGTGCAGGAGGAATATAGGGATATAGAAAGTAAACTGGATGTTGATAGTGATCGACAAGCAGGTGACCAGGATTTGAAATTTGAAAACTTTTCCACCGAATTAAATAAAGAATCTCCTCCAGAGAACTAAAGAATTTCTTTATCTTTCATAACTTTCTCAAGGAGTTCTTGTTCCTCTTCTTTTCTTCTTAGATATAACTCCCAATCCACTTGTTTTTCAAAGAGGGCAACCTCCCTTCTAATCAAATTGAAGGGGAAATCCTCTCTGGATATGTAGGGAAGAGCCGCTTTAAAGAAGTTTTCTTTGATTTCCTCAAAGATTCTTCCCACTTCTGCTTCGGGAACAAAAGTTCTCTCCTTTCGGTAGCGATAGTAGAATTTCCCCTCAGTTTTTTCATAAAACTTTTCATAATAAAAACTATTTGAAAAATCATCTCGATCAGGAATTACCTCTATTTGAGCTAAGAAACCTACAAGCCATCTATCTCCCGCTAATTTCCTGGAATAATTCCAGATTTCAAGGATTAATCCATTTCTTAAGGGAATTCTTTCGACGCATTTGGCATCCCAAATTATCTCTTCCGAGAGTCTTCGATAGGTCATACCTTGATGTGTCGGTAGCGCTTTATTTTGCTTTATGTTTACATTCCAATTTTAAAGTATATTATAAAATTAGAATCTGAACTATAAAGACTTAAACATTACTATGAATTTGTTTAAAAGAAGAATTTTCTTTTTTCTTATTTTAGTGATTTTGATTACTTTAAAAAAGGTCCCAAAAGGTGAGTCAAGTATGTTTGATTATTGTTATGTGCCTCCTATGACCGGCCAAGTGGTCAAACCTAATGTGCTCTTTGTGATGGATTTTTCAGGTTCGATGCAATTTCCAGCCTATGTGCCCTGTAACTTTAATGGTTATTCCCAAAATGTAGCCACTTGTGGCTCTATAAATGTTACTCAGCAAAGTTCTTGGAGATATGATCCTCAAAGAGATTATTCAGGTTATTTTGATCCTCAGAAGTGCTATGAGTATACAGGAGGTTATTTTCAGGAGAAAAATTGTAATTGCCCTAATCGCATAGGCACAGCCTCTTGTATCTCTGGAAATTTACTAAACTGGATAACCACTACTCGTATTGATATCGCAAGATTAGTTCTTACGGGAGGTAAAAGCAGTTCCTCCGGAGGAAATACCTTTTTAGATAGTGAGGGAGCTATCTATACTATCGATGAGCCAAGTCTTGGCTGTGCCTTTGTTATTACTGGGACCCAATCTGATTATAGAAGATTGACTATTAGAAATCTTGGTTCAGCTCTTTGCCCTCTGGGGAATAATATAATTAACAATGCAAGGCTCAGAATAAGGGCCTCTGATCCCAGTTCTATAAGGGGTATAATACATTCTTTTTGTGACACCACTGATTTAAACGGTCAAATAAACGAAAAGTGCCAACTAATAATGGAGTTCATGGTGTTTGCTGGTGATAACAGGTTTGGTGAAATAAGAGTTGGCAAGACAGCCACAATTTCCTCTCTAATTAGTGCCATAAACAACGAATTGCCCTACGGGGGAACACCTACAGGAGAAGCTCTGTGGGAAGCTTATGATTTTTATCTACAACATAATCAAAACAATTTTGAGGCAAATTCCGCTTATATTAATCGAAGAAATGGTAATGTGGATCTATATTATGATGGCTCGGGAGGTAATGCTACACCTATTCCCTGTAGAAAGGGATTTGTCCTCTTGCTCTCCGATGGAGCCTGGAATGGAGCTGTAGACCCAGTAATACCTGCAAGAGTTATGGCCACCACAGATTTAAGAGCCGACCTTCCAGGAATTCAAAGAGTCCATACTTATGTTGTCTATGCTTACGGTGATGAAGACCCTGATACCCGTCTACAGGGAAGACAAGCTATGATTACTACTGCTATTTTTGGAGGCTTTGAAGACAGGGATAATAATAGGTTTCCCTATCCCTTTATAAATATACAATATCCCTCCGGAAGTGGAACCTGTTCTAACTTAGATGGAACTTTACGAGTAAACATTCAAACTGCTAACACTACTTATTGCAATAGTCGGGGTGTTAGTTATCCGCTGAGTGTTTGTAATGCTACTGGAGTTTGGCATCAAGGTTGTTCGGAGTGGGATACCGCTCAAGGCAGTCCGAGAGATGGTACACCCCATAACTTTTTTGAGGCGAATGATGCCCAGAGTTTAAAGAAATCCCTCTTGGAGGCCCTTTATGACATACTTCGCCGCGCATCTGCGGGAGCAACCGTAGTAACCCTCTCCCAGGAGGGAAGAACAGGTTCCTTCCTCTTACAGCCCTATTTCTTCCCAAAACTTATTAGTTCCGCAGGGGAGGTGTCGTGGATTGGCTCTCTTCGTGCTTTTTGGCTTGATGCCAAGGCAAGAATAAGAGAAGATGCCTTAACAAGATATATCCTCGATCTTCTCACCGATTTATGGCTTATTTTTGTTCCCTCTTCTCCTGAGCCAATGGTCTTTAAGATTACTAATGAAACCACCTGTGAGCATCAGAGATTCGAGGTCTTTGATCCAATTCCTATTTTTGATGTAGGTTGTCTCTTAGCGGAAAGAGACCCTGATACTCGGTTAATCTTGGCAAATTTTAACGGCACTTTAGCGGAGTTGGCCTCCAACGGGTATCGCCCTTTGTTAACAACGCTCTGGAATACCACGGCAAACGCCTTTAGGTTACCTCAAATAAATAGCAATACTGCCTCTTGTATAGTCGATTATTTGTATGGAAAAAACCTAACTAATTGTCCAGGAGGAGACAACACTTATATTAACAGATTGAGAACTGTAGATTTGAATAGCCTATGTAGGCTTGTTACTAATACCAGAGTTTGGAAATTAGGGGATATCATTTATTCTAATCCTATTGTTGTATCAAATTTATATTATGAGTTAGAGACTTATCATCTGATTCATCATAATGAAACTTACCAAAGTTATACTAACAGTTCTATTTATAGACAGCGAAATTCCTATGTAATCGTTGGAGCAAATGATGGTATGATTCATGCTTTTAGGATTGGTTGGTTAAAGTCTCAATCCACAGAAACCCAACCTTTAAGACTAATAGATGCCTTTAACAGAGAAACTTACGACTTGATTGGTAGAGAAGAGTGGGCCTTCATACCTTATAATGCCCTCCCTTATTTGGTTTCTTATGGTAGAGGAGATTGGTGCCACATTTTTACCACAGACTTCAAGATATATGCGTTTGATGCACCTATTGGGGGACGCTGGAGGACGCTTCTTCTGGGGACGATGGGTTTTGGAGGAAATCCGCTCACCTTGGGTCTCTTAGGTAACTTTAGCTCTTCTATATTCCTCCTTGATTTGACAGATTGGCTTAATGGAAACTCTGAGAGACCCTCTCTTCTTTGGGAACGAGTTCTTCCCGACAGCACATTAACCTTATCAATACCTTTAGTAATAAAGAGGCATAACAATTGGCAGATTGTAATTGGAAGTGGGCCACTATCCGTAAGTGGTGGAGGCACTATGACTCGCGTTCAATATCCCGTAACCCCTAAGCTCTTTTTCTTTTCCCTAAATGGAACTTTACTTCAGGAGGTCCGAATACCGGGTGTTTTAAATCAAGCGGTAGGAGGTTTAAGTGCTATAGACATAAATAGGGACTATAACCATGATTTTCTTTACTTTGGAACTTATAATCATACAAGTGGTCAAATTTATAGAGTTGATTTGAGAGGTTCTTCTCTTCTTATTCAACCAATTAACACTAATCCTCTCATAAGGGCTCCGGTATTCAGCGCCCCAGCCCTCACTCTTGATAATAATGACCAAGTTTGGGTTATCTTTGGAACCGGAACCTATTTTGGAAACGATCTGACTTTATCTTTCCCCAACTATTTGGTCGGAATAAAGGATATCTGTGCTACTAATAACACCTGTGGTATGTCTGTATATAACTTAGAGGATAAAACTAACTTTTGTAATAATCCTACAAATTATAGTAGTGTCTTACTACAAAATACAACTCAAGCTACCTGTGAGTATGATTCAATTAATGGGACCATAGTAAAAAGGGATAGGGGAATTGAGATGGGATATATCTATCCTGAGGTAAATCATGGGTGGTTTCATCAGTTGATGAGGCAAAATGAGCGTATTTTTTCTAATCCCTTAATTTTTAGGGAAAGAGTTTTTGCTTTGTCCTTTACTCCTGTGTTAGATGTATGTGCCGTTGGTGGAAATACTTATTATTGGGATGTATGTTATGAGAGTGGATGTCCCTGTAGGAGAGTAGGGATGGAAAATCCGGAACCAAGTAGATATTTAGCCCCTGGAGCTCCCCCTTTGGGTAAGGCCTTTCAAGTAGTTAAAACTGAGGCTGCAGGAGTGTTTATTTTTACTCAAACTTCTGCCTCAGGAGGACCTACCGGAATAGCTATTGAAGCACCCTCTTCACGAAATTTAAAGGGTTATTTCCTCCTATGGATCGAAAAGTAAGAGCATACACTCTCTTAGAATTGGTTACAATAATGCTTATTGGAATTTTAATAAGTTATTTGGCAGTTAACGAGATTATCAATCATATTCAGGAAGCTCGTCTGAGAGAGGCTCATAACCAGTTACTGAGCGATTTGAATTATATAAAAAATCAGGCCTTAGTAACAGGACTTCCCTGGGGTTTGCGAGCCTGTGCTGGAGGAAGAGAGTATAAGATATTTATAGACCATGATTCAAATTGCAAAGATACCAGTGTTTCTTGTTCAGATTATGAGACCACTAAGATATGTTTAAACATCTTAAATAAGGTTTGTTACAGTGATCAGGACTGTCTGAGTCAACAGGGTGCCTGTGTTCCGAGAAGTCTATATAATAAGTTGCCCCCAGGAATTACCTTTACTAACTCAAGTTATGTAGTTTTTAATAAATTAGGTTATGCCTTTAATTATCTATGTGGAAACGGTGAGGGAAGCTTTATTCTCCAAAATACTAATAGAAAATTTATTACTATTAACATTAGTCGCACTGGAAGAATTAGGTGAAATCAAAAAGGGAGGAAGGATATAATCTTATTGAATTAGCTATAGCTTTAAGTATCATAATTATAATCTCTATAGGATTAGCCAGAAGTATTTATGAGCTTATTAGAGCCCAAAAGAGAACTCAACTTTTTAACACAGCACGAATAATAACAGAAAGGTTAAGAAGTGAACTAAATGCCAAACCATATTCCTATTTTCAAAGTATAAACACAAATGACTTATATATGAATAATGCAACCTGTGATTTACATGGAAACTGTTCCTTTGATATTGATAATTGCTACTTAGAAAGTAGATTTAGTTCGCGCAGAGGATGTTTACCAACTTTTCATTGCACCTTTTGTTTTCATAACAGTAAACTTATCAGCACCAACAATGTAACTTGTTTCCATGGTTACCAATTTGATGTGGGGTTTAATATAGTTAGAATTGTAAGTGATTTAGGAGAGGTAGGTTATGGAGTATGTTTAAGGGTCTCCTTTAAAGAGCCTGGCTCCGAAAATATCCTGGACTATAGAGTGACGGTTGTGATTGGCTTTTAAACTGGGCTTCTTAGTAATGTTAACTCGTAGAAGAGATAAAGTGAATTCAAGGATAAAGCTTAGTTATTTCTTACAGAAAGGTTATTCCATTTTAGAGTTATTAGTAGTTGTGTTTATAAGTCTTGTCCTATTCTCAGGTCTTTTTTCCTTATACTACAATCTTTTTAAGACGGAAAGAGAAAGTAGAATTGCCTTTAAGACTGAGCTTGACCTCCAGTCTCTACAGACCCAACTTCACAAAATTTTTACCGCTATTGGTTTTGGAATCCCCTTGAATTTTTTTAATACTCATAATAGTTATTGTGCGGAAAATTATGTGCTCTCTAAAAATGAAACTCATCTGTGTTTTCTCTCGGTAGCACTGAGGCAAGCAGAATATAATGGATGTTGGTGGATTTGTGAAGGGAATAATAGTTTAAGCTCTAAGGTTAGTTCTAAAACTTGGCTGGGTGGAAATTGTGAACTAAATTATAATCACCTTTTTCTCAGAATGAACTCCCAGAGGAGTAACTACCAAGTTTTGAGAAATGTCCATCCTTGTAATAACGCAAATAACGGAGATATGGTTTTCTTTTTACATAAGAGTAGTATGAATTTTCCAAGGGATTTTTGGATTAGGTTGGGGTTAAGTGTTACCAATGTGACACACTGTGCTCCAGGAACTAAAGACCTGGAGTTAAGGATAGGCAACGACCCTCCTCAACCTTTGATCTCTTGTGTAGGAGACCTTAGAGTGCAGTTTATCACTAAGGAAGGAAATCTTGTGGATAGTATTCCCTCACTTGATTCTATACATGCTATTAGATATTGTCTTTTAATCCAGGTGAGTCCGCGATTGCAAGTCTCTGAGGAGTTACCCTCCTATTCTGAGAGATGTGGAGGTGTCTTTTTTGACAATGCAATGTGGAAGTATTATAGATGGAGAGTCTTAGAGGAGGAAATAGTGTTATATAATCTCGTAGGTAGTTTATATTAGATGAGGGGCCTATTGTTAAATTATAAGAAAAAGACCAGGGGTAGTGTGCTTTTTGTTGCCATTGTGTTTTCCCTTATGGGATTAATTCTTATAGCGGGATTGTTTATGGCCTATCAAAGGACTTTTAGGGTTATTTTTCCAATTAAAACTTATACCACAGTGAGAGAGGCGGTAAGTGGCACAACCCTTCTTTTGGCAAGTTATATCGATAATAGATATTTTGAAGATCTAATCCTTGGCCAATGTAGGAATGGCTCAATAAAATATAGATTAACGGGGGTAACTAATTTTTTTGAGGCGCACTGGAAGGTATGTTTAGTTTCTGCCAATTTACAGCAGAATCCACGAATATATATTTACAGCTTAACCACTAATAGTTCGGGACCGAGAGGGGTCTTTTCCTCAATAGAGGCACTCTACCGATTAGAGAGATAATAGAGAGGATTTATGTTCTTAGAGCTTCTGCACTCTCTCTCTCCCTTAACCTTTGAAAGATACATGGAACTTGCCTTGTATCATCCCGATTATGGATATTATGCGCGGGGTAATGTGCCTGGCAAAAAGGGGGATTACATAACTTCTCCATGTATTCACAAAGCCTTTGGGGCAACCCTTGCTTTGCAAGCGATAGAGATTTTTGAACTATTAGGGAGGCCTAAAAATTTTGTTATATTGGAAATGGGAGCGGGAGCAGGTTATTTAGCTTTTGATTTACTGAGCTATCTCCGTTCCTATGGGCTATCATTTCCTTACTATATTGTTGAACCTTTCTTACCTCTTAAGGTCCTTCAAGAGGAGACTCTCTTACCCTTCAAAAATCAAATAATCTGGGTTAAAAACTTAGAGGAACTTCCCCCCTTTGAGGGCCTTTTTATAGCTAACGAACTCTTTGATTCTCTACCAGTGCATCTTGTAGAGAGACATGAGGGAGATTTATGGGAGGTTTGGGTAGAATTCAACGGAGAAGAAGTGAGAGAATTTCTTGGTGAACTAAGTGAAGTTGAGGTGCTCTCTCGGGTATATCCCTATTTTGTAAGTTGGGAAGAGGGTTATAGAACGGAGGTATGCACTAAAGGGGAAGAAATCTACAAAATTTTAGCCCAAAAATTCTTGAAGGGGTTAATATTAATCATTGACTATGGTTATCCCAGAGATGACCTCTATCACCCCCAAAGAAAGAGGGGCACATTGCTCTGTTACTATCGTCATAGAATAGTTAAAAATCCCTATTTTAAGCCAGGCCATATTGACATAACTGCCCATGTGGACTTTACTTACCTAAAGGAATTAGGGGAAAGATATGGATTTATAAATTTAGGTTTTACCCAACAGGGAAGTTATCTTACCTCCTTAGGAATCGATAAGGTGTTTCAAGAGGTAGCTGAAGGAAGTATTAAAGATAAGGAAGCCTTAAAGATGTTATTATTACCAGAAGGTTTAGGTCAGACCCACTGGGTATTAGCCCAGGGTAGATTCTACGGCTCTTCCTCTATTCCGAAGCTCAAAGGTTTTACCTTTAGCAATCGTTTGAGATTACTCCAGAGATGAGTCCCTACCTTAAACTTGAAGAGCTTGGAAAAAGGATTGAATATACCTTTTTAAAACACATATTTGAAAGAAAAGATTGGGAGCTCTTTCTTGAAAGGGCAAAGACTTATCCCTTTAGAAGTATATGTGTGCCTCCACACTTAATCAAGGAGGCAAAAAGGGTTTTTCCTAAAAAGGTGGTTTCGGTGGCAGGTTTTCCTCTGGGGTTTCAACTGCTTGAGACTAAACTAAAGGAGATAGAGGATCTTTTCAAAGAGAGTGCAGAGGAAGTTGACTTTGTTATCAATCTCTCTTTTGTTAAGGCACGAAATAAAGAGGCCCTCTTAAGGGAATTGGAGTTAGTAAGAAAAATCTCAAAGGATAAAGTCATAAAGGCTATTATTGAAACACCCTGGCTTAGGCCAGAGGAAATAGAGTTTGTGATTTCCCTACTTATGGCAACTGGAATAGACTATGTTAAGACCTCAACGGGTTTTTGGGGAAAGGCAACTACCTTGGAAGAAATAATCTTTTTGAAGAAATTATCTCAGGGAAGGATTAAAATAAAGGCTTCAGGGGGAATAAGGGATTTGGATACCGCATTAGCTTTTTTAGATGCAGGAGCGGATCTTATTGGCACCAGTAGTGGCTATGAAATTTTAAGGGAGTTGGAGACTAAAAGTGGAGAATTCCCAAGCCCTAAGGATGAAGTTGTTGATATTTATGTGGATGGCTGTTCCTTAGGGAATCCAGGACCAGGGGGTTATGGAATTATTATAAAAGATGGAAATTCGGAGATAGTATTGTCTGGAGGAGAACCCTATACTACCAATAATCGTATGGAACTTTTGGCGGTTATCAAAGCTCTGGCCTATTTTAAAGAGCCAAAGAAAATCCGTATTCATAGCGATTCTGAGTATGTAATTAAGGGGGCCACAGAATGGCTACCAATTTGGGTGAAAAGGGGCTTTAAGGGTGCAAATGGTAAGACCATTAAAAATGAAGACCTTTGGAGGGAATTAGCTCGTTGGCTTAAAATTCACCAAGTAATCTTTTCTAAGGTCTTAGCCCATGCAGGACACCCTGAGAATGAAAGGGTTGACAGAATAGCTAAAGGAGAGGCCAAAAAGTGGAGGAAAAACTCTTAATAGGAATTACTGGTGCAAGTGGAGCGGTATATGCTTGGAAGTTATTAAAGATTTTGAAAGAGATTCCTGTTCGGGTTGAGGTTATAATAACCGAGGCAGGAAAACTGGTCTTTAAGCACGAATTGGAGAAGGACTGGATGGAACTACATTCTCTTGCGGAGAGAGTGTATGAGGAGAGGGAGATTTCTGCACCTCCTGCAAGTGGATCTGCTCCTTATTGGGGTATGATAATAATTCCCTGTAGTATGGGGACCTTAGGAGGTCTTGCCTCTGGGCAAACGAGAAATCTTTTACTTAGAGCAGGTGATGTAGTTCTGAAGGAAAGAAAACCCCTGGTGCTCGTAGTTAGAGAGACACCCTTGAATCTTATCCATCTTCAAAACATGGTAACTCTTACTCTGGCGGGAGCAATAATTTTTCCTGCTATGCCAGGCTTTTACTCTAAGCCCAAGGATCTGGAAGGGCTCATAGAAAGCTTTGTTACAAGACTTCTTAGCTTTTTAAAACTTAAAGATTATACTCACCAATGGCAAGGCTTAGAGGATGATTAAAATTTTTTCAAAGAGATGAAAATTTACCCTTGATATTTTCAAAAAATTAGTTTATAAAAAAACTGCACTTAGAAAGTAAGGTTAGAACTATTTTAATAAAGGAGGCTGGTCAATGCGAATTCCCGAAGATCGTTTCTATACGGAAAATCATCTTTGGGTGAAAAAGGAGAAAAGGAAAATAGTAAAGGTAGGAATTACGGATTTTTTACTTACCCGTGATATTGAGATTATTAATGTGGATCTTCCAGAGGAGGGTGAAGAATACGAGAGGGATGACATCTTCGGAAGTATAGAAAGCGTGGAAGAGATGTATAATCTTGTTATGCCTGTTTCGGGAACAATAGTGAGTGTGAATGAGAAAGTGCTTGACAATGTGGATCTGGTTAATGATGACCCCTATGAGGAAGGCTGGCTTGTTAAAATTGAGATGAGTAATCCTGCAGAGCTCGATGATCTCTTACCTCCAGAAGATTATGAACTCAAGATTTCCGAAGAATTCGAAGAAATTTTGCCTGAAAAAATTGCGGAAGAGGAAACTTAGATGTTAGCTATTGTCTTTCCCGGACAGGGGTCTCAATATGTGGGGATGGGATGGGAGTTTTATGATAGTTTTCTTAAGGTCAAGGAATTCTTTTTGAAAAGTGAGGAGATAACGGGTATCAAAGTAAGAAAACTTTGTTTTGAAGGACCAATTGAAGAGCTCACTTTAACAGAAAATCTCCAGGTCTGTCTAACAATAGTGAATATATCTATTTTTGAGGTCTTAAAGGAAATTCTTGGAGATAGGCTTACAAAGACTATAGCCTTTACCGCCGGGCATAGTTTAGGTGAATTTAGTGCCCTATATGCCAGTTCTATTTTGGATTTTGAGGATACCCTCCGGGCAGTTAAAAAGAGAGGAGAGCTCATGGCTAAGGTTTCTCCAAAAGAACCCTCAGGTATGTATGCCATAATTAACTTGCCTCTTAAAGATTTGAGAGATTTAGTTGAACAGGCCAAAAGTTTAGTGGTAATTTCTAATTATAATTCTCCAAAGCAGTTTGTAATAAGTGGATTAGAACCAGCTCTTACCATGGTAGCAGATGAGGCGAAGAGATTAGGTGCTAAGGTAGTTAGACTAAAGGTTAGCGCAGGATTTCATAGTCCATTGATGGAAGAAGCACAGGGTGAATTTATAGATTTTTTAAAAGATTTAAACTTTAGGGATCCTGAGATTCCCTTTGTGAGCTCTGTTACAGCCCAGGCAGAAACACAGGGAGGTGCCATAAAAGATTTGATCATGCGTCAAATAACCTCTCCAGTTAGATGGATTGATACTATAAATTACATCTATGAAAGAGGAATAGGGATCTTTCTTGAAATTGGTCCAAAACAGGTATTAAAGGGACTTATTTCACAAATACTTCAAGATAGACCCCATCAAATTTACAATTTGGAGAATCTAAAGGATTTACAAATTTTAAGGGAAGAAGTGCTAACTAAGATTTAACTCCTTTGATATGAAAATAAAGATTTTAGAGGAGCGTTGTAAGGGATGTGGTCTATGTATAGAGTTTTGTCCTAAAAGGGCTCTGGTTCTATCAGACAGGAGGAATCTTCTGGGGTATAAAGTTGTAGGCTGGAATTCGCCTGAGAAGTGTAATCAATGTGGAATTTGTTATCTGATGTGTCCCGAGGTCGTCTTTGTGAGGGAGGAGGATTTTGAAGAGTAAAAGGATATTAGTGAAAGGGGTTGAAGCTATAGCCTTAGGGGCTTTAGCTGGTGGTTGTAATTGTTATTTTGGCTATCCTATAACACCTCAAAATGAGATCCCTGAGTTAATGAGTGTGGAGCTTCCCAAGAGAGGGGGAGTATTTTTACAGGCGGAATCGGAGACCTCTGCTATTAACATGGTTTTAGGAGCAAGTGCGGTGGGAGCACGTGCCATGACTAGTTCCTCCAGTCCAGGTATTTCTCTTATGAGTGAGGGTTTTTCCTATTTGATTGCCCTGGAGCTACCCTGTGTAATAGTAAATGTGATGAGAGGTGGTCCAGGGTTAGGTGGTATTGAGGCCTCTCAAGGAGATTATTTTCAAGCAGTAAAGGCACCAGGGCATGGCGATGGTAAATTTTTAGTGTTAGCTCCTTACTCCTGTAACGAGGCCTATGAATTAACCGCTAAAGCCTTTGAGTTAGCAGAAAAATACAGAAATCCCGTTATGATTCTGTCTGACGCGATCTTGGGACAAATGAAAGAGCCCTTGACTTTAAAATCCCCAAAGATTAAAACCCTTGAAAAGGACGATTGGATTTTATCAGGAGCTAAGGATAGACCTGGTAGAGTAATAAAAAGCCTTTTCCTCGACTCCGCAGAGCTTGCAGAGAGGAATCTAAAACTAAAACAAAAATATCAAAAAATGGAAGTAGAGATTAAATTTGAAAGACTTGCAGAAGGATCAGAGGAACTGATTATAGTGGCCTTTGGTTCCATGGCCAGGATTTGCAAAGAAGCTGTATTTAATCTTCGGGCGAGGGGATATCCTGTAGGGTTCTTTAGGCCAATAACACTCTTTCCCTTTCCCAGAAAAGCCCTTTGTGAATTAGCGGAAAGTCATCAGAAAAGAAAAAAATTTCTTGTTGTTGAATTGAATTGTGGTCAAATGGTAGAGGATGTGGCAAGTGCCCTTTGCGGCAAAGGAGATATCCTGTCGCTTGCTTATCCCCCCAGTGTTTTGCCCTTTCCAGAGGATATTGAGAGGGAGATAATAAAATGTCTAAACCTTTCGACTTCCCTAAATGTCTAAAGAGAAACACCTTTCACTACTGTCCTGGATGTCACCATGGCATTGTTCATAGGTTAATCTGTGAAGTAATTGATGAGTTAAACTTAAAGGATAAGACCATAGGGCTTGCCTCGATTGGGTGTTCCTGTTTCTTGTATTTTTATATTGATGTAGACATATTAGAGGCTCCCCATGGAAGAGCTTGCTCGGTTGCCACAGGTATTAAAAGGATGCGTCCTGATTTGTTTGTATTTACCTATCAGGGAGATGGAGATTTTTCCGCTATCGGTCTTGGTGATAGCATACATGCTGCTTCCAGAGGAGAAAAAATAACTGCTATTATGATTAACAATACTGTATACGGTATGACTGGAGGTCAGGTCTCTCCTACTACCCTTCTTTACCAAAAGACAACTACTACTCCCCTGGGGAGAGATCCCCAAAGGGAGGGCTATCCTCTAAAGGTTGCAGAGATTTTGGCCACTTTTGAAGCAGTTGCCTTCTGTGCCAGATCCGCAGTTAATAATCCTAAAAGGGTTAAAGAGACCAAAAATTATCTAAAAAAGGCCTTCAAGGCTCAACTGGAAAATAAAGGCTTTTCCTATGTAGAAATTTTGTCTTCCTGTCCTGTTAATTGGAGGATGGATGCAGTTAGTGCTAATTATCACGTAGATAAGCTCACAGAGGTTTATCCCTTAGGAATATTTAAGGAGTTACCACCAAAAAAGTGATGAGATTTGAAATTATTCTCTCAGGATTTGGCGGACAGGGTATTTTATTTGCAGGAAATCTGCTGGCTTTAGCTGGAATGTATCAGGGTTATCAAGTAAGTTTTTTACCCGTTTACGGTCCAGAGATGAGAGGAGGCACCTGCCATTGCACAGTGATTATCTCGGACCGAGAAATATCCTCTCCCTTAGTCAAAGAGCCAGGTTACCTTATTGTATTAAATCTACCTTCCTTTTTTAAATTTATACCCCGTTTAAGAAGTGGAGGGCTTGCTATAGTTAATTCAGATCTCGTAGAGAGAAGGGAAACAGAGGAGTTTCATAACTTAACCATGGATAAAGAAATTCTCTGGTTGCCTTTGAGTTCCCTTGCGGAACAGGCAGGCTCGCCTTTAGCCCTGAATATGTGTGCTATAGGAGCCTTTAATGGATTACTAAAGCTTTTTTCAGAGAAAATTTTTAAGAAAGCCTTAAGGGAAATGTTGGGGAAAGACAAAGCCCATCTTTTTGAGGTAAATCGCAGGGCTTATTTAAAGGGTAAGTCAGCTATAAAAAACCTTAAAGAATCTATATGAAAGCGGTGATTCAAAGGGTTAAGTGGGCAAGGGTGTTAATAGATGGGAGGGTTCTTTCTAAGATTTCCCAAGGTCTCTTGGTATTGCTTTGTGTAGAAAAGGGGGATAATGAGAAAATCTTAGCATGGATGGCAGATAAGTTGGCAAACTTGCGGATTTTTCCTGACGAAAAGGGGAAGTTTAACTTGAGTGTAAGGGACCTTAACGGTGAAATATTATTGGTTTCTAATTTTACCATTTGTGGAGAACTAAAAAAAGGCACAAGGCCAAGTTTTCACCTGGCGGAGGATCCCTCAATTGCTCAAACACTTTTTGACAAACTTTGTCAAATCCTCACTGAAAGGGGACTTACTGTCAAAACAGGCCTCTTTGGTGCCCACATGGAAATTGAATTACTTAATGATGGCCCAGTAACTATAGTTCTAAGTAAAAATTAGGCTCACCCCTTTAGGTCTTTTTCTTATTCATAAAAGAGATGGCTTCTATAAAACCGCTTTGCACCTGTTTAAGGAAGATACATTAAAGAAGAGCAAGTTCCTCCAGGCACTATCATAGTTTACAAAGATAGGAAAAACAATAGCAGAAAACATGTGCATCATCAAAGGTTTCAAACCATAAGAGTAAAGTCCAACCTTTAAAGGCAGGTCAAGAGGCTCGCGAAATATACCACAAAATTTTTTGCAAAAGAGAAGGGAAATCCTGTTTACCTGCCAGTGACCCTTCAATAATATTTTCATTTCAAAGATGAAAAAAACTAACCCTTTTGGTTCAAATACCAGAAAAGAGGAGGATAAAACTTGCAAAAGAGCTAAAGAAGAAAAACCTTAAACTATCAGCTGGATAGCCATTGACCTTGAGATGATGTATCCTTTTGTTATGGATAGAGAGCCTCTGTTGGAAAAGACTTTACTTGAAGGTCAGAGAATCTACAGAGAGGATAGCCTAATTTCAGACAAACCTACAAAGGCGGAGAATAAAGCCTTTGGAAAGTATGAAATACTGGAAAGTGAAAACTCTTTTAAAGGGAAGTGATAGGAGGTTTACAGACCTCCAAAGAATAATCTTTGGAAAGCCTTAGATATTTTTTCAAAGGGATGATTATAAACCAGTTTTCCAAGGTAGTTCAGGGAGTGCTTGTAAGGGTTGGGTTTAGAGGGATAAAGAAAAAGCTCAAAATAATTAAAGGAGAAGGGGGACATATTAGCGGTATTCAGTGGGTGATACAATTTATGTGCCCTGAAGAAGGCCCTCGTGGTATGAAGGCTTTTTGTGGTCAGGCACGGGGCTTGATTTTCAGGAATGGGGAGGTTTTTGGATACATCAAAGACTTAAAAATATTACAAAGACCCGAAGCAATCAAAGATGCATCCCAAATAAAAAAAGTCGCCCCTTTTATATCCAAACCGAAGGCAACCAAGAGGAAATGCTCAGGGTGATGGGGAAGGAGGTAGTAGATTTTATCCCGAGTTAGAGGAGAGAACCTCCTCGCATAGGCAAGGAAAAGCTTAAGCCTTTGGTGGATAGATTTTGCAGAAAGAGGGATATATATAAGGTATTTGAAAGAAAAAGGGGCACTTCGAGAGGAGGCAGTGAAGAAGCCTTAGTTTCTATTGAAAACGGGAAGGTTTATTGAGAGGGAGAAGAGGAAGCAAAAGATGTGGCTGGTAGATTTGGATTTTCCTATGAAGAGTAGTCATTTATCGAGTAGCATTGGGAGGGACTTTTGGAGTAAGTTTAAGGTAAAAGCTCCTTTTCAAGATAAGAGGGGTATGTTTTTAGATAAGGGGTGTGCAGACTGATAATGGGAGTGAGTTTTTAGGAGAATTTGCGAAGGAGCTTGAGAGAGAGGATGGGTATGTATAGAGATTTAACAGGACATTGGAAGGAGGAGTTTATAGAGCATAGAGAGTTTATGGAGGCATTTGGTATTATACGGAGAGGGTGCAAAGTGGTCTTGGGAATGTATCGCCCTTGGAGAGGATTTGTTATAAATTTTATGAGAATTCCCCTCAGTCTAAAATCATATGGACTTATACAAGTGCTTGACAAAGCCAAAAATTGCTATATCTTTAGGGAGTAAATTGGTATTTAGGAGGGATAAAGTGTTTGCGGTTATTAGAACCGGAGGGAAACAGTATGTAGTTAAGCCTGGAGATCGTCTCAGAGTTGAAAAGTTAGAGGGAAAGCCAGGTGATCTCTTGGAAATAAGGGATGTCTTATTGGTAGCAACAGAGGGAAGGTTAGAGGTTGGTAGGCCAACATTAAATGAAGCGGCGGTTAAGGTGGAAATAATTGAGCAAGGTAGGGCTCCTAAAGTAATAGTCTTTAAAAAGAAGCCAAAAAAGGGATATAAGAGAAAAAAGGGTCATCGTCAATATTTTACCACTATTGAAATAAAAGAAATTAAGATTTGAGGGGGAGACAGACATGGCTCATAAGAAAGCAGGCGGGTCTTCTCGAAATGGTAGGGATTCAGAGGCTAAGCGTTTAGGTGTAAAAAGGTTTGGAGGGCAAAGGGTTAAAGCAGGAGAAGTCTTAGTAAGACAAAGAGGGACTAAATTTCACCCAGGTTTTAATGTGGGACTTGGAAAAGATTATACTATTTTTTCTAAAATTGATGGTATAGTCAAATTTGAAAGTAGAAAGGGAAAAACGGTAGTAAGTGTCTATCCTGTTTAGGGAATAGTAATTTTAACTCTTTTAGGTATTAAGCACGTCTAAGGGAAGGGTGCCCTCAATAGGGGTTAGGTTTTATCCACCTTAGACGGAAGATTAAACCCAGGGGAGGTCAAAGGATGAGTCATATTACTATGAAACAACTTTTGGAAGCAGGGGTTCACTTTGGGCATCAAACTCGAAGGTGGAATCCTAAGATGAAGCCCTTCATTTTTGGGGAAAGAAATGGGATTCACATAATAGATCTTCAACAAACCCTTAAGTATTTTGAAATAGCCTATGAGTTTGCTCAGAGTGTAACCTCAGAAGGAGGTAAGATTCTCTTTGTGGGCACCAAAAAGCAAGCTCAAGATGCTATAAAAGAGGAAGCCACAAGATGTGGTATGCCCTTTGTTAATTTCCGTTGGCTTGGTGGAACTTTAACTAATTTTCGTACCATTAGACAAAGTGTTGAAAAATTGAAAAGACTTGAGAGTTGGTTTGCGGATGGGACTATTGAGAGATTTCCTAAAAAAGAGCGTTTAAAATTGGAAAGATTAAAAATGAAGTTAGAGAGAAACTTAGAGGGTATAAAGAATATGGATTCTTTACCTCAGGCTCTTTTTGTGGTAGATCCCGTTTATGAAGAAATTGCAGTAAAAGAGGCCAGAAAGCTTGGAATCCCAATTATTGCCATAACCGATACTAATTGTGATCCTGACCTGATTGACTATATCATTCCGGGAAACGATGATGCTATCAGAGCGGTAAAATTAATTACTTCTAAAATCGCTGATGCCTGTATTGAGGGACAGGAAATTTATAAAGAAAAGATGGTAGCCCTTGCGGATAAAGAGGTTACCTTTGAGGAAGAGATGCTAAAAGCGGAGGAGGAAAAAGCGGAGGATATACTCCAGAAGATCCTTGCGGAAGAAGAGAGAGATATAATCTTTGAGGAAGAGGCGGAAAGACTTTTAGAGTAGGAATAAGAATAACCCCATAGGAGGATAAAATTATGAGTCAAATATCTCTGGATTTAATAAAGCAGTTGAGAGAGAGGACTGCTGCTGGTTTTAGTGATTGTAAAAAGGCCTTAGAAGAGGCAGGTGGTGATATTGAGAGGGCTATTGATATTCTTCGCAAGAAAGGTCTTGCTATAGCCTCTAAAAGAGCAGGAAAGGAGGCTAAAGAAGGAATAATTAGTGCCTATATTCATGCCAATAAAAAGATTGGGGTTTTGGTAGAGATTAATTGCGAAACGGATTTTGTCGCAAGAACTCAGGAGTTTCAGGACTTTGCCTATAATGTGGCTATGCAAATAGCTGCAACTTCGCCAATCTGTGTCCGTAGGGAGGAGATGCCTCAGGAGATCTTAGAGAGAGAAAAGAGAATTTATGAGGAACAATTAAGAGAACAAGGTAAACCTGAAAATGTAATTCCCAAAATTTTAGAGGGAAAGTTAGAAAAATTTTATAAAGAGGTTGTTCTATTGGAGCAGCCTTACATAAAGAATCCAGAGATTACGATTCAAGATCTTCTTAATGAGCTTATTGCTAAAACAGGAGAAAAAATTCTAATAAGAAGATTTGTGCGATTTCAAGTTGGAGAATAGGATTGAGTGACTCGGGTATTCAATACAAAAGGATTCTTCTTAAACTATCAGGGGAAGCCCTCTTAGGAAAGAAAGAATTTGGCATAGATCAACAAGTTCTTCATTCCATAGCAGAAGAACTAAGGGAGATACATTCTCTTGGGGTTGAGGTTGCTATAGTAATTGGAGGTGGTAATATTTTTAGAGGGGTTGCGGGTGAAAGATTAGGAATAAATCGGGCGCGAGCAGATTATATGGGTATGCTTGCTACTCTTATAAACGCCCTTGCTTTACAAGATACCTTAGAGAAAAAGGGTGTTCCAGTGAGAACTATGTCCGCTTTAGAGATAATTGAAATTGCGGAGACCTATGTTAGAGAAAAGGCTCTTAGACATTTAGAAAAAGGTAGAATGCTTATTTTAGCCTGTGGGACGGGAAATCCCTTTTTTACTACCGACACTGCCTCCACTCTTCGGGCTCTTGAGCTTCAAGCAGAAATTCTTATGAAGGCTACCAAAGTTGATGGCATCTATGAGCGGGACCCCATTCAAGATCCCACAGCTAAAAAATTCGAAGAAATAACCTATGATGAGGTCCTTCAAAGGAATTTAAAAGTCATGGATGCCACGGCCTTTTCTTTAGCTAAGGATAATGGCCTTCCGATTTTAATTTTTAACATCTTAAATTATGGAAACATCAAAAAAGCAGTTTTGGGCGAAAAAATAGGAACCATTGTCAGGCTCTAATGGGGAGGGGATGATATATGAAGGAGGTAATAGATGAGGTAAAAAAAAGAATGCAAAAAACTATTCATACTCTAAAGGAAGAATTTTCTCATATAAGAACCTCAAGAGCCTCAATTAGTCTACTTGAGGGTATCAAAGTGGATTGTTATGGTCAAAAGCTACCAATACCACAAATTGCTACTGTAAATATAGTAGAAGGGAAGGTCTTGGTAATTCAACCCTGGGATTTAAGTTTGTTAAAAGAAATAGAGAAGGCCATTCAAAAATCCGATTTAGGAATTAATCCTACCAGTGATGGTAAAACCATAAAACTTGTTATTCCGCCACTGACCGAGGAGAGGAGGAAGGAACTCGTAAAGGTGGTTCATAAAATGGCGGAGGAGGCTCGGATTGCTATAAGGAATCTTCGTCGAGAAGCCTTAGAAAAATTTAAAACTGCTAAGAAAAATAAAGAAATCTCGGAAGATGATTACCACAAACTGGAGAAGGAAGTGCAAAAAATCCACGATGAATTTATAAAAAATGTAGATAAACTTCTTACAGAGAAAGAGAAAGAAATTTTAACTCTCTAAGATGTCTCCTTCTATTTCTGATATTGATGTCACAAAGCTTCCTCGTCATGTGGCTATTATTATGGATGGAAATGGAAGATGGGCTAAAAAGCAAGGACTTCCTCGTATTATGGGGCATAGAAAGGGGGTCGAAGTTGCAAGAAAGATAGTTATAAAGGCAAGAGAACTTGGTATACCATACTTAACCCTTTTTGCCTTTTCAAAGGAAAACTGGCAAAGACCAAAAATGGAAGTGGAGACATTACTTGCTCTTCTTGGAGAGTATTTAGAAAAAGAGTTACCTCTTTTAAAAGAAAAGGCTATTTCCCTTAGGGTGATAGGAGATATAGAGGATTTTCCCATAGATTTACAAAGACGGATTAAAGAAGTAGAAGAGGCAACCTCTTCTTTAAAGGAGATGACCCTTGTTTTGGCTTTGAGTTACAGTGGAAGAAGTGAGATCTTGAGGGCGGTGAGATTAATTATAGAAGAGTCTCAGATGAAAGGGCTTCATCCTGGAGCTATAATGGAAGAGGATTTAAGAAAATTCTTTTATATCCCTGATCTTCCGGATCCGGATCTTTTAATAAGAACCAGTGGTGAACTTAGAATATCTAATTTCTTTCTCTATCAAATCGCCTATACGGAGTTATATTTTACTGAACTTCTATGGCCAGAGTTTACCGAGGAAGAGTTTACCAAGGCTATATTGGATTTTCAACGAAGAGAAAGGCGATTTGGTAGAGTTTATGAATTTTAGCTTTCTAAAGAGAACACTTTCCGCTATAATTTTATTTCCCCTGTTAATTTTTATTGTCCTTAAAGGAAGCTTATCTTTAATAATAGGGATTGCGCTTGTTGTACTCATTCTTTGTTGGTTTGAGTGGATCAAACTTTTTGATTTCCCTTTAAAGTACTTCCTATGGGGAGGAATTATCCTTTTAGGTGCTCTAATAGCCCTACCACTTATTGCTCTTCCTTTTGTATTTTTTTTTATGTTATTTTTTTCTTTTTTGCCCTTTCTTTTCTATTTTGAAAGGGAGAGTTTCTCTGTGGACTTTTTTCCCCTTGTGGGAGGACTTTTTTATTTAATGTTGGGCTTCTTACCGATCATTATGTTGGCAGAAAAATACCCAAGGGAATATCTTGTTTTTTTCTTTTCTGTGGTGTTTGCAACCGACACCGGAGCCTATCTTGTGGGTAAGGTCTTCGGTAGAACTCCCTTTTTTGCTAAAATTTCTCCAAAAAAAACTTGGGAAGGATTTTTAGGGGGTGTGTTTTTTGCCCTTTTAACAAGCCTGCTCCTACAAAAGATTCTCTTTCTTTGGAGTATATCTATTTCTCTAATAATTGGCTTTGTTTTAGCAATAACTGAAGCATGTGGTGATCTCTTTGAGTCTGCGGTAAAGAGAGCGGTAGGGAAAAAGGACTCAGGAGCCCTCATTCCTGGACATGGAGGTCTCCTTGATAGAATAGATGGTGTGTTGTTTGCATCGCCCTGTTTTCTCTTCAGTGTTGAGGCACTCAAAAATGGAATTCTCAATTGACTGGGCTTATGAGTTATTAAGAGAAGAAGGCGTTCCTTCCCATATAATAAGACACTCCGAAAAGGTTGCTTTGATTTCACTATGTTTAGGTTGTTTACTCAAAGAAAGGGGAAATTCTTTAGATATTAAAGCCCTTACTTTAGCAGGTCTTCTTCACGATATAAAAAAGTTTTCCAGTATTAAAACAGGAGAAAATCATGCCTTAGCGGGATATAAATTGATGAAGAATTTAGGCTTTGAGAGAATTGGGGAGATAATTTATGCCCACATTTATTTAAAAGCTCCCAAACCAGGCTCTCCAATAAGCGAAGAGGAGATAGTTTTTTATGCAGACAAAAGGGTAATGCATGATAGGATTGTAAATTTAAAGGAAAGATTCCAAGACTTAGAAAGGAGATATGGAAGGACTCTCAGGGCTATTATTAGAATGCGTTTACTTGAGGAGATGACTCTACTTTTAGAGAGAAGGATCTTTAGAAATTTAGAGATTTCGCCAGACATAATATTGAAGTTAAACGAAATACAGGAGGTACGGAGTGTCCTCGAGAGGCTCTTTGAGAATTGCCCTGATAGCTGGAGGCAACTCTTCTGAAAGAGAGGTATCTCTTAAGGGCGCAAAAGCGGTTGAAAAGGCTTTACTTGAATTAGGGCATGTGGTAGAGTTTTACGATCCGGCCTTTGATCTAAAGAAATTAGTCTCTCGCTCTTCGGAGATTGATTTAGCCTTTCTTGTAATCCACGGTCCAGGGGGAGAGGATGGCACATTGCAGGGATTCTTAGAAATGCTTGGAATTCCCTATCAGGGAGCTGGAGTTTTAGGCAGTGCCTTAGCTGTGCATAAAGGTATTGCCAAAATTTTATATCAACAAGCAGGATTACCTGTTCCAAAGGGAAAGTGTTTTTCTAAGGAGGAAGGATTAAAAAACATAAGAGATTATGCTTTCTCCTTGGGCCTTCCTTTGGTGGTAAAACCTGCTAAACAAGGTTCAAGTATTGGTCTGTCCTTGATTAAAAAATTGGAGGATCTTGAGGAAGCCTTAGAAATAGCCTTTTTGCAAGATGATGAGATTCTCGTTGAAGAATATATCAAAGGTAGAGAAATGACGGTGGGCATTCTTGATGATAAACCCCTGCCTGTAGTAGAAATAATTCCCCAGGGAGAATATTTTACCTATGAGACTAAATACACACCGGGCATGGCGGAAGAGATCTGTCCTGCAAGGATTAGCCCTGAATTAACTTTAAAGGCTCAAACCTATGGTTTAAAAGCCCACAAAGCCCTTTATCTGAGACATTACAGCAGAACGGATCTTATTTTGAAAGATGAAGAATTTTATGTATTAGAGACAAATACTATCCCCGGGATGACGGAGACCAGTTTATTACCCCTTGCGGCTAAAGTGGCAGGGTATTCCTTTAGGGAGTTAGTGGCAAAATTAATTTGGCTTGCCTTAAGCAAAGGTTAACGAAGATAGAAGCCATTGCGAAGTTTTTCCGCTTCAAGGCCTATGTATAAAGCAGATTCTTTAAATAGAAATTTGAGCCCCCCTTCAGGCAAGGTTTCCGCAATCTTTTCCATTTCATAAGCCTGGCTTAATAGCAGATCCCCAATAGTTGCGGAGGTGCTGAAATTCAAATCTAATTTAGTGATTCGATCCAGAAGAGCTAAGGAAGAGTCCAACTTTTCTGAAAGATATTTTAGCTTTTCATTTTCCGCCTGCTTTAAGAAATCAGCTCGTTCCAATTCTAAAAGGGCATTTTTTAAATAAGCTTCAAAGACTTTATTTTCCTGCTTGGAAATGGAGCCAGAGGTGTTAAAATTAAGCTCAAAATGAAACTTGGTATCAATCTTCATGGGAGGTTTCTCCCTATGATATATTTTAAGTTATTTATCGGAAATAGTAAAGTAAGTTTTAAAATTTTCAAGAACCTCTGCCTGGGTATCTTTTTAAGTATTTTTCTTTCTGGCTGTGGTTGGGTGTTAGTCGGAGGTGGAGCCTACGAAGGCTACAAGGTAGCTACTGATCCAAGAACTATAGGAACGCAGGTTGATGATGCTATTATAACAACTAAGATAAAAGCTAAACTTGTTGAAGATCCACTAACCAAGGCGAGAAAGATTGATGTGGACACAGTGAATGGTGTAGTTACTCTAACAGGTTTTGTTGATAGTGAAGAAGAAATTAGAAGAGCAATAGAGATTGCCCAGTCGGTTCCTGGGGTTAAAAAAGTAGTAAATAATCTTAAAGTCGGGAAACGAGGCCTTAAAGGGTATATCTCTGATAAAAAGATAACCGCACGAATAAAGGCTAAGTTTATAGCCGATCCCGAAATAAAGGCACTCTCCATTGATGTGGATACCCTAAACGGAGTGGTCACCTTAACTGGAGTTGTTAAAAGAGAAGAACAAAGAAGAAGAGCAGTAGAGTTAGCAAAAACCGTAGAGGGGGTTAGAGAAGTAATAGTTAATATCCTTGTCAAAGGAGACAAGTAAATACTTAGGCAAGCCAGGGGGAATCAAAGAGAGTAGTTATAGAATTGGGTCTTTTTTGAAGAATTTTCCCTGATAAAGTTTCCTTTCTTTCATATTTTTTTCAATTTCCCTCATTACTCTATTTTTGTATAATAACCAAAGAGGACCAAGAAGCCCTTGCCTTGGGGGATCTGAAGTAAGCCTATGTATTATCGTTGAGGGAGATAACAGGCTGAGTGATGTTGCTACAAGATTAGCATACTCTTCAAGGGTTAAAGCTTTAATTTTTTCTTCCTGATAAAGATTAGCTAAAGGGGTGTTTTCAAGGACATAGAGGGCATGAAACTTTATTCCCTCAGGCTGAAGTTCTGCTACAGTTTTTACTGTATCAAGCATCATTTCTTTCGTTTCTCCTGGCAAGCCAAAGATAAGGTGAATACACACAGGAATGTTACTCTCTTTTAACAAAAAGAAGGCATTTAGAAAATCTTTAAATGTGTGACCACGATTTATTAATCTAAGAGTCTTATCATGTTTACTTTGTAAGCCCAATTCTACCCATAGATAATAACCCCTTTCTTGATAGCTTTTTAAAAGGTTGATTATTTCAGGACTAACACAATCGGGTCTTGTTCCTATAGCTAAACCGACCACATCTGAAAAGTTTAAAATAGTGTCGTAGAGCTCTTTTAATTTCTCTATGGGAGCATAGGTGTTACTAAAACTTTGAAAATAGGCGATAAACTTTTTATAGCCCCTTTGCTTCAAACGCTCTCTGAAAAATTCGAGCTGTTCTTTTAGAGAAAGTTTTGAAGCAAGACCCGTTCCAGAACCTCTTGAATCACAGTAAATACAGCCTCCCTTTCCCTTGCGTCCATCTCTATTAGGACAGGTTAATCCTGCATCCAAGGGTATCTTTTTAACTTTTTCTCCAAATTTTTTCTCTAAATGTTCCTTTAGACTGTAATAGGTTCCTTCATACCTCATAAAACATCCTATAAACCCTTTAAAAGAATTGCAGGATCAATTTTGCTAGCCTTATAAGCAGGGTATATGCCAGAGAGCAATCCAAAAAATATGGTTAAACCAGTAGATACTATTATTGGCTTCCAGGGTAAAACCAAGGGATACTTTAAAAGGGGAAGAAATACAAGTATTCCCAGCAAACCTATAAACAATCCTATGAAACCTCCCCATAAGCTGATGACCATACTTTCGATCAAAAACTGTTTTAGAATTGCCCTTCTACTTGCTCCACACGCAAGTCTTAAACCTATTTCCCTTCTTCGTTCATTCACAGAGAGAAGCATAATAGCAGTAACTCCTAAGCTACCTACTATTAGACAAAGTATAGAAATACTTTGAACTAAACTAGAAAACAAAGAAGAGGCCTCTGTTCGAAATTTGAGAATATCTTCCGCTTTAATAATATTAAAGCCCTTCTCCTTGGGAGAGACTCGGTGTCTTTTTAACAGGATTTCATCAACCTGTTTTTCAATTAGGGGAACTAACTCGGGTTTATATACTGAGATAAAAATACCTGAAATGTAATCTACATTAAATAGAGCGGACATCGCTGTAGTTATAGGAATGAGCACCTGATCGTCTTGATCCTGGTTGCTGGCATCTACCCCGATGGGCTCTAAGACCCCTATTACAGTGAAAGGTAGTTTGTTGATAAGAATGTGCTGTCCCTCTGCTTTTTCCTCTCCAAAGAGTTCCCTTTTCACTTTGTAACCTAAGATTGCCACCTTTTTGAATCCCGTTACTTCATCTTTCAAAAAGTTTCTTCCTTCTATAAGAGAAAACTTTCTAAGTTTGATATACTCCTCATTTACTCCCTGCACTACCGTTGAAATATTTTTTCCTAAGTATCTGACTATAGAACTCCCTGTATATAGGGGAGATATAAGTTGTATAGCGGAGATTTTTCTCAAAGCTTGAGCATCTTCTAATTTTAAAGCTGTAGTTTGTTCGGCTTGAATAGCCCTGCCTGCTCTTACTCTGGCTTGACCAGAGACTACCATAAGTATTTCAGGACCAAAGGTTTCTATTTCTTGCATGGTTTTGACTTTGGCAGATTCTCCAAAGGTGTTCATTACCAAAAGCGCAGAAACTCCAATAATGATGCCCAGAACTGAGAGAAAAAGTCTTAACTTTTTATAAAAGATACCGCCAAAGGAAAGTTTAAGAGTAATTAAAGTCATAACCCTTTTAAAAGTATAGCAGGATCAATGCGGGAAGCTTTAAAGGCAGGAAAAATACTAAAAATTATACAAGTAATCAGAGAAAAGGTGAGACTCAGTAAAAAGGTGCCCCAAGAAAAGAGAGGTTTGAGGGGTGTTAGGAGGGATAAAAGATACATAAGCCCTATGCTCAGAGCCCATCCCATGGCTCCACTAACTATCGCTAAAAGTAAGGCACTAAACATATAATGCAGAATAATGTGCTTGGGTTTGGCACCTACCGCAATTCTTAAGGCAATTACACCCGCCTTTTCTTCTACACTTGCAGTCATAAGATTCATAATAATAACACCACTTATTATTAAACTTATAAGGGCAATAACGAGGAGAAAGGCACTTAAAGTCTTAGAAGTGGCAGTGTGTCTTGCCACCACCATCTCGGGCGTCACAATCCGAAAATCGTCTGGAGCTATTCCATAGAGCTTATGTCTCTCTCTAAGAAGTTTTCTGATTGTTTTCTCTGCTAAATTAATGGAAGTATCTTCATAGAGGATTATCTTAATCCCTCTTAAGTGCTTTTGGTTGAATATTCTCTTTTGAGCGGTAGTTAGGGGCACAAAAATTCTCTCATCCAGAGGAAAATGACCTAAGGAGCCCTTTTTTTCTAAAATCCCAATCACGAGGTAAAATTGTCCTTGAATTTTGATCCATTCTCCAACTAAATTCAAACCTCCCCATTTTCTTGCAACATCATACCCAAGAACTACCACTTTGTTATTATTTTTTACATCTTCCTCGTTGAAAAATCTTCCTTTCAGAATATTCCAATTATTTGCCTTTAAATATATAGGTAGAACTCCATCAAGCCTTAATTTCTCCGCCTTTTCTTTATAAGAAACTTCTACCAAGCCTCCGGTAAATGGGGAACTCATTTTTACGAACCCAAGTCTCTCAATGGCATAAACATCCTCCATAACCAAAGTATCCGTCCTTGTTGTTGTAAGCCCCATCACTCTTGAGCCACCAGCTAAAACTAACAGTGCATCTTTACCAAAGTTAAGATTTGCTAAGGTGTCTAAGATTTGTTTTTCCGCAGACTTCCCTAAGGCATAAATGGTGTTAAGGGCAGTTAAACTGAAAACCAAGGCTAAAGTAATGAAGAAGAGATTAATCTTATTAGAGAGAAGTTCCCTTAGGATTTCCTTTAAAAGTAGTTTAGTCATACTATTTTAAATCATTATTCTATAAAAAGCCCATCTTTTAAAATTTTAATTCTATTAGCTCTCTTGGCAACTTCGGAGTCATGAGTTACTATAATGATAGTTAGGCCTTCTTTATTTAACTCTGTCAAGATGTCCATAACTTCTCTGCTACTCTGAGAATCAAGATTACCGGTAGGTTCATCCGCAAGTAATAGGGAAGGGTTATTTATCAGGGCCCGGGCTATGGCTACTCTTTGCTGTTGACCGCCGGATAACTCTGCAGGCTTTAAATTAATATGGTTTTTTAAACCTAATCTATCCAAAAGGCCTTGCGCCCGGTAAATATCCTCTTGATCTATTTTACCTCTATATAAAAGGGGTAACAACACATTCTCTTGAGCAGTAGCCCAAGGGATTAGGTGAAAGGCTTGAAATACGAAACCTATCTTTTCATTTCTCAATTTAGCTAATTCATTGGTAGAGAGAGTGCTAACCTCTCTATTCTCAAATAGATAACTACCGGAAGTGGGTCTATCTAACAAACCTATGATGTTTAATAATGTAGATTTACCACCACCTGAAGGTCCCATGATGGCTAAAAATTCTCCCTTTTCCACTTCTAAGTTAATACCTTTCAGAATCTCGTAAATAACCTTTCCAGATTGAAAGGTTTTTTTAATCTCCCTTAACTGAAGAAGAATTTTACTCAAATTTTACCACACTCCTACGGTGTCACCCTCCGAGAGCCCTTCTAATACCTCTGTCTTGCCTCTACTCTCCCAACCAGTTTTGATGAATTTCTTTTCCCAGGAGTCACCTTTTTTGAGCATAACAAAGGTTCTACCTTGAGAATCAATCTTGACAGCCCCTGAAGGGACAACAAGAACACCTTCTTTTTTTCCAGCAACAATGGTCACTTGAGCGGTCATCTCTGGACGAAGTAGGTTACGGTAGGGAGTTAGAATATCTAGCACCGTATCATAGAAAACTACATTGTTCTTAATAATTGCCCCTGGATAAATAGTGCGCACCTTGGCATTAAAAAGCTTATCAGGAAAAGCATCTACTCTAAAAAAAGCTTCTAAACCTGGTTTTACCTTTCCAATATCAGTTTCGTCAATGTAACAATGAACCTCTAAACGAGATAGATCAATTACAGTGATAAAAGTTGGAGCATTTAAGCCTGCAATTACCGTTTCACCTTGTTGGGTGGTAACCTCTGAGACATACCCTGAAATAGGGGAATAAACAAAGGCATAATTGAGTTTAACCTTTGCTTCCTCTAATTGTCTTTTAGTTGCCTCAATTTGAGCTCTGGCACTTTCAAGCTCCTTTTCGAACTCTGCTTCAAGGGCTCTAAGTTTAGCCCTTTCCGCTTCCAACTGATTTTTTTTGACCTCTTTGTCTCTTTCAATTTTTTCTAATTCTGTCCTGGAAATCAACCCCTCTCGGTAAAGATTAGCAAATCTTTGATAGTCTCGGTCCAATTGATTGAGTTCTACCTGTAAAGCCTGTATTGTTTTTAATTGAGATTTGATTTTTTCTGGATATACCGCTTTAATTTTTTCCCATTGACTTTGGGCCTGCTTGTATTCAAACTCATATCTTTCTACTTGATTTTTGAGGTCCCGATGTTCAATAACTGCAATAAGCTGTCCCTTTTTGACAAAATCTCCTTGTTTAACGAAGAGATGTTCAACTTTTCCCGAAATCCTTGCTCCTACCTTTACTTGCGCTCCTACTTGAGGTTTAATCGCCCCGGTTGCGGATACTTCTAAGAAGATCTCCCCTCTCTCCACCACTGCAGTTCTTTGTGGTATCGGAGTTTTCTCTTTTTTGTCTTTTTTATCCTTAGGATTTTGACAACTAATAAAAAAAAATAAAAAAGTTATCCCAATCAATAAATAAGTTTTAGATTTTTTGAGGTTCATCTTTAGATTCCAGGAATTTCGCCAGTAACCCTTTTAAGTTGATAATAATTAAATATAAGATCAAACTTTGAATTGGTAAACTGTGTCCTTGCCTGAGATAATCTTGCCAATATAGTAGTTACATCCACAATACTGGCTAAGCCATTTTCGTATTTTTTTCGAACCAATCTATAGTCTTCTTCCATTTTAGTTAGAAGAGCTCTGGAAACTGATAAATTTTCTCGGGAAGTTAGAAATACATTATAGGCGGTAAAAACCTCCTCTTGAATTTGGAGTTCAAGGGATCTTTTTTCTAAGTGTTTTTTCTCCAAGGTTGCTCTTTCCTTTTGGAGTTTGGAGGGTGTAGAAAATCCTGTAAATAGAGGAAAGTTAATTCTGATGCCCGCTAAGAATTGATAATTTTGAGTGGGAAAGAAGTTCTTATCTTGTCGGTAATAACTGGTAAAAAGATCTATAGTTGGGAAATATTCACCACGCACACTGTTTATTCTTTCCCTTTGAGCTTGAATCTCTCTCTCTTTATACTTTATCTCTGGTCTAAGTTTTAAGGCTTTATCTATGTGTTGCGAGAGAGGAATTATTTCAATATCATTAAAATCAAGAGGTTGGAACTCGTAAGCATCAATTTGGGTAAGATTTTCATTCAATAAAAGTAACACCTTTGCCTTGGCTATATCTGCGGAATATTTGTAATTAGTTACCTTAAATTCCGCTTCCTTTAGTCTTGCCTCCGCATCTAAAACATCCGCATAGGGTGATAGACCCAATTCATATCTCCTCTGAGCAAGTCTTAATAAGGTCTTAGCATCTTCTAAGTCTGCCAAGGATGCTTCAAGTAAGGCCCTTTGTTTAAAATAGTTTATGTAATTTCTAATTACCATAAGGGATATCTCAAGGATTTTATGGCGAATATTCTCATCCTGAGCATAGAGATAATGAATAGCCTCTTTAAAAGAAAAATAAGTAGAAAACCCAGAAAAAATATTCCATGTAAAAGTAGGACCAAAGAGATGACTATCCCTGGTTGGTAGGTTTTTCCCTAAATCTCTTCTCTCAAAGGTGTAGCTCAAGTAAAGCTTAGGAAAAAACTCCGCTCTTATTAAGCTTTTTTGAAAAAAAAACTCTTCTTTTTGTTTTAAGGCTATACTTATTTGTATATTTGATTTTAACGCTCTCTCTATGGTATCCCTTAAACTAAGGATCTCCTTTGCTAAGCAAGAAATATTTAAAAAGTGACTAACAATTAGAGCAAGAAAACAAATTTTAAAGATAAACAGTCCCTTTAGCAAACCACTTTTCTCTTATATCAAAAGTTTCTATGGAAGTGACTACTTACAAATATACCTCGTTATTTGTCAAGAGTCAACAGGATCTATTTTGTCTTTAAAGACCCAAGTTTTTCAATTTCTCTAAAAGTTCTTTTTGCTCTGAGGTCAACTTGGAAGGGATCTTAGGAAAGAGTACCACAAATAAGTCCCCTCTTCCAGCTCCCTGAGGAAGTCCTAAACCCTTTAGACGTAGTTTGGCTCCGGGTTTGGTTAAGGTGGGAACCTTAGTTCTTACTCTCTTTCCGTCTGGTGTGGTAATTTCAATTTCGCCTCCAAGAAAGAAAGTAGTCATAGGAATCTCGGTTTCCATTTGAAGGTTGCCATTTTCTATCTTAACTCCCTTAGGTAGATTTAGGGAAACTTTCAAATAATACTCTCTAACTCTGTTTCCGCTCTTCTTTTTTACCTTAAGAATTTCCCCATCTCTAATTCCAGAGGGAATTTTTACCTTTAGTCTTTCATAGGTTCCGGGAATAAGAATCTCCTTTTCTGCTCCGTAGAGAAGTTCTTCTAAGGTTATTGGAAGCTCCACTTGATAAGTTTCATAAACTTCACCAAAGGGTGAATAGGCTTCCTCACCAAAAGTTGTTCTAAAAAGATTTCCAAACAGGTCTCCTAAGTCAAAGGTATAAACCCTTTCCCCTCTCTTGCCTTTTCTAAAAAAAGAGGAAAGATCAATGCCAATATCCTTGAAAATATTTTCAAAATCGAAGTTTTTAAAGATATCCTCTTGGGTATATCGCCTCTCAAATTCCGCTGAGCCATACATGTCATAGAGCTTTCTTTTTTCAGGGTCAGAGAGAACCGCATAGGCCTCGTTGATCTCTTTAAATTTTTCTTCTGCTTCTTTATTTCCCTTATTTCTATCAGGATGATATTTCATTGCTAATCTTCTGTATGCTTTTTTAATTTCCTCTTGAGTAGCATTTCTTGGAATACCAAGTATAGCATAATAATCTTTGGGCATATTAGACTACCCTCCCTTACCTCTGGGTCTTTATCATTAAATATAGGTCTTATAAATGTAAAATCAATAATTTAAGCTTTATGGGGAGCTTGTCTCTTTTGACAGATTTCATTATATTATTGTCTATGAATCTTTATCACCGAATTCGCAAACTTATCGGTAAGGCTATTTTTGGATTCGAACTAATTCAAAAAGGAGATACTCTTCTAATTGCACTCTCCGGTGGAGAAGACAGTCTTGTGGTTACCCACTTTTTAAGTGAGTGGCGTTATTATTATAACACTGAACTAAATTTGTATGCCATTCATTTGGATATGGGATTTCCTAAAGAGGAAAGGGCCTACGAGGAGGGTGTAAAATATTTGGAAAAGTTCTGCGAGGAGAGAGGGATTAAATTTCTCTTTGATAAGATTCCAGCTGGGAAATTAGCTATTGAGGCGGATTCCACAAAGGAGACTTCTCCCTGTTTTATATGTTCTTGGAATAGAAGAAAGTATCTTTTTAATTTGGCGGAAAAGCTAAAAATTTCTAAAATCGTCTTTGGACACCATCAAGATGATGTCATAACCACCTTTTTCTTAAATGTGTTTTATTGCGGTGAAATTTCAACTATTCTACCCATACAGAGTATGTTCAAAGGAACGCTTTATCTTATACGGCCTCTATATTTTGTGCCAAAGGAGATGATATCACGCTTTGTGTCTCAAAGGGGTTGGCCAATTTTACCTAATCCTTGCCCCTTTTCTCAAACTACTAAAAGAGCCTTTTGGAATAATTATTTGAAGGAAAATATCTTTGCCCTTGATCCTATCCTTAAGAAAAATCTTTTCTCCGCTCTATTTAATGTTAACTTGACTTACTTACCTCAAAAACCTAAAAAGGAAAGAAACTAAAAAGCGTTATATTAAAAATTTCCTAAGAAGTTCTATTGTTTTATCAGTAGCTCCTCTTTTTTCTAACCATAATTGATACCCTGTTGAGGCTATCCTTTGAGCAGATTCAGGATGCTCTAATAACTCCCTAAGAGTTTTACTCAGATCTGTGGCGGTAACCCTTAAAATTCCACCCTTTCTCACAAATTCCTCTACAAAGGGGAAATTTTCTGTATATGGTCCTACTATTACCGGTTTATTCCAGTAAAGAGCCTCAAGGGGATTTTGTCCACCATGAGGAATGAAACTTCCTCCAATCACCGCTATGTCACAAATTCTATAAAGGGAACCAAGAAGTCCCATCCTGTCCACAAGTAAAACTATTCTTTTTTTATCAATCTTCTCGGTTGCCTCTATTTTGCTATATCTCAAAAAGCCAATTTTATTGGTAAGGTTATTTATAATTAATTTTTCCACTTCCTCAAATCGCTGGGGATGTCTTGGAACCAATATAAGAGTTCCCTCCGCTACAACTTCTAAAAAGGCTTTAAGGAGATATTCTTCTTCTGGGGCATGGGTGCTTCCTCCGATTATTATGGGCCTCTTCAGATGTTGTAGTTCAGGAAAAGGTTTTTCTTCAAGAGAGAGATCAAATTTTAGATTTCCAGTAACAAAAATTCGTTCCTGATTGACGCCTAAAGAAATGAAATATTCCTTATATAGCTCCTCTTGCACTGCAAGGAAAGTTAATTTTTGCAAAAGGGGCTTAAAGAAAAAACGAAATTTGTAGTATCTTTTAAAGGAATTTGGGCTAAGTCTTCCGTTTATCAAGACAACAGGTATGTGCTGCGAGACAACCGAGATAAGGTTGGGCCAAATTTCTGTCTCTGCTATAATTAAAGCCCTTGGATTTATCCTATTTAAGAAGTTTTTTAGGGCAAATTTTAGATCAAAGGGAAGATAAAATACTCTTACACCCAGGTTACCGTATGCTTTCTCCGCAACCTCTTTTCCCGTATCGGTCACCGTGGTTAAGATAAGATTGTATTGGGACTTTAACCTCTGGATTAAGTTATTTAAGGCAAGGATTTCTCCTACTGACACTCCATGAAGCCATAATAGTGGGTTTTCGTTTTCCAAAGAAGGTTTTTCTATAAGGCCCAATTTTTCCTTCAGCCATCGTTTGCGAAGTGAAGGAGGTCTTTTAAAATACTCCACTCCTAACCATAGAAGCATAGAGAAAAGATAAAGGAAACTATAGCAAGTCCCAAGGAACATATGGCTCATGACCTATGAGGGCGATCTGAGTGAAGGTATAATTTTTATCCCTGCGAAAACTATGGTATTTATCCTCACAGTGGGTGCATTCAAGAGATATCCAAAGATTCTCTTCAGGAATACCACATAGTAAGGCCTGATACTTATTGAGAGCTGAGAGATCTAAATAGTAGAAACCTCCTTTGGTTATCAAGAAGGGTTCTCTTCTAAAAGGTTGGTCCAATTGTCCCCAAACCTCTTCACCAACCTTGTAACAGAGACTTTGTATGTGGGGACCAAAACTAATGACTATATCTTGAGGATGAATCTTAAGGGAAATTATTTTTTTTAGGGTTTTATAGAGTATACCTTTAAGAGTACCCCTCCAGCCTGCGTGCACTGCGGAAATAACTCTGCCTTTCTTGTCTCCGATTAGAATGGGCACACAATCCGCACTCTGAATACCTATCAAAACTCCCCTTTCTAAGGATATTACTCCATCTGCCTCTTCAACGGAGCATAACTTAAGACCATTTAATATTTGCACCCGATCAGAGTGAATCTGTTTAGGAAAATAGATCTTTTTCTTAAGCCCTTCTTCCACTAAGATCTTAGGTATCCTTTCGCTAAAAAAGCCCATTATATTATACTTTTTAAATATCTCTGGTTGATGAAATCTCATAACTTTTCTTCTTGTAATTCTTTTATTTCTTTTAGAAAAAGGGGAAGCTTTTCTTTTAAATCTTTTAGGGCTTTAGCTCTATGACTTAATTGATTTTTAATTTCCAAGGGTAGTTCCGCTGCGGTTTTTTGGAAGGAGAAATCACTTACTAAAAACACTGGATCATAACCAAAGCCAAAACTTCCCCTTGGTTGCAAGGAGATCCTTCCGTCCCAGAACCCCTCGGTGTAAATAAATCTGCCTGTGGGATGATAGCAAACAATAACACAAACAAAACGAGCCTGTCTCTTTTCTTCGGGAACATCTTTGAGGAGATTGAGAAGTTTTTTTATATTATCTTCATCCGTTGCTGCTGGTCCTGCAAATCTTGCGGATAATATTCCTGGAGCTCCATCCAAGACCTCTACTTCTAAACCGGAATCGTCCGCAAGAGTAAGTAACCCTGTGTGTTCAGCATAATATTTGGCTTTAATTAAAGCATTTTCTAGAAAGGTTTTTCCTGTCTCTAAGGGAGGAGGGATATTAGGATAATCTTCTAAACTCTTAATCTCTAAGTCTATGTCCCTTAGAACTTCAGTAATTTCCCTGATTTTACCCTTATTTGTAGTTCCAATCAGTAAACCGGCTTTACTCACCAAGGGCCTCTTTTTGTCTTCTTATAAGAGTGGTGATTCCCTTCCAGGCTAAGTCTTTCATTTGAGTAAGCTCTTCCCAGGTAAATAATCCCTTTTCCGCTCCTGCTTGTATTTCTACTATTCTTCCCATCTCGGTCATGAAGAAGTTGGCATCAACCTCTGCTAACTGATCTTCTTCGTAATCTAAGTCTAAATAGAAATCATTTCCAATTTTTCCTACACTCACTCCTGCCACATATTCCTTAATAGGATCTTCCTCTAAGAGACCCCTTTCTTTTAGTTTTTTAAAGGCTAATTTTAGAGCTATAAAAGAACCAATAACCGAGGCAGTCCTGGTGCCTCCATCCGCATTTATTACATCACAGTCTATCCAAAGGGTCCTTTCTCCGAGTTTTGATAAGTCCGTAATAGCTCTAAGAACTCTTCCAATAAGTCTCTGTATCTCCAAGGATCGCCCCTTTCGGGTAAGAATTTCTCTGGGAGTGCGCTCTAAAGTAGCTCCAGGTAAAAGGGCATACTCTGCTGTGATCCACCCAGTTCCAGAACCCTTCAAAAATGAAGGCACCCTTTCCTCTAAGCTTACAGTGCATAAGACCATGGTTTTGCCTAATTCAATTAAAACTGAACTTAAGGCATTGGAAGTAAACTCTAAGGTTATTTTAAGGGGTCTAAGTTCATCTTTAGTTCTTTTGTTTTTTCTCATACCTTAAAACTCCTAAGGATAAATTGATTTGGTATTTCTGAGGGAGGTAGTAAAGAGTTCTTTCAAGGCCTATGGCCTTAGTGGGACACAATTCTAAACATTGAAGACATCTGATACATTCAACTCCGTTGAGTTCCTTAGGTAAGGTTAAATTCATAGGACACACCCTTTCACAGAGAGAACATTGGTTGCAGGCCCTCTCATTCCATCTCAGTTGCCATATACTAAACCTATTAAACAATCCATAAAGTAATCCCAAGGGACAGAGATTTTTACAAAAGAATCTGATATCAATCACGCATAATAGGATTATTATTATAAAGATAAGCGTTTTTAAAAGAAATACTTTACCAATTAGCTGAGTTAATTCGGGTTTAAGGGGAAAATTGAAATAGCCTGCCTCTAAAGTTCCAGCGGGACAGAAATATTTGCAATACCAAAGAATTCCGTAACCCAGTTCGGTGAGGAAAAGTGCTGGAAAGAGAAATACGAAAAAGATAAGAAAAAAATGTTTTAAATATTTTTGGGAACGCTTGGGAAGATCTAAAGATTTTTTGGGAAAGGGAAGTTTATAAATTAGATCTTGCAGGAAGCCAAAAGGACAAAGCCAGCCACAGATAAAGCGTCCAAAAAAGAGACTAAAAAGCAAAAGTGTTCCCAAGAGATAAAAAAACACCTTTATAATTTGTTCTAAGGTAAGAACTCTTAGGGAAATCATAAGTTGCTGAAGTGCCCCTAAAGGACAAGAAAAAAGAGCTGCTGGACAAGAATAACAATTTAGTCCCGGAGCACAGTAACCTTTAAGAGGCCCAGTGTAAAGATTGCCAGTAAATAAAAAGCCTCCATAACCGTTGTGAATAATGGTAGAAAAAGTTTGAGTAATTTTTCTTAATTTAAAAATTTTCATTTTCTTCTAAACCCATACAGGATAGGCAAAGGACACTTCCTCGCGATTGTATAAAGTGATGTCCAGAGGATAAACCTAATAGGAGACACATTAAGGCTATAATCCAAAGAAGAAGCGGTATATATTTTAAAAAGTCTTTCATGTGAGGTGACGGCGTAAATAGTCCGCAATTTCTTCCGCTATTGTTTGGGCTAAGCTAAAATCTTGAGCTTCAACCATGACTCTATATTTAGGTTCTGTGCCTGAAGGTCTCACTAAAACTCTGCCTTTATTACCAAGTTTTTCCTCTATAAGTTTTAATTTGGCAGAAAGCCCTGGTATTGCCTCTAAGGGTTTTTTTTCTTTAGTCTTGATATTAATAAGAACTTGAGGTAATTTTTCGAAGAGGGGATAATATTCGGAGAGTTTTTTTTGTTCTTCAACTAAGATAGAGATTAATCGGAGGGCACAGAGAAGCCCATCCCCTGTAGTGCTTTTATCCAAAAATATTATGTGACCGGAGGTTTCTCCCCCAATTAGAGCATTTTTCATTCTCATCTGTTGAACTACATATCTATCTCCCACCGAAGTTCTCAAGAGAGTTAGACCTTCCTTTTCGAGAAAGAGTTCTAACCCTTTATTTGTCATCACAGTACCTACTATAAAAGGAGATTTTAAGAGTGCCCTTTTTTTCAAGTAGTGACAGAAGAGGGCCAAGAGATCATCTCCATCCCATAGAGTTCCCTTGTCATCAAGAACAACGATTCGATCTCCATCTCCATCCAAAGCAATGGCTATATCTAAGCCTTTGTTAAGTAAAATTTCTTTGATGTTTTCTGGATAGAGGGCTCCACAATTATCATTAATATTGAGCCCGTTTGGTTGACAGCCAGTGGAAAAAACTTGAGCTCCCAGTTCCTCTAAAATCATAGGTCCTATTTGATAGCAGGCACCATGGGCACAATCAATCCCCACTTTAAGTCCTTCAAAATTAAGGTGTGGTGGCACTACACCCTTGAGGTGGACTGCATATCTCCCCAAGGCATCTTTTATCCTATAGGTCCTTCCTATGTCCTTTTTAAAAGCCCTTACCTCTTTAAAAGTCTCATCGAAAATCAATTTTTCAATTTTTTCTTCTAATTCATCAGATAGTTTAAACCCTTGGGAGTCAAAGATTTTTATTCCATTGTCAAAATAGGGATTATGAGATGCGGATATGACTATCCCTGCATCCGCTCTCATATCCCTGGTTAGAAAAGCTATCCCTGGGGTAGGAAGTGGGCCGATTAAATAAACTGAGGCTCCCATGGAACATAACCCTGCGGTTAAAGCACTTTCAAAAAGATATCCTGAAAGCCTTGTGTCTTTTCCAATTAGAACTTTGTTTACATGGTAAGAACTATTTTTAAATACATAACCTATAGCCCTTCCTACTTGCAAGGCAATCTCCGGAGTCATAGGGAAGATATTAGCTTCACCTCGAATACCATCCGTCCCAAATAGCCTTTTCATGGAATCCTCTGCTAAAATCAGGGATAGAGGTAGATAATTTTAACGCTATTCGGATGAACTTCAATAACCTTAGGAGGTGTTTTGAGCTTAACTTCTAAGACTTTGTTTTCTCTTAGAGTGTCTGGGTCTATTGCCTCAGTATAAACCTCTTCAATTTCCTTTATTTCTTCCCAAAAACCTTTTATAGATACCATGGAGGGCTTTAACATAACCCTCATAGTTTGATATCTCTGTTTTTGGTCTTCAATCAAACTCAGTTTGACTGGAACTTTTTTTTGTGAAAATTTCTTGATGACTAAGGTCAAATAAACCGGAGAAATTTCCTTTACTTTTATAGAGGAGGGCAGATTAATCTTTTCAATAGGTATTCTTATTTGATGGGCTCCTGGGGAATATTTTTCTAAATCTATCTCAATTTCTAATTTGTCTTTTTCAAGATTTCTTAGTTGACTTCTCGTGGCAGTAATTTTAACAGAAATAGTAGAGGGATTAATTTCTACAAAAAAATCTTTACTATAACTATTTTTATACTTAATTGGTATTTCAAGAGTTTTTTCTATAGGTTTACCCCAGACTACCAGATACCATAATGTTGCGGAGATTAGGAAAGCCAGAACTTTTAGCTTATGTTCCCTTTTCAAGGCCTTGCTTCCCTTTTAATTCTTTTCCACCAGGGAGATTTGGTTTCAAAACCTAAGAGTTGAGAAAGAATTTTTCTTAAAGTAGCGGGAGTAATATCTCTGTTTATTTTTCCTCCTACTGCCAAGGAGATTTGACCTCTCTCTTCAGAGACGATAACTGCTACCGCATCAGTAATTTCTGTTATTCCAAGACCAGCCCGATGTCTTGTTCCCAAATCCTTAGCTATATCAGGATTGGTGGAGAGAGGTAAAACAACCCCAGCTGCTAAAAGCTTTCCTCCACTAATTATAACTGCTCCATCATGAAGAGGCGATTTGGGATTAAAAACGCTGAGCAGTAGTTCTTCAGAGATTTTGGCATCAAGAGGCACCGATCCTTCTAAATAATCCTTGAGACTAATTTCCCTCTCAAACACAATAAGTGCGCCTATCTTTTTCTCCGCCATAATACTTACTGCTTTAACTACTTCTTCTAAGCCATAGGAGTATTCCGCTTGAATTTTGGTAAAGGGCACTGTTCCAATATGAGCCAGGGCTCTCCTAATATCATCTTGAAATAGAATAATTATAAGAATCAAAATGGAAGACAAAAAGGTATGTAACAGCCAGTTTAAGGCTAAGAGTTGAAAAATTTCGGAGAAAAAGTATAAAAAAACTAATATACTAAGTCCCGCAACTATTTGTAAAGCTCTGGTGCCCTGAATTAATAATAAAATGTAATAGATAATGAAACTTACTATGAGGATATCAAGAAGGTCACTAATTCTTAGAGCTTTAAAAAATTCTAATATCTGGTGGTGATTAACAGCCAAGTTCTCTATTTCCAAGAAGGTATTTAAAGGTTTCTAAGGCATCTTTAACGAGAGAGACTCTGTGAACCCTTAAAAAATGAACTCCTTGAAGATAGCTAAAGAGAGCAACCCCTACAGTCCCCGCATCTCTCTCCTTGGGTGGTTTCTGAATAATCTCACCAATAAAGGCTTTTCTTGAGGGGCCCAAGAGTAAGGGTCTATTAAATTCTTTAAATTCCTTTAAGTTTTTTAAAATTGTTATGTTATGCTGAAAGGTCTTACCAAAGCCAATACCTGGATCTATGATTATTTTCTCAAAGGACACTCCCTTAGTAGTAAGCCAATCAATTCTCTCCTTAAAATAATTTTTCATTTCCTCTAATAAATTGTCATAATGGGGGTTTATCTGCATGTCCTGAGGCGTGCCCTTTATATGCATTAGAACATAAGGACAATTAAAATCTTTTAGAACATCAACTATCTTAGGCTCATATTGTGCCCCAGATATATCGTTCACCATATCCGCTCCTTTTGATAGGGCAAGTTCCGCAACTTTGGCCTTGTAAGTATCAATAGAAATGATAGCCTCGGGAAAATGTTCTCTTATAGCCTTAATTACAGGGATAACTCTTTTAATCTCCTCGTCTTCAGGAACTGGTTTAGCAAAGGGTCTTGTTGACTCCCCTCCAATATCAAGAATCAGGGCTCCCTCAGCCAAAAGGGCTTCCGCTTTCTCAAGCGCTTGTTTCACTGTGAGCGCTTCTCCTCCATCTGAAAAAGAATCAGGCGTAACATTAATGATCCCCATTAAGTAGGGACAATCTTTCCAATCTAAGCTATATTTTCCAACTTGTAAAGGAGGGAGCATTTAACTAAAAACTAACTTTGTTGTAAAAGTAACTTAAATCTTTCCGCATCAATTGTTTCTTCTTCTAAAAGAGTTTTAGCCACTAAATGAAGTTTGTCGATATAACGATTTATGATCTCCTTTGCTTTTTCATAACAGCTTTGAATAATTTCTTTGGCCTCCATGTCTATCAGCTTGGCAGTCTCTTCGGAGTAGTCTTTTATTTGGAAGAGCTCCTTACCTAAGAAGATTGGTTCATCAGATTTGCCATAGGTAAGGGGTCCAAGATATTTGCTCATGCCGAACTCGCAGATCATTCTTTTGGCTATGAAAGTGGCCTTTTTTAAGTCATCTTTTGCTCCAGTGCTTAATTTCTGAAATACCGTCTCCTCGCTTACTCTTCCGCCAAGAAGAACTGTGATCTTTTTGTAAAGATAGTCTTCTGTGTAGATATGTCGATCATCAAGGGGTAATTGCTGGGTTACACCTAAGGCTTGTCCCCTTGGAATTATGCTTATTTTATGAACTGGATCAGGATCAGGAAGATAGTAAGCAACTAATGCATGACCGGCTTCATGATAGGCAATTATCTTTCTTTCCTCCTCGGTGAGAGCTAACCCCCTCCTCTCTTTACCCATAAGTATTTTATCCTTTGCTTCTTCAATGTCTTCCATTTCTATAAATTCTTTACCTTTCCGCGCAGCATTAAGGGCAGCCTCATTCATGAGATTTTCTAAATTGGCACCAGTAAACCCAGGTGTTCCTTTAGCGATAGCCATCAGATCTACATTTGGAGCTAATTTATATTTCTGGGCATAGAGATTGAGAATAGCTAATCTTCCATGGACATCCGGTGGAGGGACAACAACTTGTCTATCGAATCTACCCGGACGAAGTAAGGCCATGTCTAATATATCAGGCCTGTTAGTAGCCGCAATGACTACTATGCCTTCCGCTGTATCGAAACCATCCATTTCCACCAGAAGTTGATTAAGGGTTTGTTCCCTTTCATCGTGGCCTCCTCCTAAGCCTGCACCTCTCATCCTTCCCACCGCATCAATCTCATCAATAAATATGATACAGGGTGCATGTTGTTTGGCTTGAGAAAAAAGATCCCTTACTCTGGCTGCACCAACACCTACAAACATCTCCACAAAATCAGATCCGCTAATGCTAAAAAAGGGCACTCCCGCTTCTCCTGCAATAGCCTTTGCTAAAAGAGTTTTACCGGTGCCTGGAGGTCCAACTAATAGAATACCTTTAGGTATGCGAGCACCAAGCTTGGTAAATTTCTGAGGATTTTTAAGAAATTCCACTACCTCCTGAAGTTCCTCCTTTGCCTCTTCAACTCCTGCTACATCTTTAAAGGTTACTTTGCTTTCTCCCTCTTTGATGAGTTTGGCTCTGGATTTAGCAAAGGAAAAGGGCCTATTGCCCGGTTGCATTTGGCGAATGAAAAGAATCCATAAAAATATGAGAATAATAAAGGGCAACCAAGAAATTAAAAAAGTGGTGATCCAGCTACTCTGAGCTTCAGGTTTTACACTAATCTTTACTCCCTGTTCTTTTAATAAAGTAAAAAGATCTCTATCTTCAGGCAAAATATAAGTTACAAAATCCCTTCCATTCAGAAGTTTTCCCGTTACTTTTTTACCTTCAACTATAATTTCCCTAATTTCTCCTTGTTGTACTTTTTCTAAAAATTCAGTGTAGCTCAGATTAAGAGAGGAGTATAATATAGAGTCCGTAAATAAAAAATTGTAGGCGATTAACACAAAAACACCCAATAAAATCCAAATGAACAAACCTTTAAACATATCTTTCATTCCATCAAGCCTCCCTTTAAGTTCTTTAGTGAGAAGGATTAATCTTTATTAGAAAATTTATATCAACTTTAGATAAAATCAATCTTGTGGGAATAGTTCTAACAAAAGTATGGCTTCTGTGTCCTCTTTAATTAAAAATTGAGGATGAACATAAGTATTCCATATACCTATAATTTGATTGTCTTTTTCGATCACTAATAAATTATCTCGGAGGTAAAGGGGAATCTTTTTTTCCTGAAGATATTTTTTTAACTTTTTATGCCCCACACCGGGTATATATATCCTATCACCAGGTTTTCTCTTTCTAATTACAAATGGAAAAGGAGTTTTTTGGGCAGATAATTGGAAATTATTTGGATTTTGAGGTGGTCTTTTTTCTTTATTTATTATAACTACCTTTAGCTTCCCTTGAGGTATGGAATAGATTCCTTCCTCAAGTATTTTCCTTTCAAAATAGGGTATGGTAAAGACCTTTTTGGTAATTCTAACATAACCTGGACCTCGATAAGCCAGAAATTTTCCCGGTAAATAAACCGGCCCTTTAGTTTGTTTGATTACTAAACTTTCCATAGCTAAAATATGTCTGGAAGTAACTCTAAATAGAGGAATACCTGCCTCTTTAAAAGCAAGAAAATAGATTCGCCTTCTAATAACCGAAGAAAGTCTTTTTAGTTCAGAAACGCGCAACAACAAATCTTCTTCCCAATAGGATTTTAAATTTTGATAATTCTCTAAAGCCTGCCTCTCAATAAATTCTTCCTCTTCTCCTATGAGAATGACAGTTTTTCTTAAGGTCTCTTTGATCTTGGGAGTAAAGTTTTTTTCCAGAAAGGGAATCAATAGATGTCTTATTTTATTTCGGGGAATGCGAAGATCTCTATTTGTAGGGTCTTCTCTCCAAGTCAGATTTCTCAATTTGGCAAAGTTTCTAATTTCCTCTTTACTTACGAAAAGAAAGGGCCTCACAATGAGATCCTCTCTTTTAATAGGAATCCCTGCTAACCCCCTTTTGCCAGTTCCTCTAATAAGTTTTAACAGAACTTCCTCTATAAGATCATCAAGGTGATGAGCAAGGGCTATTCGATGTATGTCATATTTTTTAGAAAGATGATACCATAAAGCATATCTTAATTCTCTACCAGCCATTTCAAGACTTAATCCCTCTCTTTTTGCATATAAAGTAACAGGAGAGGCAGAGTAAAAAAAAGGAAGATTCCGTTCCTTGCAAAATTGATATACAAAAAGGGCATCTTTATAGGAATCCTTTCTTATCTTATGATCATAATGGGAGACAAAAATTTTAAAATCCCACTCTTTTCTTAACAAGTAAAGAGTCTCTAAAAGAGTTATAGAGTCGAGTCCTGAGGATACACCTACTAAAATTCTATCCCCCTTTTGAAAAAGACCGTGTTCTAAAATGGTTCTTTTAATCTTTTTTAAAAACAAGTTTTAGAATATCCTTAGAGGTTTCTCGATGACTTTCGTAAGCTCTTTGGGCTAATTTTTTTAAATCTGTATAAATTTTTTCGATTTTTAAAGGTTCTTCGTACGCTTCCATAAGATCAGATGGTTTAGAGAAGGTAGATATTTTCATAGTGGAAGAGAGTTCCTGATAGACTTTATCTTTTGCCTCTATAGCCCCAATGTCTGGGGTTTTATCTTCAAGCCTACCAATAAAGGCTAAAATCTGGCTGAGATCATGTTTCTTATAAAAAAGTTCTGTTTCCGCTTTCAAGTTTGCATAGAACTTTTCAGCCCCTATTAGGGCATTTTTATAGCTTTTGTAAGCATCTATTAGATCCTGATAAATTTCAATAAAAAGCTTAATAAATTTAGTTTTTGAGGTAAATCCAAAGGGCTTTTTTTCAAGTTTTTTAAATAGGGTTTTCCTTAAGTTTGCAGATTCACTAAATTGCGGTGAATAAAATTTACTTAGAGGAAAATGGGTGATTTTTTCAAATTCTTCAATGAGATCTTTATTTTCAAGCATGAGAATGAGCCTTTTAGCATTCAAGATTAAGTTTTTTTCTTTTTCCGTTAATCCCTGAAGCATGTCCTTATATTCAAGCCAGCCTTGTTCTAAGGCTATTCTTTGGGAAAAATACTCCTCTGCAATTTCCTTTTTTACTTCCCTACTTAGAGCCTCTGCTATTTCATCCCAGGACTTCATATACTATCTGCTAATTTTAATTTCGGCTTCCTCCAAATAAAAGGTTACTGGACCAGCAATTTCCTCATTTGAAGTGTATGTTTGATCGGCAATTCCTAATATAACATTAGGATAAACCCTATTTAGAACTTTAATAGTTGCTTTTCTCAATTCTCTAAGATTATCCTTGAATAATTTTGTTTTTTCTAAGACCTCGCCTAAATTTTTTTCTATTTTTTCTTTTTCTCTAAAAAGCTTCTCTAAGATTTTTTCTTTTTCCTTTGTTAGTCTATTTTCTTTCTTCAATTTATTTGCTAAATCAATTCCGTAAAGAATCCTCTTAAGGGTTTCCTTAAATGTTATTTCTTTTTTTATTAAATGCAAATATTCTTTAACTATTTCTGGTTTATACCCTGCCATGATTTCAGTTTTAGTCTGAGCCACATGTCCAATAATTTTGGCATTAATGTTACCTGTAACTTTTACTACTCCACCATATATTATTCCTTTTCCTTCCGTAGCAATTAAATTCCCGTTTACGAAAGTGTCAGAAAACACAAGATAGTCTCTAACTGTCAAATTGCCGTTTATTACCAGTTTAGCGAATTCTACACCTCTAATATAGGCATCCCCCTTTATTATTATTGTGGTCTCTTCTCCTCTGATTATCCCATCGCAGTGAAAAAACCCCTCTACTTCCACGCGGGTTTTGTTTTCTGTGCAACCCTTTAATTCTAGATTTCCCTTACAGGTTACAGTGAATCCAAATTTTATGTCACCCTGAATGATCAATTTATCACCGATAAAATGAACATTACCTGTGAAATAGTCAACATTACCTTTTAGAGTAAATTCTGGCAATATTTCGAGTTTCCCACCAGTATAGGTGAGAACTCCTGCTCTTTTAGCTTTAATGAAATTGTCCTTTTCATCGAGATATACATTACTTCCTAATTCAAAGGTCTTTTTCTCCTTTAAAACTGGTGGTTCTATCGGATCGCCCCAAATGTTTACTCCAGGGGTGGGTGGAATAGAGGGGAACCATTGCGCAACAGCCTCTTCCGCCTCCGCACAAATTATCCTTTGAAATCTCTCTCTTAAATCTTCACATTGTAAATTAGGCTCATTCTCCATACTACTACAAATAATGCGCTCAAATTTTGGTAGGAGTTTTATACTCTCAGGGCTGCCCTCCTTTGGTGGGTGTCCCTGGGCAATTACAAGACTACCATTAATTTCCTTAGGAAAATCTAATAGAAATTTTATTCCTTGGGATTGAAGAAAATCCTTTATAATGGGCCAATCCTCAAGAAATTTTTCATATTGCTCACGAGAGATTTTGGGAGATTCTATATATAGATAGTAATCATCTGGACTAACTTTAAAAACATATTCTTTAAAAAGGATTCCAATCTCTTTTGCTTCCTTACGATCTATAAAGTGTTCTTTTTCCAAGTTTTTTCTTCACCCTTTAATAGCCTTTTGATATTCTCTTTATGCTTATATATTATTAATACGGATAAAACTGCGGCACAATAAAAATATTCAACAGGGTACTTAAAAATATAGATTAAGATAGGTAGTGAAAGCATGGCTATAATGGAGCCTAAGGATACAAATCCCGAGAAATATACTAAAGGGAAGAAAAATAACAAAGATCCAAGCATAGCTTTAGGGGTAAGAACAAGAAAGGTTCCAATAGTGGTGGCCACTCCTTTACCACCTTGAAATTTTAAAAAAACAGAAAAGAGGTGTCCAGTCACTGCAAAAAAGGCTACTCCTGCATAAAGTTGAGGATTCTCCATAAAACCTTGGGAAGAAAAAATTTTTACGCAATAAAGAGCAAGAAGTCCCTTACCAGCATCCCCTATAAAAGTAACAATTCCCCATTTTTTACCTAAGAGCCGAGCTACATTGGTTGCACCAGGATTTTTACTTCCCTCTTTTCGTGGATCTTTTCCCTGAGGAAGACTAACGATTAAAGCAAAGGGTATTGACCCCAATAAATAGGATAAGATATAATAAATAATTTTAGAATCCATATTATATTATTATAACCACTTTTAAGAAATAAGTAAAGAAATTGTATGAGTCCATATGATTTTAGACTGAGGGGAATTCTTGTTAAATTTATAACAAATTCACTCCAAAGGCGATACATTCCCAAGACCACTATGCACCCTCTCCGCGTATTATACCACATCAAGTTCCTCATAAGCTCTCTATACTCAATAAACTCCTCTTCCTCCAATGTTCTGTTAAACCTCTCTACATACCCATTCCATCTCCCTCAAGCTCCTTCGCATATTCCCCTAAAAAACTCACTCCCAAAGTCTCTCCGCACGCCCCTTATCTCAAAAGAAGCTTCCGCCTTAAACTTACTCCAAAAGTCCCTCCCACTTTTGCTCGATAAATGACTACTTTTTATGAGCAAATCCAAATCCACTGTCATCCCCCTCAATAAACCTATCCCTCCTACCAAAACTAAAACTTCTTCACTGCCTCCTCTCAAGGAAATCCCCTCTCTTTCAAATACTTTATAATCCTTCCAATCGTAGATACTGCTACCAAAGCTATACCCCTCTCCCTACAAAATCTATCCACCAAAGGCTTAAGCTTTTCCTTGCCCATGCGAGGATGTTCTCTCCTGTAATCCAGCATAAACTCTATTACCTCCTTTGCCACTTCTTTGAGCATTTCCTCTTTGGTCAATAGTTGCTTTGGTGCCAAAGGAGTTGTGAAATTCGATGACCTTTAGTCTAAAGGCGACTTCTTTTCTTTGGGATACATCTTTATTGCTTCAAGTCTTTGTAGCATTTCTAAGTCTTATTTTTAAGTCTTTGATGGGAGAAGGGGTTAGTGAGAAGCTAAAAAGACCTTGAACTCAAGTAGGGGGGAGGGGGAATTAAAGGAATTAATAGTCTATACCAGGTATTTCCACTGAGACAATTCTTGGGGTGATAAAGACCATAAGTTCTGTTTTTTCCGAAACCCTTTCCTTTTTCTTGAAAAGTTCCCCTAAACTTGGTATCCTCGAAAGCCCGGGCACTTGATCTAAATTTTCTCCCAAATCCTTAGTTTTTATGCCTCCAATAACTAAGGTGTCACCACTATTTATAAGGACCCTTGTTTTAGCATATCTGGTCAATAGGGCGGGAACCCCTTGCACTACTCTACTCCAATCAGGAGTGCTTTTTTCAATCTCGACATCTAAGTTTAATCTGTTATCTGGTGTAACATGGGGAGTTACCTTAAGTCTTAGCACCGCATCAATAAATTGGGTTGTCGCTACACCATATTGATTAAGCTGTAAATAGGGGATTTTATATCCCTGTTTTATCTCCGCATCTTGATGGTCAAGGGTCAAAATTTTGGGTCTAGCAAAGACTCTGGCTATTCCCTGAGTCTCCATCGCAGATAGTTCCGCATCAAGAAGAAGAACACTCCTTCCAATATGCCCGAAAATAAAACCAATATTAGTTGAACCAGCTACACCTAAATCAACCAGGGCACCAGCTGGAATAGAAATAGTAACATTGGAACTTCCTGGTCCGTATCCTCCAGGATAGGTGTAGCTTACACTCCCAGGAGATTTTGTTGTGCCTCTACCTATACCCAAGAGAGTATGTTCGGTGCCTCTATAGGCAGTTCCACCCCATCTTATACCCAAGCGATGGGCATATGTATCCTGAATTTCTACAATACGAGCCTCAATTAGAACCTGCTTCGTTGGTTTATCTATTTCTCTAATAATCTTTTCAATTTCCGCTAAATTTTTTTCCGTATCCTTTATAATTAACATATTAGAATGGGGTTCAAAGGTTATTTTCCCGTCTCCGGCAATAATCTCCTTAATTTTAGATACAATAGTATCTCCTTTGATATACTTTAATTGAAAGGTTTTAGTAGTTAGGGGGCCTTTTTCCTGAATGTCTTTGAGAGAAGTAAGATAGTCCTTATATTTATCACTTTCCGTCTTTATTTCCTCTAAGGGAGCAATCCTCATAACATTTCCAAGAGACATCATACCAAGGCCATAATTAGCTAAAATTACATCCAAAATCAGATCCCAGGGCACCTGTTTAACTTTAAGCGTTATATTTCCCTTTACTTTATCGCTAACCACTATGTTTATATTTCCCACTTCAGCTAAGACACGAAAGACTGCATGCAAGTCCGCTTCCTGAAAATCAACGGAGATAGGTGGGCCTACATATCTTTTAGTGAAAGGCAATTGAAGAGGTGCTGGAGAGGTTGTAAAGGGTAAGTGATACTTTGGTAGCTCTATGATATCCATAGGGGAAGTGGTAATTTGGGTTCCCTTTACTACCGCCATTACAGGTTTAGTCTCCTTTTCCCATAGGAGGTCGATAAAGAGCTTATTTTCATAAGTAGTAGCTTTAAAATTGAAATCTTTGAGAGTAATAATTTCTATAATTAATTTTTCTTTTTCGTATAAAACATTAAACTCTTGGAATAGATCTTTGGGAAAAGTTTTTAACCAATCAGTAGTTTTAATGGTGACCCTTGGGAATTTAATTGTTAACTTTTTATCTTCTTTAGATACTTCATATTCAGGTTTTGAGGTAAACTCAAAAATGAGTTTTTCACTTGGTTTATCTATATAATATGCAGTAATTAAAATATTTTTTCCAGCATAAAGCTTATTAATATGAAACAACAGAGTAAACAAAACGAAAATGTAGTTTATAATAAAGACATACTTATATTTCATCATATTATAGCTTCTCCTTTTTTAGAGTAATCTTTCTTGTTTTTTTAGTTTTAACCCCCAAAATGTTTACTACTGTGTCTTCAATTATTAGATAATCAGGTCCAATTTCCTTTATAAGGGATGTTCCTAATTTATCACCGACCTTTACAATAAAACCTTTTTTGGTTGGATCTTGTAAGAGGGCTATCCTTCTATCCTTTTTTTGTATAATACCCACTAACTCAAGAGGTATAGTTTCTTCCTTTTGGGCTAATAGTTTGTAAGTCTGGGGTGTAATAAAGGGGTTTGGTACTTTATTAACATCAATGGTATAAATTTCCTTGGCTAAAGTCCCTTTCCATTTTTCAAGTTCTTCATCTTGAATGACTACAGGTTGAGGTTTTATAGGTTCTTCCTTAACTTCTCTGGCTTTTTGACAGGTGAATAATAAAAGGGAAAGACTCAATAATAGGAGGGTGCCTTTCATGGATTATCTCTTTTTTCTATGACTTCGCCTGTATATTTATAGGTAATAAAATTGGCTTTAATGGTCAATTTATCATCCTTTTCTGAGGTTATTATTTCCAGACTGTTTAATTTAACAAGTCTTGCTAATCTTTCTACTTCATTGAGAAATTTTAAAGTATTAGTGAAGGATCCCTTAATATGAAGATCAAAGGGAATAATGTTATAGTAGTTTCTTTTTTCCTCCCCACGAGGTGTAAAGGTAAGGATTTCTAAACCATTTCTTTTAGCTAACATTGAGACATCCTTCAGTAGTTGAGGAATCTCCTGTTCGGTGGGAAGAATTTGTTTGACCTCTTCTAAAAAGAGTTTTCGCTGTTTTATTTGGGCCTCTACTCCTTTTTCTCTCTTGACAAAGCCTTCAAGTTTGGCGATCTCAAGCTCCAGTTTTTTAATATCTTCCTGCAAAATTTTGATTTTATTCCTGGCAGGTTCGTAGTAAAATTTAAAGAACAAAAATGCAGGCCCAATGAAAGTAACGATAAAAAGTAACACTTTTTCCCTGCGAGAACTTGTTTGTTCCCAATTCTTGAGTTTGTCTATTATAGTCTTGAGTTTCATTTAAAAACTAACCTCTAATTCAAATTCTATTAATTTAAGATCACCTATTGTTTTTTGTTGGGCTGTCTTTAGGTTTAATGCTTTAATCACTTCTTTATTATTTTCAAGATTTTGCAGATAAAGAGCCAAAAAATCCATGTCTAAACCAATACCTTTTATATAAGCTTTGGAATTATCTAATTTGAGGTTACTGAAAAGGAGTTTAGAAGCTGGCACATCTCTTAACACATTAGCAAGATTTTTGAGGTTTTTACCTTGGGCATCCCTTAATGTCAAAATAATCTCAATCCTCTTTTTGATTTCTTCATTCTCTCTCTCCATCTCTTTGACCTTTATCGCTATCCTTTTATAGTCTTCCAAAATCACCTCTTTTTGTTTCTTTTCTTGAATAAGAGAAGTTATTTTATTATGAGTAGTATAAAAAAGAAAGGTCAAAAATGTAAGCAAAAATAATAAGAGAGATATATAAACTTTTAGGAATATAAGAGAAATTTCTCTAGCTTCAGGTGACACCTTCTCCTTGGGTAAGAGATTAAATTTTATTATCATAACTTTATATAAATTCCTTTACTGCTGTAGCAATAGCTAAAACGCCTTGGCTGTTTATGTCTCGTAGATAATTCTTGTCTATGTGTTCTGAAATCTTAAGCTTATTTTCTATCCTTATTTCATTTACCTCAGACTTTAATAGTTCTGAAAATATTTTATGGATATTTGGTATTTTAGCTCCACCTCCTATGAGATAAAATACCTTTGGATTTAAATCATATTTAGATCTTACAATTTCTATACCATATTTTATTTCTTCAGTGATTTTTTTAATATATTCTTTATATGCGTCTTTAATTTTGTTTCTTGTTTGATCTTCTGGTGGTGAGTGTATATATTTATCTATTGTATCTGAAGTTAATTTGAGATCTCTTTGAAGGTTTTTTTTGAAATCTTTAAATCCTAAGTTGAATAGTTCTCTTATATAAATGGGAGTTTCTTTATTTGAGAAATATAATTTTACTTTTTCATTACCCCAATCAATTATAACTCTATCTTCCGGACCATATAGAAATTCTAAGAAATTATGCAAAGTTACAAAATCCGCATCAATACTAAGCAACTTAATATTTAAATCTAAAAAGACATTTTTTATTTTTTCTATATTCTCTTTTTTGGATACAAGATAATAAACTTTATACATTGCTTGTTCAGGTATTATAAAATAACTGTAATAAACATCTTCAAGCTTATAGGGAATTTCATCGTTAATTTGTTTTTCAATCATTTCATTAGATGTAAGATGTGGTATTGAAAATTTTCCATATATAGTAATTTCATAGGGTATGGATAAATGAGCATTAGTAGTTTCAGGATGAAAATTCAATAGAAGATTTTTTAAATTTGCTTTAAGATGCTGTTCATCGGTAATTATTTGATTAATTATAGTATTTTCAAAGGTCTTTGCCTGGGCAAATCCCTTTAATAAGATTTTGTTTTCATAACTTGTTACTTCGGCAACTTTGAGGGAATAGGTGCCTAAGTCCCAACCTAAGTAAGATATACTTCTAAGGTTATGAAAAATCTTTGAAATTGTTTCAACAATTTTCATGTGTCAAGATTATTTGTAATAGCTATGAACTCCAAAATTCTTCAATTAAATTTTTTATTTTTTCTATAAGTTTTGCTGCCAGTAATTGGCCCTTTTGAGGGGTAGCCCTTTGAGGATCTCCCCAAATTCCAGAATTCCAAAAACTATTTTTGTCTCTTACAATGTGAAACCGGGGAAATTTAGGATAGTCTTGGTAAGACCTTTCCAAGTTTTTAACTAAATCCTTTTTCAAGTATAACATTAAGGAAGTTTCCCATTCTCCTGCATGGGAGTCCTCTTCCATTAAGCCCAAGACAGAAAGGTCTTCCTTTAACAGGCTATAGATATCGGCGACTAAGAATTTAGTATCTTTAAATTCTTCTATGAAATTTTCCGCTGTATCAATAAGAAAGGCGTTATGGGTTCCTCCTGCATGTCCGGAAAGTATTATAAAGTTTTTAAGTCCCTGACGATAAAAACTATAAAGTATATCTCTCAGAAGGGACTTTAAGGTTTCACCTCTGATACTAATGGTTCCAGGTAAGTCTCGAGTGCTCCTACAAACCCCAAAGTATAGGGGTGGTGCTAAGAATATGGGTAGATCTTCAATCAATGTCTTGCAGATTTCATAGATAGTATAGAGATCGGTAGCTAAGGGAAGATGGGGTCCATGTGCCTCAATAGAGCCAACAGGAATAATCACACTTTTAACTTTTTGAGAAAGTCTTGCAAATTCCTCTGAGGTCATAGTCTCCATCAACATCAAGTAGTAGTTTATCAGCAAACTTGAATTTTTAAAGGAGGATGTATAAGTCTATAGAATTTTGGACTGAAGGGAATTCTCGTTAAATTTATGACAAATCCACTCCAAAGGCGATACCACCCCAAACCCAAAACTTACTCCAAAAGCCCCTCCCAATGCTACTCGATAAATGACTATTCTTCATAGGCAAATCCAAATTTACTATCCGCCACCACCTCCTCTTCTCTCTTTATAAACCTTCCCGTCAGCTATAAAAATTAAAGCTTCTACACTACCTCTCTTCAAACTTACCCCCTTTCTTTCAGATACCTTATAATCATTCCAATCGTAGATACGGACATAAGGGTACACCTCTCTCCCCACAAAATCTATCCACCAAGGGTTTAAGCCTCTTTTTCCCTGTATGCAAGGATGTTCTCTCTTGTAACTCAGGATAGATTCTATTACCTCCTGTGGCCACCTCTTTGAGCATTTCCTCTTTGGTCAATCTGTGGCTTTGGTGCCAAAGGAGTTGTGAAATTCGATGACCTTTAGTCTAAAGGCGACTTCATTTCTTTGGGATGCATCTTTGATTACTTCAAGTCTTTGCAGTATTTTTAAGTCTTTTTCCTTCTAAAAAAGACCTTGAACTTATGTAGAGAGAATTTAAATTGAACCTGAACAGAGTGCCTAAGGGTGGTAATGAGAAGATTGGGTTGATATGAGATTTGTAGGAGTTAATCCTTCATTTTTAGGGTATCTTCTTGCCAAAGATTACGAAAATCTGATTGGAAAAAGGCATCTTTTGGCCATTTTTCCAGAACAAGAGCAGGCTAAGGACTTTTTGCAGAGTTTTCGGATTTTTTCTAAGGATACTACTTTAAAGACGGCCCTCTATCCCTCCTTTGATCTCCCTCCCTTCAGTGAAAGTATCTCCCTTGATGAGGGTGAAAGAGAGCGCCTGAAAATTCTTTGGGAATTAACGGAAACCTCTATAATTGCCTTTGAGATCAGAAGTTTTTTTAGAAAAACTATTAGAAGAGAAGATTTAAAAAATGCCTATTTATATCTTGTCCTTGGTGAAAAAATAGATAGAGAGTCCTTTATAGAGGATCTTTTACTTTTAGGATATGAGAGAGTAGGCGTAGTTAAATCATCTGGTGAATTTACAGTAAAGGGAGCAGTTCTTGACTTGTTCAGCCCACAATATTCATATCCGATAAGAATAGAGTTCTTTGGCCAAGAAATAACAAATTTGAAGTTTTTTGACCCCTTGTCTCAGAGAAGCGTTGGTTATACTCAGGAAGCAATAATTTTGCCTGCTAAGGAACTTTTTTTCCCCAGAGATATCCAAAGGATCTATAAGAACATCTTAAGTTTTAGAGGTAGAATTTCGGAGCTTCGAATTTCCCAGTTGATACAGATGATTGAAAGTAAAGTTATTTTGGAAAATCCGGAATTTCTCTTACCGCTTGTTTTTCAGGATTTGATCTTAGTGCCAGAAAATTTCTCTGCTTCTGAGAGAGCTTTTTTAATTTATGAAAAGGAAACTTTAGAGAAAAAAATTGACGCCCTTTGGGATAGATTATACCATCATGCTATGAAGGCAAGAGCAAGAGAAAAATTGATATTTGAAGAGGAGAAACTTTATGCCACAAAGGAGGAAATAAAATCTCTCTGGAAGCAAGGTTATACTATAGAAGCCTCAGAGCTCCCTGTAAAGGAGAAGTTCTCAGAGTCTTTTTCTCTCACAAAGATTGATTTGAATTGGAAATCTGCCAAAACATCCATAGACATCGCCTTTGATTATCTAATTAATATGCTGGAGGAAGGTTATAGGATTTATGTAGCTATTTCTGATGAGAAAAATAGAGATGCCATGCTTGATGGACTAAAATATAGAGGTATCACTGCTCTTGAAAATCTAAAATTCGTCAAGGGAGAATTGAGAGAGGGTTTTGTTTATGAAAGGGAGAGACTTTTATTAACCTCTGATTTTGAGCTTTTTGGTAAAAGAAGCCTTAAAGGGGGTTCTTACAAGGTTCAAGGTAAATCTAAAGGTTACTTTAGGAGATATGATGAATTAAAGCCTGGAGATTTTGTAGTCCACAAGACCTATGGTATTGGTAGATTTCAGGGTTTAGTTTTTCTCAAAGTTGACAGCTTTGAGGGAGAATTTTTACAAGTAGAATATCTTGGAGGAGACAGGCTTTACCTTCCTGTGACTCGGTTGAATGAGCTTTACCCTTATATAGGAGTAGAGGATAAAGAACCTCAGTTAGACAAGCTCGGTAAATTAACCTTTTTAAAGAAAAGAAAAGAAGTTGAAAAGAGGTTGACTGAGGTTGTCGAGGAAATCTTGCGATTATACGCGGAACGAAAGACCATTAAGAGTTATTCTTTGCCATTTCCGGGTTTAGCCTATGCCCAGTTTGCAAATAGTTTCCCTTATGAGGAAACACCGGATCAACTTTCCGCTATTCAGGATGTAATTGAAGATCTTACCTCGCCAAAGGCTATGGAAAGACTGGTAGTGGGAGATGTGGGTTTTGGTAAAACTGAGGTAGCCCTTAGAGCTATTTTTATAACCGCTTACGCAGGAAAACAGGCGGCAGTTCTAACTCCTACTACTCTTTTGGCAGAGCAACACTACAGAAATTTTAAAGAAAGACTGGAGCCTTTTAACATAAAGGTTGGCATCCTCTCAAGGCTGCGAAGTGAAAGAGAAATGCGGGAGACTCTTCAAGGTATTAGGGAAGGCACTATAAAAGTGATTATTGGGACTCATAGGCTTCTCTCTAAGGACGTGATCTTTAATGATCTTGGCTTACTTGTCATTGATGAAGAACATAAATTTGGAGTTAAACAAAAGGAGCGATTGAAACAATTTAAGAAATCTGTAAAAGTACTAAGTTTATCTGCAACTCCTATACCTCGTAGTCTCCAACTGAGTTTACTGGGTATTTTTGATCTTTCCCTTATTGAAACTCCACCTCTTGGAAGAAAGACCATAAAGACTGTGTTGGCTAAATTTGATTCGGAGTTAATAAAGACAGCGATAGAAGAGGAACTCTCAAGGGGAGGACAAATTTATTTTGTGCATCCCAGAATTCAGGGATTAGCCACCTTAGCTCAGTATTTAAAGAGGTTAGTGCCCCAGGCTCGGGTAGAGATGATTCATGGACAGATGGAAGAGGAAAGGCTGGAAAAGGTTCTGTATAAATTTCTCAACAAAGAAATAGATCTTTTGGTTTGCACACCTATAATTGGGAGTGGAATAGATGTTCCTACCGCAAATACTATTTTTATTAACCGAGCTGATATCTTTGGACTTGCGGACCTATATCAATTGAGGGGAAGAGTAGGAAGGGGAAATGAACAAGCTTATTGTTATCTTTTAGTGCCTGACTTGAAGACTATTTCTGAGGGGGCTCAAAAGAGGCTAAAGGCTTTAATGCAATTTGTAGAGATAGGTTCTGGTTTTAGACTTTCTTTAAGTGATCTCAAAATAAGGGGTGCAGGAGAACTTCTTGGTATTAATCAATCTGGCCATATTAATAAAGTGGGCTATGAGTTGTATTTAGAATTACTTGAAAATACTATACGCCAGCTAAAAGGAGAGAAAATTGAAACCTGGGAGCCAGAAATAAAGCTAAAGCTCTCCGCCTATATTCCTCCTTCTTACATTCCAGAAACAGAGGAGAGATTAAATCTATATAGAGAATTGGTTTTGTTGAGCTCTTTAGAAGAACTCGAGGATTTTCAAGCCTTCCTATTAGATAAGTATGGCCCTATACCATTGGAAGTAGAGAATTTACTGAGAATTCAGAGACTAAAACTCTTTATGAAGGATCTTAGGATCTTTTCTGTAGAAGAGAAAGGTAAGGCAGTTCAACTTATGCTTGGCAACCTTGAACTTTTGCCTTCCCTGAAGAAATTAAGCCGTTTTAATTCTATTGAAATCTTTAAAGTGAAGGAGGACAAAGATAGGGCTTATGTATATTTAAATTTAAAAGGCAATGAAAGGCCCTTGGATCTTCTGCTAAAGGTGTGTGATTATTTAAGTGGTTTATAGATCATTGATTGAGATCCTCTCTTAGTAAATTCCAAAGGGATTCTTTGATACTGGTAATGAAGGTAAAGTGTAGGAAAATTTCATCTTTTTCTTGACTCAGCCATCGAAGATGGCAAAAGAGTGCAAATTTTATTAATTTTGTAGAAATTAAATTAAATTTAACATAGAAAACATTAAATTTATCTTGTAAGACTGGAAAGTTTGTAACTTTGACTGCTAAACCACCTCTGGAGATATTTCTTAGTTCGCCAACTAATAAGGTTTTTTGAATGTACTTTTTAAATTTTTCATCAATGTTGTGGTTTGCGTTAAGTACTAAATCGTAGAGGTGAATTTCTGAAAGAGAGGAATAGTTCTCTTCCGAGGCATTACATTCCCGGAGGAGGGTATAATCAGGAGTTTGAAGAATTTCATTTATGTATGACTCAGACAGAAGGGATAGAAACACAGGGACCTTTTGCTTTATATTAAAGCGTTCTTCTGTTCTTGGATCCTGTAGGGTGATGGTATATCCATTTTCTTCAATCTGGGTAATTTTACATATAAATACGTATCTCCTTTCCTCAAATGGTAAAATAAGAAGAACTAACTCTTGTAGTTTAAAATTGGGTAAATCCTGATTTTTTGCAAGAAAGATATTTCTGTCGTCAATTATCTTAAGATTAGGTTTATAAATTTTACTTTCATAAAGTAGTATAAAGTTGTGGAGGTAATTTGAGATATTGTTGTATATGTGGATAGGAAGTCTTCTTAAAGAATTAAGAGAGATATTTTGACTCAGCACCCTTTCTTTTATCTTTGTAGAGAGATTAATTTTTTCTTTCATAGTAATTTCTCCAATTGAGTATATTTAAGATGTAGTAAAGTGGGGCCTTTGTTAATAAAATTAACCTTTATTTTTTCCCCTAATACCTCTAATACTTCGCCTTCTCCAAAGTGAGGATGTTTCACCAGATCTCCCACTTTATATAGAGTGGAATTTAGGATATGCTCAGACCTAAGAGGAGTCTCCTCTTTAGAGAATTGATTTTTAAGGGTTATTTCGCTATAAAGATAGGGAGGGATTTCTTTGAGGAATCTTGAGGGCTTAGCAATACCTTTTCCCTCCCCCGGAATGTAGACCGTTAGAGGAGCAATTAGAAAAAGTTGTTCCCTTGCCCTTGTTACTGCTACATAAAAAAGTCTTCTTTCTTCTTCTAATTCTTCTTCATTGTGCAAACTGTAAAGAGAGGGAAATCTTCCCTCAATAAGGGAAATAATGAATACAGTATGCCATTCTAACCCTTTTGCGGAATGGATAGTAGATAGTATTAGGGGATCTTCATCAAGGACTTTATCTTCAAGTTCAGTAATTTCAAAGGGTTCCAATATAAGGTCGGTTAAAAACTCCTCTAGGGTAAGGTATTTTTCCGAAAGGGAAAAAAGTCCCTCTATGTCTCTCAATCTCTTAGTGTAATCTTCGTAGTAAATTCTTTGAAAAATGGGTTCATAAAATTCCCAGATTTGTCCTAAGAGACTCGTTGGAGTTTCTAAATTATGAGTTAACTCTTGATATAAACTGAGGAATCTCTTAAGCTCTTGGGAGGGAGAAAGCAGGATTATCTTAGAAAATCCTGAATGATTAGGTTCTCTCTTTAAGAGGTTTAAGATTTTCTCCACAGTTCTTGGTCCTATTCCCTCTAACAAAAGGAGAACTCTATTCCAGGAAATATAATCTCTTGGATTTAAAATGATTTTGAGAAAGGAAAGGAGATCCTTTATGTGGGCAGACTCTAAAAGTTTTAATCCACCATACTTTATAAAGGGAATTCCCCTTTTAGTTAGCTCTACTTCTAAATCATAGGAATGATAAGCGGAGCGAAAAAGAACCGCTATTTGGGAAAGTTTTAACCCCTTTTCTCTCAATTCTAAGACTTTGTCCGCTATAAATTGGCTGGATTCTGTTTCATCTTTTGCCCTAAGGAGATAGGGTTTTTCCCCCTTCTTTTTCTCAGTAAATAGAGTTTTGGTATATTTCCATTTAGAATTTGCTATAATAACATTAGCTAAATCTAATATAGCCTGAGTACTCCTGTAATTCTGTTCAAGTTTTATAATTTTAGTTCCCCTAAAGAGCTTGGGAAAATCTAATATATTTTTGAAGTTAGCTCCTCTGAAACCATATATACTCTGAGAATCATCTCCTACCACCATGACATTTTGGTGAGTCTCCCCCATGTATTTTACTATCTCTCCTTGGATATAATTAGTATCTTGATACTCGTCAACCATGATAAATTCAAAACGCCTCCCTACTTCCTCTCTCACTGTAGGAAAGTTTTTTAATATGGTTAACCAGTTTACCAAGAGGTCGTCATAATCCATTAATTGGTATTCTTTTTTATAATTTTGATATTCCACAAAGAGTTTTTCGATTTCTGGCAAAAATTCTAAAAATTGAGGATAGTCCTTGGCTAATATCTCTGAAAGAGGTTTAACTTGATTGATATATTTGCTGTATATTCCTGCCAAGGTTTGTTTCGTAGGAAAGCGTTTCTTTTGATCTGTAAATCCAAGGCTGTTTTTGATGAGGTTAAGCAAATCTTCCATGTCTCCTCTATCAAGTAAAGTAAAGTTTCTTTCATACCCTAAAAGATGTCCATATTGTCTTAATAAGAGATTACATATAGAGTGAAAGGTTCCTCCAGTAATCTGATCCACATTTCCTTTGAGAAGAGAGCCTGCACGGTTTATCATTTCTCTTGCTGCTCTTCTGGTAAAGGTGAGAAGGAGTATCCCTTCTGGAGATACCCCTTGAGCGACCAAATAAGCCATTCTGCAAACTAAAGTCTTAGTTTTTCCTGAACCAGCCCCCGCAATAACAAGAAGAGGTCCCTCTACAGATTCTACTGCCTCTCTTTGTGCGGGATTAAGATCGGATAAAAAATCTAACTTCATCTCTCACTAACTCGTCTTTGAATTTAGGCATAATTTTAACATGAACCTTTAACTGCACAAATATTTAATAATTGACAAATCTATTAAGAATGTGTATTTTTTATTGTAAAAAAACTGGGAGGCCCTATGGGGGAGGAAATAAGAAGTACCTTAGAGATCGCTTTAGAAAAAGCGGAGAAAATAGGTAAAGCCTCTAAAGAAGAATTAGAATGGGAGAAACATAAAGAGGTGATATTAAGTTATGTGGGAAAATATTTAAAAAACGAAATAGACAACTTGGGAACAGAGTTAAACAATTACTGGAGAGCTTTTCCTAAGGATATCCAAAAGAACCTTCTAAGATTAACCGTAGAAACACTCTTAAAAAACATCACCCTTCCCAGAGAAGAATATCATCTAAAGGAAAGTCAGAGAATTTTTTTAACTCTTAAAGATCTTCTTAGGACTGTTCCTAAAGTAGATCAACTTTTTAAGGAGGCAGAGAAACTTCTAAAGGAATATCTTCATCATAAGAAAGCTCTTTATCAGGAGTTGGTAAAAAAATTTTCTTCAGGATTGAGTGCATTAGAGAGAGCTGTTTCTGAACAAGTAGGTGCAAAGGTAAGACTTTCTCCTGAGGCTCATCCCCAATTTCAAGAGGAATGGAATAACCTGAGGGAGCACTTAGATCGTGAATATGGAAGACAACTCGATTATATCAAAGCGCTTTTGTTAAAGATTTTAAGTTAAATTTTAATGATTTCTAAAGCCCTTCTCTATCCCCAAAGTGTTTTTTATCCCTGTAAAAGTTTAAGATTTTTGAATTTTGTAGAAAGGATTTATTTGATTGAACTTCCTGAGACAAAAACCAACTTAATCAAGCAATTGAAAGATGAAGAGCAAAGCACACGTATAGGATTTATATCTTTAAAAGAACCCTTTAAGATTAGAGCTGAAGAACTTAAAATCTTGGCAAGAGAATTACAAGATTTTGGGACTTACATTCGCACTCCTGAAAGCTTACGGTATTTTTATCTTCATAAAGACCTCTTTGAAGAAACCTTTACAAATTTATTTAAGGATAAAAGCCCTCAAGAAAGTTTTGAAAGAGCTCTGTTGGTTTTAATATTAGCGGAAAAGATAGATAGCGATTTGTGGGATGTGTCTTGTGCCTTGCAAAAATTTTCTCAAAATTGGAAAGAAGTCCTGGAAGAGAAGATAATTTTTAAAAATCTTTATGAGGAAACGGAGTCCTTTTTTTATAAAGTTATAGAGGAAAAGGATGTAGAAAAACTTTGGAGCTTGAAAAATAGGCTTTTAGCACTAAGGGAATTATGGAATAAATTTTTCTGGGCCGAGGAACTTCAAGATATGCGAACATTACTCATCACAGAAAGGGAATTATTAGAGGATTTTTCTGATGGTGCCACACTAATAGAGGAACAAAGACTTTCGAATGATGTAATTTTAAAGGTTTATGCGGAGAGTCTTAATCCTAAAATGGGATTACCTCTAGAAAAAGGTTATCCCCGGTTCAAAGAAATCTTGATAATTCTCTAAACATGGTTGAAATCTTTTTGTTACTAACCCTTGTGGGGCTTCTCTTATCTATGCTTTTCTCTTCCAGTGAGGCCAGTATCTTTTCTCTTTCCAAGATTGACTTAGCTAGTCTCAAAAATTTGGGTTTAAAAGAAAAGTATATTAATATGATTAAAAATGCGGAACAGTTACTATTTACCCTTCTCACAGGGAATGAACTTGCGGATTACTTTGCAAGTTTTGCCTTTGCCTCTGCTGTTACTTTTTTAATCTCTGAAGATTTTCGAACTTTAGCCTTCGTTTTTTATGCTCTCTTTAGTTTTTGGATAGGAGATTTTCTACCAAAAGTTGCAGGTTTTAAATACCGCACCAATTTGGTTCTTAAAATTATTCCTTTAACCCACTTTTTCTATCAACTGCTCTGGCCCCTTAGGTTAATTGTTTATGGTATTTACCTACGAATTAATAGCCTCTTGCCGAATATAGAAGAGGATCACAAACATAGGAGATTTACACCCTTAGAGCAGGTAATATTACACTCCCTTGAAAGAGCACATAAGGCAGATAAAATCAGTGAAACTGAGAAGAATTTCATTTATGGGCTATTTCTATCCGAAAAGATTGAAGTATCAGCCATTATGACCACCAGATCGGAAATTATTGCTTTTCAGGATCAAAAAATAACCTTAGAGTTTCTAAGTAAATTAAAAAGGTTCCCCTTCAATAAATTTCCCGTTTATAAGGACTCTTTGGATGAAATAATCGGTGTTTTATATTCTAAAGATGTGATAAGATTTATAGCTCATAATCCCGATTTTCAGGAAAAATATCTCTCCGAGATTACAAGGCCTGCTTTTTTTGTTCCGGAAAGTTTTCCAGTGAGAGATTTACTCTTTGAATTTCAACGAAAGCAACTGAAAATAGCTTTAGTAGTTGATGAGTATGGGACTTTAAAGGGACTGGTTACCCTTGAAGATATTTTAGAGGAATTATTTGGTGAAATTTTACCCGAAGAGGAGGAAAGATTAGGCCCTATACAAAAAATTAAAGAGGGTCATTTCTTGATTTCAGGCAAAGCCTTATTGGAGGAGGCCTTTGATGCTTTGGGGGTACCAATTGAGGAAGAGCCCTTTACGGATTTGAGAACAGTTAATGGCTTTATTCTGGCTCTTTTTGAGGGCATTCCTAAAGAGGGTGAAAGTTTATCTTACAGAGGATGGATCTTCAAAATTAAGAAAGTAAGAGGAAGAAAAGTTCTCTGGGTAGAGGTTTACAGGGACAGCAATGCATAGTGCTTTTTTATCCTTTATATTCTTTAGTTCTTTAGAGGCTTTTTTTGCTTTTAGTGAGATAGCCTTTATCTCTGTAGAACGGGCACTTATTGAGAGATATGCTAAAAAATCACCTGCAATGAGGCTATGCCTGAAGTTCTGGGAAGATCCAGAATGTCTCTTTACTACAACCACTTTGGGTTTAACTTTCAGTATCGTGGGAAATGGTATTTTTACCTCTTACTATCTGATCAAAAGTCTTGGCAACTTAGGCATTCTACTATCTACTTTTATTCTCCCTTTGTTGATGCTTTTATTAGGACAAGTTATACCCAAGAGTTTTGGAAAAAGATTTGCCTATCCTCTGGTTTTATATTTAGCTCCCCCTCTTTATATCATATCTTACCTTTTCTATCCCATATATTTCGTGAACAGAAAACTTTCTTTAATAGTACTTAAAAAGGAACAATTAAAAGAGCCCTATTTTCATACTAAATTTAGAGAAATCTTTCTAACTATGATAAGTCATGAAGAAGAAATCGATATTAAGGAAAAAGACCTTATAAAAAAGATCCTTGAATTTAGCAAGAAAAAGGTTAGCCAAGTAATGATCCCTCTTCCCAATGTAAAGGCCTTACCTGTCTCTGCCACCGTAAGGGATGCTTTAATATTTAGTGGTCAGTATAACTTTACCTACATCCCGATCTATGAAGGAGATTTAAGTAACATAAAATACATTGTTCGTATCCAAGACCTCTTAGGGTATACCCTCTTTGATCTCGAGCAGCCTCTTTTAAAATTTGCACGAATTCCCCTTTATATACCGGAAATTGTTTATGCCCATGAGGCTCTTAATATCTTACAAAGAGAGATTCAAGAGATAGCTATAGTGGTTGACGAGTATGGTCTAGTTACAGGTTTAGTAACTATTGAAGATTTGGTTGAAGAAGTTTTGGGAGAATTTAGAGATGCTTTGGATTATTATGAACCCGAGTATAAGAAACTTGGAAGGAACCACTATATAGTTAAGGGAATTACTGAAATAGAAAAACTTCACGCTCTGGGTATCCCTATTCCCCCAGGGGATTATGAAACTCTAAATGGGTTTTTATATAATCTTTTAAAAAGGATCCCTAAACAGGGAGAAACTTTCATTTACCACAATATAACTTTCACTGTGATAAAAGCTACTCCAAACAAAGTAGAAGAGGTTATAATTAAGATAAAATAATTTAGAAGTGGATTTCTATAGATTTAAGCTCAATGTCCTCTAAGGATAGGTTTGGGAATTGATTTTCTATTATTTCTATTTCCTTAATTTTCCATGTAAAAGTGATTAAGTTTGACCATACCTCACCTTTCAATTCTTCCCTTGAAAATTGATATGTTCCATATATTTTTCCTTTTTTGAAATTTAAACTTTTTTCTTTTAAGCCTAAGAAATAATAAGGTAAGTCTATGAGGGAGAAATTTTTAATTTTTACCTGATAAGCTTTTCTTTGGGACCAATTAATTAAAAGTAGCTCTTCTTTTATTGTATCACAATAAAGGGTTATTTCTGAAGCAAAGGGAGGTCTTAGAATAATGAGTAGGGTAGTGGAGTTAAGATAAAAAGTTCCATAGCTTGCACCAATTTGTTCTAAGTTGTTAGACAAAGGTAAATTTCCTTCCATGAAAATCTTCCCTTTGAGATTTTTCCCTCTTAATCCTTCTTTATTAAGTTGCTTATAAACCTCAGGCGAGAAGGCTATTTCCCTTAAAGAGCAAGATAAAAGAAATAGGAGATAGATTATTAAAATTAATATTATTCGCGAGGGCAATGTCTAAGTTTTTCCTGTATTTTTTTTCTCTCCCTTTTGTGAAGGGTTTTTTCGAAAGCTTTTTTATAGAGATCACAAGCCAAGGGGTAATTACCTAATTTGAAGTAAACATCTCCCAGGTGATCAAGTATAATCGGTTCTTCTTCACCTTTAAGGTTAGTTATGGCTTTTTCTAAATAAAATTTAGCCTTTTGTAAGTCGTTTTTTTTAAAATACAGCCATCCCAAGCTATCTTCAATGTATGGGTCCTGTGGTTTTAATTGATTGGCTTTTATTAATAGAGTTTCTGCTCTATCTAAATCTTTGTTTAGCTCTACTAAGCTGTAGCCTACAAAGTTAAGTATGTAGGCATCTTCAGGATATTTATTTAAAAGGGGTTCCACTATTTCTAGAACCCTTTGATAATCTTCTATACAAGCATAATTTATTGCTAAAGCTAAAATTAAATCCACATCTTCTGGAAAGAGCTTTAATCCCTCTATGGCTATTTCTATGCCCTCTTCACAAAGATCTATCTTTTCATAGGAATGGGCTAAAAAAAGGAAGTAGCTTTTTTCTCTCATTTTTGTTAATCTAATGGTTTCCAATAATTTTTTCGCAGAGTTTAGATCCTCCCTTTTGTAAATCTCAAATAACCTTCTTTGGGCTTCCAAATACCAGGGTGAGTCTTGAGGAACTTCCAGGTATATAGATTGTGCCTCCTTGAGCCTATTTCTATACTCGAGAGTAAGCCCAAGGTAAAAGAGGAGCTCAGGCTGATCTTTTTGCTTTTTTAGATATTCTCTGAGTAATTTCTCCGATTTTTCGTATTCCTTTTGCTCAAAATATAACCCAAAGAGAAGTCTTAAGAAATCTCTATCTTCTGGATTTTGGGCTAAATAATTAATTAAAATTTTTTCTATTTCCTCATAATCTTTAATAGATTCTAAAAATCTTAAAACTTCAACAATTAAATTTTTATTATCTGGTATGAGTGCAAGAGTTTGGAGATAGGCTTTTTTAGCGGAACTGATGTCTCCCTTTTCTCTGAAAATTCTTGCTTTATATAAGTGAAAGACATAGTTATTAGGATAAATCCTTTCAAGGTCCTCCAACTTGGTTAAGGCTTGGTCCCATTCCTTTTCTTGTAGGTAAATAGAGATTAAAATACTGAGAAAATGCTCATCCTTAGGATTTTTCTTTAAAAAATTTTCAATAATTGAAATAGCATCTTTTGGTCTTTTTTGATGTAGAAAAATTCTAACTGCCATCAGATTAATTTCTCTATCATAGGGAGCCTTTTGAAGAAGCTCTTTGGCTAAATTCTCTGCAGAACTAAGATTTCGTTGCTGTAAATAGAGGGTTAAGAGGGATTTTTTTAAGAAGATAGAGCCTTTATCCTTCTCTATTGCTTTTTGGAGATAAAACTCAACCTCTTCAGGGAAATTGGCTACTATCTGGGAGAGAAGAAAATAATAGTAAGCCTCTTCAAGATTTAAACTATGAGCTTTGTAGGGAGTTTTAAGTAAAAATATTATAGATATAATAAAGAATAAAAGTAAGTTAGGGATTTTATTCTTACTCTTTATAAGGAAGAGCTTGGGGATAAATAGGGGCATCAGGAAGCCTCTCTTGAATAAATTTTCTTAATCTTTTGATCAATTTTTCCTCAATCTGGCGCACTCTCTCTTTAGAAATTTTGAGTTTTTGAGATAGTTCATGTAGAGTTTTAGGTTGATCTGCTAATAGCCGTTCATAAAAGATAACATAATCTTTACCTGTTAAGTCCTTTGCAAACTCCTTAAGAATTCTTTTGAAGTTACCTAAAATTTCCTCTCTTGCATATTGATCCTCAGGGGTTAGATTAGTATCTCTTAAGAAATCTCCTAAGGTATCCTCAGATTCATAACTCACTGGTGCCTCTAAACTGAGGTCCTGGCTAAACATTCGGGCCTCCATTTCCTCTACTTCCTTTTCTTTCACTCCCAAACGCGCTGCAATTTCCTTAGCACTTGGTTCAAAGCCTAAGGCTGAGAGTTTCTCCTTTTCTTTTCTGAGTTTATAAAAAAGTTTCCTTTGGGCTTGAGTTGTTCCCATTTTAACTAATTTCCAATTATCCATTATGTATTTTAGTATATAGGCTTTAATCCAAAAAGAAGCATAATAAGAAAATTTTACTCCTTTATAAGGATCAAATTTCTTTACCGCTTGTAAGAGCCCAAGATTGCCCTCTTGCAACAGATCTAAAAAATTATAAGCCCAAAATTTCTGAAACTCTAAGGCAATTTTGGCAACCAACCTTAGATTTGAGACCACTAATTTATATGCTAAGCGAGGATCCTTCGTCTCATAATAGGCCTTAGCTAGAACTTCTTCCTCCTCTCTTGTTAGCACAGGATACTTGCTTATTTCCTGAAGATACTTTTGAAGGGGATCAAATCGAGCAGGAAGTTTAGATTCTTCCTCTAAAATTTCCGTAAGGGTAGGTAGATTTAGTTCTTCAACCTTTTCAAGCACTGTATCATCCATTTTCTCTGAGGTCATAATTTAATTTTAGCAGTTTTTATGCTTTTTGAAAGTTTATTTGAGATTTAAAATTTTATGGAGTTGGATCTGAAGGCGTAAAGGCTTTCTTATTTCAAGTATTAACTGGGCTAATTCTTTTGGCGAAAAGTAGGGTGAAGCAGGTGAAAAAAAACAGGTGCATCTCTTTAGAAGATCAAATTTGGAAATGATTTCAAGGCTCCAATCAAAATCACCCTTATCTTTAATAACAAATTTTAAAGCATCCTCCTCCTTCAAGTATTTAAAATTTTCAAAGTAGTTGTAATGACTCATTCCTGAGGAAGGAGTTTTAACATCCATTACAATTAATACCTCTTTGGGAACTTCCTTGATTTCTAATGAACCATTGGTTTCAAGAAGAACTTTGACCTTTCTCTCTAAAAATAGATGTATAAGTTTCAAGCTTTCTCTTTGCAAGAGGGGTTCACCTCCAGTGATGGTTACATAGGGAATTTCTACATAACTTTTTTTCCAAATCTTGAGGATTTCCTCTGGAGTTACTACTTTATAGCGATCTCCCTCTCTGGCATAGGGAGTGTCACACCAGCTACAGTTAAGATTACATCCATAAAGTCTTACAAAAAAGGTGGGGAAACCTACTAAAGGCCCCTCTCCTTGAATAGAAAAAAAAATTTCTGAAAGACGAAGACTCACTCTTCAAAGTAGGTAGCAGAAGCTTTGTCAGTTTCAAAAACCGTTACTTCCTTTACCTTTATTTGAGGAAAATTCTTCAGTTTTTCCTTTACTTTTTCAAAGATAAAACGAGAAATATTTTCCGAAGAGGGATTTCTAATTTGGAAATAGGGATGATCGTTAAGTAGCCGATGATCAAGTTCACTTAAGACCTCTTTTAAGATGTTTTTCAAAATTTTGAAATCTATGAGAATTTCAGTATTATCAAGTTCTTTTCCTTCAACAAGGAGTTCAACTTTCCAGTTATGACCGTGAAGTTTTTCACAAGCGCCTTGATAATTTCTTAAGTAGTGAGCGGAGGAAAAATGATCTTGAATTCTTAATCTAAACATAAAAAATACCAGGCGGCGCGGGGATTTGAACCCCGGATTCACGGCTTTGCAGGCCGTCGCCTTACCGCTTGGCTACGCCGCCAAATTTTTTAAAATGGCGACGGAGGGACTCGAACCCCCAGCCCTGTGGATATGAGCCACATGCTCTAACCAGTTGAGCTACGTCGCCACCTTTACTTTATAAATATAAAACATTTTTTTCCCCTTTGTCAATACCCAGTATAAGTCCATATGATTTTAGACTGAGGGGAATTCTCATAAAATTTATAACAAATCCACTCCAAAGGCGATACATTCCCAAGACCACTATGCACCCTCTCCGTATTATACCATATCAAATACCTCATAAGCTCCCTGTTAAACTCCTCCAAATCATCCTTCAACATCCACTCCCTATACTCAATAAACTCCTCCTCCAATGTCCTGTTAAACCTCTCTACATACCCATTCCCTCTCCCTCAAGCTCCTTCGCAAATTCCCCTAAAGACTTATCACCCATTATCGTCTTTACGCCCCTTATCTCAAAAGGAGCCTCCGCCTTAAACTTACTCCAAAAGTCCCTCCCAATGCTACTCGATAAATGACTGCTCTTCAAACGCAAATCCAAATCTACTAGCCACATCATTTGCTACCAAAACATACCTCCTAATCCCATCCAAAAAATACACAATTGCATCCATCTGCACCAAGTCCCCAGGCTGTAATCCCCTCCTACCACCTCTATACCGCTTCCTCTTCCTCCTCCTCTTCTCCCTCTCAATAAACCTCCCCGTCTTCCCATAATAACTAAGCTTCTTCACTTCCTCTCCTCGAAGTAACCCCCTTTCTTTCAAATACCTTATAATCCTTCCAATCGTAGATACGGACACCAAAGCTATACCCCTCTCCCTACAAAATCTATCCACCAAAGGCTTAAGCTTTTCCTTGCCTATGCGAAAAGGTTCTCTCCTGTAACTTAGGATAAACGCTATTACCTCATTCGCCACCTCTTTGAGCATTTCCCCTTTGGTCAATCTGTGGGCCTTTGTGCCAATGGAGTTACGAAATTCGCTGCCCTTTAGTCTAAAGGCAAATTCTTTTCTTTGAGATGCATCTTTGATTGCTTCAAGTCTTTGCAGCATTTTTAAGTCTTTGATGGAAGAAGGGGTTAGTGAGAAGCTAAACATAGGAACACCGAACTTACCTCTTATTTTCTTTGACATTTCTCCCTCCTTTCTTTGATATTGATTTTCAATTTTAACACTTTTTTCCTTCTAAAAAGATCTTGAACTTATGCAGGGGGTAAGACCTTATACCAACTTTAAGGCATCTTTCACCGATACTACCCCTACAACTCTTTGATCTCTTATCACTGGCAAGTGTCTTATACGATGATCAATAAACTTTTCTAAAGCTTCCTTTAGGGTGCTCTCTGGACTAACAGTTATCACATCCTTTATAGCAAATTCAGACACCGGTTTTTCCCAACTTACCTCATCACAGCAAAGAATACCTATTAGATCCTTCTCAGAAATCACCCCTACTAATTTTCCAGTCTCTGAACTTATTACTGGTAAGAAGCCCACATTTTTTTCAACCAGTAATTTAGCAACATCACCTAATTTGGTATTATCAGATACTGTTATAGGTGCGGACATAAAATCTTCAACCCTGACCCTTTCTGTGAATCCCTTCTTTAAACCAGCTGAAATAAGAGCCACTTCATTGAACACATATCTGGGATCAATGTATCCCTTGACATTCTGATTCTTATCTACAACTGCAAGACCCTTTACCCCTGTTTGCTGTATTAACACCACCGCATCAATAATACGAGCACTATCCAAAACCGCATCTACCTCGATACAAACTTCCCTTATAGGAGTTGCAGTAGTATATCCGGTAACCAAAGCCTTAAGAAGAGATCTCTCTTCTATAATTCCTCTGTATCTACCATTTTCTAAAACTATAGCAATTCTTTGCCCTTCTATTTGCATTCTTTTCATAGCCTCTCCAATAGTGACGCTTCCCTCTAAAATCAAAGCTTTATGCGTAAAATTACCTGCGGAAAGTTCTTCCCACAACCTTCTCCCCCTTGTCTCCCAACCCTTGAAAATAAACAGTAATCCCATGAGCATGGGAACAGCAGTTGACCATATTAGTATGGAAAGATATACATCTCCTGTAATTTTCATCAACAGAGTTATCATAAAGGGAGTTAAACCCCCAGTGACACCATAACCCATATTGTAGGTAAAACCAATAGCGGTAGCTCTGATCTTAGCGGGAAAGAGCTCTAAAAGGAGGCTAGACATAGCTCCACTATATCCCACGCCATTAAAGTAAGTCAATACAGCAGTAAGAATAAAAAGCATGGTATAATCAGGAGGATCTACATAGTTTTTCATGAGATAGAATATTAAGGGAAAAATAAGGGCATTTCCATAAATTCCAAAGATTAGAATTGGTCTTCTACCTATTTTATCTGATAGCCATCCAAAGAATATATAAGTCCAAAGGGCAATATAAGTAGCATAGGCTAAGATTTTGCTTGCCTCACCTGCAGAAATCCCAAATTGTTGCATGTAGTAAGAGACATAGAGTTGATTAGTATACCAAATAGGACCATGTGCCCCTATAACTCCTATCCAAGCAAGAATAAAGAGCCACAAGTAATGTCTGTTAGTAAATAGTTCCCTTATAGGTGCACTGGTTACCCTTCGTATTTGCTTGAGGGCAGTAAATACTGGGGTATCTTTATATAGGGTATGAATAATTAAGGCTACCACAAATACCAGAGATCCTGCTAAGACAAAACACCATCTCCAACCATAAGCTTCAAAGGCCTCTTTACCAAAGAAACTCTGGAAAATAGACACGATATTTCCAGCTAAAGCCATTCCAAGGGCTGCGGTTGTAAAGAGAAAACCGGTAATAAGTCCTCTTCGGTGATCAGGAGTGAACTCTCCTAAGTAGGTTATGGCAGCCCCAAAGCCTCCCCCAAGGGCTAATCCCTGAATAATCCTTAAAATAAATAAGCCCAAAGAAGCCCAAATACCAATGTAAGCATAACTGGGAAGTAAGGCAATACCAATAGTTCCCACCATCATCATAGAAATAGCAGTCAAAAAAGCAATCTTTCTACCATATTGATCTCCAATCTTGCCAAATAAAAGGGCTCCTAAAGGTCTGAAAAGAAAACCAATTGCTAAAGCGGCAAAGGAAGCAAGTAGGCTTGCAAGGGGGTCCTCACTGGGAAAGTAAACCTTAGCTAAAAGTTTCGCTAAGATAGCATATACATAGAAGTCTAGCCACTCTAAGAGAGCCCCTGTCCAAGACACTATAGCCACAGGTAAAACCTCGCGAAATTGAACCTTCTCTCTTTCCATAATTCTGCCTCCCTATTTTGATAATTATTTGAAAGATTAATACCTCTACAGAGCGCAAAAGAAAAGAGAGAATTTTTTACTATTCACATTGGAGAAAAATTAACCAGTATTTAGAACTTAAGTTTCAAAAAATTCCTTTATATAAGGGAAGATCCTTAACCTTTCTGAACCCTCCTTCCCTTAAAAGCTTTAAAAATAGTAAGGCACTCATATAGGCATCTTCCAAGGCATTGTGATGTATAGAACAGGGTAAACCAAATCTTTTAACCAAAGCCTCTAAATTACTTGATCTATTTGAATCTTCAAGAAGATAATGTATGTCCACTATAGGTGGACAAAAGGGCACCTTATATTCTTCTTTAAAAATCTTGTATAACATAGTAAAATCAATATATACAAAGAATCCACAGAGAATACTTCCCTTAGCATAACTTACAAAATCGTGAAGGACTTCTCTTTTAGATCGAGCCTTTTCTAAGTCTGAGGGCGTAATACCGTGAACCTTAATAGAGCTACGAAGAGCTTTACTTGGCTTTATAAGTTCATAAAATTTTGAGCGGAGCTCAATTTTAAAATCTCTAATTTTTAAGGCTCCAAGAGCTATGGGCTCATCTTCGCTTAGATCTAAACCCGTTGTCTCAGTATCAAAAACTACAAAGGTAACCTCTTTGAGATCAAGCTCTTTATCTATCTCCCAGTTAAAAGCACTCCACTCTTGGGGATAGAGTTTCTTGAAGAGCCATCTTTTGATCGATAACATTAAAGATACATGAGCTTATACTTTTCTCTTAGGTAATCCTGAAATCCCCTAATAAAGCCAAAAATATCTTTAAGAGTATTTCTCTCCGCTTTGGATAAATTTTTTGGATTAATATAATTGTCTGGCTCCTTCTTTTCTCTTATTTTTTGAGCCTGAAATTTAAATCTCAGGGCCAAAAGAAATTTATAGGCCTCCTTTAGATCTTTTGCGTAATCCTTTATAAGGACATTCAATCTTTGTAACTCATCGATTCTCTCAAAAGTGTTTTGAGCTCTAATTCCATTTTCTAAAGCCAAAGCCCTCACTCCCTGAACTATTGGAAAAATCCCTCCCTTTTTAATATCAAGCTCTCCTGTGTGCTCTCCTGACTTCTCTACCACAAATTCTTTAAACAACCCTAAAGGAGGCTTAAAATTCACCGCATCAAAGGCTAAAAAACGAGCAAAAGTAGAATTCAGCCTCATTGTCTCCGCAATCAAGTTCCAGAGTTCCTGCACAAGTCTTTCATCACCATATATACTTCTAAAATCAAAAAAAATGGCAATTCTCAGAGTATTTTCTGGCTTGGGATTGATTATCCAGCTCTCGACTGTTCGTTTCCAATCATTCAAAGATCTTCTCCAAAAAGGCTGATTTAACATTACTCCACCAGGACAGGGAGGAAAACCAATTTCCTGTAAAACCTTTATATATTCCTCTGAAAATCTCTCAAAATACTGTGCAGCATTAAAACTTTCCCCCTTATAATCTTGATAGATAAGGGCATTATCTTGATCGGTCTTCAAACTCTGCTCCCTCCTACCCTCACTTCCAAGAACAAGAATAGAATAAGTTGTTTGGGGCTCTTCTCTTATCCTTTCCAAAGCAAAATATACCGCCCTTTTCATGAAACGATCGTTTAACTCTGATATGTAGCGAGCTAATTTTTCTGGATCACTACCTTGCTCAATTTGCTCTATAACATGATCTTTTAGTAGTTCGTAAAGATATTTGATATCTTCAATGGTTTTAGCTTTATCAATTTCTTTAATTAAAGTAATTGCATTCTTGCTTTCATAGAGAATGACATCTCTTTCTTCTAATACACCTACTGGGCTTCCCTCCTTAATGACGAGCAACTTTCTTATACCATGACGTGCCATCAGCACTATGGCCTCATAAAGACTTGCCTTGGAATCTATCGAAATTAGAGGAAAGGAGGCTATCTCCCTTAACAAAACTTTTTGTGGATCTAGTCCCGGAGCTATTACCTTTTTTAAAACATCCCTTTCAGTAACAATTCCCAAACCTTGAACAAGATTAACAAAGACATATGTGCTATCCTTAGCAACCATCTCTTTAACTGCCTCATGCACCGTTTTCTCACCCTCCAAAATAATTACCTCCCGAAGTTCCAACTCCTCAAGGGACCTATCCATATGTTGTTCAAAGGAAGAAGCTGTAATCCTTGCCTTGGATATGATCAGTCCTTTAGATAGCTTTTTAGTAAAGTATTCTCTAATAAAACTTTTTTCACGAAATAGAATATTAAATTTCTCTTGGGGCAAAAGAAAAACAACCGTGCTATCAAGGGATCTGGCAGTTACATAAGGTGGCTCCTTACTCAAAAGAGAGGAATATCCAAAGGTATGACCTTCATATAGATACTCCAAAGCCTCTCCTTCTTTTTCTAAAACTACTACTCCACTTCTGATAATATAGAGATACCTCAGAGGCTTATCCCCCTCCCGGTATATAACTTCATCCTTTTTATAATAGGCTACCTCAAGGGATGAGACCAAATCTCTAATTTCGCTTTCAGACAAGGAATTAAAGGGTTCAACCTCTGTTAAGAATCGTTCCGCATCCAGCATATGTGCTCAATATATTAAAAGTATTTGACTACCAGAATGCGAAGAATTAGGAGTGTGAGCACTATGGCAATGGTATGACCAAAGGGAAGGATTTTTCTAAAAGGTTTGTAGAGAGGTTCGGTAAATTTATAAAAGATTGCATAGATAGGATTACCCAGATCAGTTGTAAAAAGAGAAAGCAGGGCTCGTCCGAGGACGAGCCACATGAAAAAAGCAAGAGTATAATTGATCACTTGCTCCATTACTCTTCCGCACCTGCTCCCACAGCGCCTTTGGGATATCTTACACTATCAACAAAGTCCTGCAACTCCTTAGAAGGAGGTGGGGTTAGACGGGATACTATTAAGGCGGTGATTATATTTGCGGGTATGCCAAAAATACCCGAAGAAATGGTCTTAATTCCAAACCAATCTAATCCATAAAATCTACTGCCTATTAGATAAAAAAGGGTAATTCCTAACCCAACAGCCATACCCGCCATAGCACCAGCTCTATTCATCCTCTTATCCCATACTCCTAAGACTAAAGCGGGAAATAATGAGGCTGCAGCAAGAGAGAAAGCCCAGGCAACAAGCTCAACTATAATGGCTAGCTTAAAACTTGCTACATAGGCACCAGCGGCTGCAACTATCAAAAGAAGTGCCTTACCTATTTTAACACGAGTAGAGGGAGATAAATTGGGATTAATCATCTTATAATAAAGGTCATGAGCAATGGCATTAGACATTGTAATTAAAAGACCGTCGGCTGTAGAAAGTGCTGCTGCTAAACCACCTGCAGCTACTAAACCTGCAATAACATAGGGCAAGCCTGCAATTTCTGGAGTAGCCAAAACTATGGCATCTGCATGTAGGATAATTTCTGCAAATTGAATAATACCATCTTTGTTGAGGTCTTCTATTCTAACCAGCCCTACACCTGCCCATTTTTTAACCCATTCAGGCATCGTCGCAAAAGCAGTGCCTACTAAGTTTTGCAAAACTTCGCTTCTGGCAAAGGCTGCATAGGCAGGTGCAGTAAAGTAAAGGAGGAAAATAAAGAAGAGTGCCCAACCAGCAGAAGTTCTGGCCTCCCTAACTGTAGGAGTTGTGTAAAATCTCATCAAAACATGAGGAAGCCCCGCGGTTCCAACCATGAGACAAAAGGTCAAGGCCAAAAAGTTGATCATGTCAATAGGTTTTTGAGGAGGCTGAGTGTAAGGTTTAGGAGGTTTGGCCATGGCATCTGCTTGTCTCTTAGCTGCGGTCCACTTCTCTTTTGCTTCCTTAGCACTCTTAGGATAATCCTTTAGCGCCTTCTCAATTTTAGCTCTCTCGGGATCTCCTGGTGGTAGAGCAGCTAATTTTGCCTCTAATTCCTTCTTACCCTCTTCCCAACTGGTTGGTAAGCCCTTAATCTTAGCCTCTAACTCCTGGGATCTCTTTTTCCAGATCTCTCGCACCTCAATCTCTTTTGGATCATTCTTCAAGAGCTCCTGTTTTTGCTGAATTGTGCTTAATGCCTGACCATACATAATCTGAGGAATAGGAATGCCGGTATGCTTGTAAGATATAGCAATGGCTGGAATCATATAAGCAATAATCAATACGATATATTGAGCAACCTGAGTCCAGGTAACCGCCCTCATACCCCCCAAAAAGGAGCACACCAGAATTCCAACTAACCCTAAAAATACACCTATTTCGTAAGGTAAACCAAGAAATCGACTAGTGATGATTCCCACTCCCGTTACCTGAGCAACTAAGTAAGTAAAGGAAACTAACATAGTAGCAATAATCCCCATAGCCCTAGGAAACTTTCCGCCATATCTTGCCTCAAGAAAATCTGGAATAGTATATTTTCCAAATTTTCTCAAATAAGGGGCAATCAAGACTGCCAATAAAACATATCCCCCAGTCCATCCCATAATGAAGGCCAACCCATCATATCCCTGTAAGTATAGCGCTCCTGCCATACCAATGAAGGAAGCTGCTGACATCCAGTCTGCAGCAGTTGCCATCCCATTAAACACCGCAGGAACCCTTCTACCAGCTACATAATATTCCGCTAATTGTCCAGTCCGAGAAATAATTCCTATCGCTGCATAAACCGCAATGGTTCCAAACATAAAGGCATAACCAATATACTTAGCAGGTAAACCCATTTTCTCTGCTATACCAAGCACAATAACAAAGGCTAAAAAGACTCCAGTATAAATAGCGTAAATCTTCCTTAATCTTTCAACAAAGGTCTCTCCCGCCATGTTACTCCTCCTTTACACCATATTTTTCGTCAATTTCATCCATTTTCTTGGCATATATTAAAATCAAAAGCACAAATCCAATCAAGGATCCCTGAGCTCCCATATAATAACCTAAAGGAAAACCAAAAATTACAATTTTATTGAGAAAATCAGATATTATAGCTGCAAAATAGGAAACCAAAAACCAAAAGAATAAAACAATTACCATCAAAAAACGCGTTTCTCCCCAATAACTCTCCAATTGCTCCTTAGTTAACATAACACCCTCCTTTTTTAGTTAATTAATTAAATTATCAAAACTCTATAGCTTAGCCTGCAAGATTAATCTAATTAAAGGAGATCAAAATAGCATGTTGAAAATTTCACAATTTGTGAAATTTTTCTCCAACTAAGGTTTACCTTTAAAACAAAATTATGTAAGAGCAAGATTTATAAAAACCTCTACCAGTTTTTTTTCGAAATTTGTTTTGGATAATTTTTCTCCATTATGATGAAAAAATCTCCATTTCCTTAAAGAGGTTCCTTATGGTATCTCTACCAAGGTCTTTTTTGCAAGAAAAAATCACTACAGGAATGGAATTTGGAATTTGCAAGATATTTTGGTAGGTTTTCCTTTTAATTTCAATCTCTCTCTCGAATAATGTATCTGCTTTGTTGAGAATAACAATTACTGGAATTCTGAGAGACTCGACAAACTGCCAGAGCATAATATCTAAATGGTCAGGGATTCTTCGTATGTCAAAAATTAGTAAGAATAGCCTAAAATCCCTTGGGCTTTTTAGATAGCCTTCCACTAACTTTTGCCAATTTTTTCGTATTTCTTTTGAAACCTTTGCAAAACCATATCCTGGAAGATCTACTAAGTAGAATTTATGATCCACGAGATAAAAATTAAGAGCTTTGGTAAATCCAGGAGTTGAGGAGACTCTTGCTAACTTTTTTTGTCTAAAAAGAATATTTATAAAAGAAGATTTACCAACATTGGATCTACCTAAGATAGGAATTTCTGGAAACTTTGGGGGAGGCAATTCTTTTAGGTCATGGACACTTTTGACCAACTCAGCTTTTTTGAACATGTTTTATCAGAGGAATGGGTTTGACAAATTCAATTTAGAGAGGGGGTTAAGTAAGCCGGGTTCTGTTCTGAGGAGCTTTTTGCTCTTCAGGGCGGTTATTTCTCTTAGGCCTGAGGTTTCCCTCAGGCTCAAGCGGCCTACCCGAGCCTTATTTTGGGGCGGGGCACCCCATGGCTCTCTTTGGCCTTTCTCCGGATGGGGGTTACCGTGCCAGCCCTGGTTACCCAGGTCTGCGGTGGGCTCTTACCCCACCTTTTCACCCTTGCCCGCACCAAGCAATCCATGCCTGGCCGTTGGCGGTCTGTTTTCTGTGGCCCTTTCCAGGGATTACTCCCTCCGGGTATTACCCGGCATCCTCCCCTATGGAGCCCGGACTTTCCTCACAGAGCCCTTAGGCTCTGCGCAACCGCCTCTTAACCCCCTCTCTATTAAATTGTAAATCATCTTCTAAACTTTTCCAATAAGGTGTATAAGTCCATATGATTTTAGACTGAGGGGAATTCTCGTAAAATTTATAACAAATCCACTCCAAAGGCGATACAT